>NZ_JBVQCI010000008.1:0-245114 GCF_055702865.1 Dyella sp. PARNA 12/25 | reverse complement strand
GGTCTGCGTGCCATGCAACACTCCTTCCGCTTGCGCGTCTATAGTGTGTTGCGTTGACCGGCTGAAGTCGCAACCCAAAGCGGACGCCCCAGGATCACCAGATCGAGGTTGGCCCGGCGGTGGCAGCCTGTTCGTGCGCAGCACGGGTGGAGATGACGGACGGTCTGAAATCTTGGACTGGGCACATCTAGGCCGAAAGGCGGGCTGAATGATGTATGGACACACCATGTGGCACGGCGGAGGATCAAGACGGGCGTTGCTCGGATCAGGAGCAGTCAGCAACGCCCATCAGCAATGGATCAATCGCTCTGCTCGGTATGAAGAGGTCGCTAGATGACGACTCTGCGTGGTGTGTTCGGCCCCTACACTTACGAAGGCTCCTATACGACTACTCGGGATTCCGCGGTCTGGCGCGCGCTGCTTTGGCGCGAAGGTGAATTCCAAGGGGAGATTGGCGGCGAGCTGCTGGAGGCTTCGCATGTTGCAATATTGGATTGCGCCTTCATCCACGCGCTGGTGCAAAGTCGCATTGCACCTTTACTCAGGCCAGGAGATTAATGCCGCAATGCCTCTACAACTCGGTGCTTAGTTGAGTTGCATTCCTCTCGTGGACGCACTCGTATGTACGCTTAAGTGATCAACGCAACAACACCGCACTCTGCAGCAAAAAAATGTTTTGCGATGTCAGCTTCGCTTATGACGCTCCGCAAAACGCCACTAAAGGAGCAAAAAACAAGCCGCCCGAAGGCGGCCTGGCGGGGCGTCGGTCATCCATGTGGCGTTAGGGCGCGACAGAATGCTAACTTCCCAGCTCTGCCAGTATGCGCTGGTCAGTCAGTGGTGCCAAGCCTTAGATGATCGCGATCGGGCGACTGCGTCTAGATTTCATGATTAACTGACGCCAATCGGCCAAGGTCCGCTTGCGACCCGAAGCGGACCTTTCCCAGCCTCGCAGGCACGGGGCTTCGACGGGATAGATTGGCCGTGTAACTACACTGAGGCTGGAGCATGGATCAGCTGCGACGGAAGCTAATGCTGAATGAGAGTGCATCCCGCCTCCGGGCAGCTGAACGCCTAAGTGACACGGATGACTCAAATTCGGCCTATCTATTGCGGCTACTTGGCTTCGAGCTTCTGCTGAAGGTGATCTACGAGCAAACATGTGGCAAGCCTTCTCAGTCGAAGCGATTCCAGGTTCGTCGTGCATGATCTGATCGGGAGATAGCACGAAGGCAATCTGCCTTTCCGTGTTGGACCAAAACGGCCACTTCCGACCTAGTTGCCCATAGGCATCCTGGACCTTTCGCACCAACAAGTACGTCCTCAAGTTGAAGGTGGCGACCGAAATAATTGCCAACGGAGCCGGAAGGGCCATGAGCGCGATCACCAAATAGAAAGGCCACTCTCGGCTCATTTCACCCTCGACTCACCATGCATGTGAACCCCAACGCCAGCCGGTCAACGCAACACACTATAGACGCGCAAGCGGAAGGAGTGTTGCATGGCACTGAGAACCCGCTTCTTGGCTTTTGCAGCGACTCTCAACGGCATGCCGTCGCCCTGCTTTTACGACATTTTGTCGCGACCCGACTCGGCACCGATGACGTTCTATCCACCGAGGAAGAGTTCAACGAGGCTGCGACCTTTGGTCGGGCAAAGGCGCTAAGAGCGCTGGTTCAGAATAAGATCGAAAGTGTCCGCTTCCGACCCATAGTCGACATTAGAAATTACAAAGATAGACGCCAATTGAGGTACAGAGCACCGTGAGCACTCCAAAATCGAACACCCTCTTTCACTTCACGCGCTCCTTAGAGTTTTTGAAGGGCATTTTGAAGAGTGGCTTTTATCCGCGATATTGCCTAGAAGACATAAGCTGGCTAGGGGCTGGTTCAGTTGAATTCGTGGGTGTGCCGATGGTCAGCTTTTGCGACATACCTATTTCTCGGATTTCTGAGCACACCGATTTTTATGGCAACTATGGCCTGGGTGTCACAAAAGAATGGGGGCTTAAGAGCTCGTTGCAGCCGTTGATATATACGCCGAGTACCGGGGTCGTCACAAAGCTCATGATCGACCTCTTCAAATTAACCGGCGAAAAAATAGACGCAATTGGCGAGCTATTGGATTGTGATACACACTTTCAGTCCATACTATCGATGGTGAAGCCTCTGTCTGGCAGCATGGTCATTAGGGGTGAGCTAATCGCAAAAGATTTCTATCAAGAAAATGAGTGGCGTTTCGTGCCCCACGCATATGAGCATGTAGCATTCAGAGATGATACCGATGCAAAGCGTGCAGAGCTAAATGCGGCGGTCGAAAAGCACGCGCTGCGTTTTACGGCGAGTGATATCCGATATATCTTCGTAAGTTCCGAGGCGGAAATTCCAGAGATATTTGACTTTATACAAAATAATCTTGGTCATTGGTCGCTCAATGACATTAAGATATTAACAAGCCGCATTACTTCTCTGGAAACACTCGGCAAGGACGTGTAGCTCTTTGTCCACTGGTGATTGGTGTAAATGTACTTGTTGTTTGGGCGTCGTGAAGCCGGCATGACTGGCTAGCGGGGCTGTTTAGGTCCGCTCCCGACCCATAGCGGACATCCTGGAACGGCGTCCTAAGTGCTGATATCGCGCTGTGCTCTATTGCGCCATTTGTACAGTAAAACCTGTTTGGACATTCAGGAGTTCACTGGGTGGTGGCAAGTCCAGCGATTGGTAGCGAAATGGCCACAAATAGAGTGCCCGGTCGGGATGGGTCCTAAAAGGCTGACGAGCACGACCAAATGAGCCTTGGCGCATTCTTCAGACCTTCCCTGAACTTCGGCCAGACGGCCCGCTGACGCATCATCCAACGAGGTAGCCGAACATGCATGCCGATAGCCCTGATTCGCAGTTTCTCGTTCGTGGCTTGTTCGTCTCTTACATGATCTATTACGCCACAGGAGAGGGTGTGCGAGTATGCATTGCCGTGGCTGGAAGCACACATCACGCTGAATCGATTCTCCGTGGAAGAATCGATGAATACTTTCACGCCCTGATCAAATCTGCCCCGATGGAGATCAATATGGCAGAGGAAGTTGCGCAGGTGATGAACTGGATACCTCAAGCGGTTCAATTCACGCTTGGCCAGATCCCGGTGGGCACGGGAGAGTACTACGCCGAGTTCTACTACAACCTGGGGTAATTTGCGGGGTTTTGCTTCGAGCGCATTTTTATTGGGCCTTAGAGCATACGTTCTCGCCCCGTAGCGAACCTCTCCATTCTCGTCACTTTGTGACTTGCAACCTCAGCGCAATGTGCTTAAGGGTGTCACATTGGAGGCGGGCAACATCGCTCGAAGCCTCGATATTTCCGCTGTGAGCTCAACGATCTTGGCATCTGCTTCCACGAGTAGTGATAGCGCCTGATCCCTCTCAATGATTACGCGATCGATCTTCTCTTTAAGCTCGTTGTTACGCTTTCGGGCACCCAGCACATCTTGCCGCGCGGAAGATTTTTGAGAAGCATTGTGCGTCTCGACGTAGGCCTGAATCTCTGCGACGAGTGTGGGGAAGCGGCTCTTTCGAAGGGCACTGGGATCCTTGCCGTCCTCCCGTGCCACATTATTCTGGGTGACGGGCGTCCCCTTTGGAAGCAGAGTAGGCACGTCCCGTTTCAAGCGCTCGAAGGCCTCACGAAAGGCTTTTTCAGCCAGGCCGTACTCAGGAGTGGGTGTCGATGACATTGATGACATGCTCTAAGGCTTTGCACTGATATGTCAGCGATTCATGCAAAGGTGTGCCCTCGGTCGCTGATGATAATCGGACGGAAGCCACCTCCTTTAAGGCAACGAACGCCCCCCGCTTGCGCTTGTCGACCAGACCATCAGGGCACACCGGATGGCTGCCCGCGCCAGCACAAGGAGTGATCGACTCGATACCGCCAAAGGGGCAAGCCCCCTTTTTCAAACACACGCCCAAGAGCGTCCGACGCACGTGGAGCTGGCCAGCCTTGGCTTTGCGTTCCAGTCCAATCAGATCGGCGTCACGGATAGCGCAGAGCATGTTGGTCTTATGCTGAGGTCCAATGAGCGAAGCAAAATCATCACCAACCAGTTGACTGGCTTGCAAGCTCAACATCTCGTAGGTCGTTCGGATGTAATCCTCGCGCGCAGCTTGATTCAGGTTACGCTGAGAGTAGCCTTGCCCGTAATAAAGCGACATTGCGCGCGTCAAGTGCTTCAATTGATATTGAACTGATGCATCACTGACGATACCTGATGCGATCATATTGACTGCCGTAGTTCGCCGCAATTGATGCCAAGCCAGGGGCCATAACGCTCCCACGTAGAACTTATCTTGGTCCAGCGTAGGATTAATCAGTCGCGCCATATCCAAATCGGATTGATTTATTCGGAGTTCCTCGGGGTCAAACAGGGTGGGAC
Organism: Dyella sp. PARNA 12/25; assembly: GCF_055702865.1. Lineage (NCBI taxonomy): Bacteria > Pseudomonadati > Pseudomonadota > Gammaproteobacteria > Lysobacterales > Rhodanobacteraceae > Dyella > Dyella sp. PARNA 12/25. The sequence continues at coordinate 240,686 of NZ_JBVQCI010000008.1, read as the reverse complement.
AACCCTGGTTCCAGTTGGCGTAGGTTCGAACACGATGGAGGATAGACAGGTCACGGCGCAGACTCCCGCGCTGGGTGCCTAACCAAGGGTCATAGGCTCGGACCATCAATCGTGGATTCGCGCAATCATTCTCGCGAACCGGAACATCGGGATAGCGGAGAGCGGCCTCCAGGCGCAAGCGAGATACTGCCGCCAAGGCATCGACGCCCAAGCGCGCCGTAGGGGAAGTCACCCATAGGGCGTCATCGTCCTCAATTGTCTTGCTCGTGGTTCCTCTCAGCAAGTAGATATCTCCAAATCGAGTGTCGTGCTCGATCTCAAGGCAGTTGGCCCGCAATGATCGGAATTCACTGCGGCGCATACCAGAGAAGTTAATGAGGTATGCCATACCAACGAAACCGACTTGCCCCAGGTAGGACGACAGCATTCTCGGATGGGCATCGGGAGGCAGCAGCTGCCCATCTTTCAAACACCAACGTTGCAGGAGTTCCGCCACCTGGAGCCGCCGAGCTGCCTCAGCAAACCAGCCGTTGGCAGGAATCTCAGCTCCGGGCGAGGGGGACGTAGCGGATGCTTCCGTCGCCTCCAGGCAAAGGCGATAGAGCGCACCTACCGCGTTAGCATGCTGGTGAAAATCATCCAGGAAAGTTCGCAGTCGCTGGACCTGATAGAGCCAAATGCGCGGTGGAATAAAAGGTGTCTGACGCCGCTCTTCGGTAGAGATGGCTGTCGCGAAATGCCGAAGCCCTTCCTGATCGAGCAATTGGAAACCAATTGCATCTCGTGCCAGCCAAAGGTCATGCAACACCCGCAAGAACCGTTCGGATTTAGCAGCGGAGATCTGGGGCAACTCCTTTGCCACTTGGGGGAAGTTAGCCAGCGCCGACGCCACAATGCCCTTCTGGGAGCAGAGCACAAACAGGGGTCTCAACTCAGAAAACCGATTACGAAGGGACGCAGTGCCCACCATGGGGCGGTCACCAAACATGAGCCATGCCATTACCAACCGAAGTAGCCTGGCATTAGCAGCATCGATGGGCGGTGCGCCGTTTAGCTTGGGCCCATCCCCAAAGTTGAGGATGGTGGACTGACCGGCGTATACCGCCAAATCCCACACAGAGTCCGAAAAGCGGCTCACCACACTCCCATGGCGATCGACCACGACCGGGAAATCCTCCGGTGGCGGCCAGCTCGGCAGTCGAAAGTACGCGTGTGAGGGGGTGATGGTTGCCTGCGCCACCTTCAATGTCAGTGCTAGACCCATTCAAGGTGCTCCGCCAATTGAATCAAGCCATCCCAATACGGGTGGTAATGCCCTTCCGTAACACGTGCCACCGCCTCCACCGCCCACGCCGGCTGCTCGCCATCTCCCGCGGCAAAGCCCTCAATCTTTTCGCTAGCTCGCTCAACGACCAGCAGTGACGTCGGTTTGTCCTGGGAACCACCGATGTTGGCCCGGGTGAGTTCCAGACTCTTAAGGTGGCGAAAACTCGCCAGAGACCAAACGTGGTCGAAACTATCGATATCGCGATGCTGAAGACAGAACAGGCATCCCCCGGCGTTCACACAGTCTGGAGTGGGTGCGGTCCCTGGTGTATCGGCTCGAGACATCGGCAATATCCCCACGCACGCGCCTGGACTCGGCGGAGTGATAGCTGGATCGGTCACCTGCCAGAACCGTGTAGCCTCAATGGCAGCCCTCTGATGGTGCGGTCGTTCGTATTGGCGGACCAACGTCTGTACCGTGTGCTGCGCTTGCTCCGCCGTGAGCACGGGGTCGTCAGAGCGACGCAACAACCAGTTGATACGCGTACAGCGAAGCTGTCGAGCGCCAAAAAATGGTACACCCAAGGCCTCAAGCGTTCGCTTGGTCCGGTTGCAGTACATTTGCTGTCTCTCCCCCTCGCCATGAACGGAAAGGAATGGGAAGAGCAGCCCGTCCTTGCTCTCAGGGAAAACTTGCTCGCGCCAGTTGAGGTAGCGCTCAAACACAGGACGATATTCAGAGAAAATCTCGAACTCGACCTCGCCCCGCCTCCTGCCCTTGTACCGGCGTACGGCGTAACCACCGTTATAGCTCTGGTATCGAAAATCGCCCATGCGAAGCTTGGCTGCCTGAGACAGATTCATACCTGTTTGCGCAATGAAGATCTGCAATTCAGCTTCCAGGCGCAGGTTGATCAAGGGGAAGCGTACGCGTAACGAGGTATCTTGCGACCATCGCTCGCGGAGTGCCTGCACCTTCCGGACCACCGACGGATTATGCATCTGCGGATTCAAAGTACGCACACGATTGGCTGGCTTGAGCCCTGACCACTCTTGCCAACGTTGACCGGTGCGCAACCACATCTCGATCGGCAACGGGCCGTTGATCTTCTCCAACGTCAGCGCGTTGGCGATATCAAGTAAGGCATGACCCATCGCATACGTATCGGACAAGTTCTGCTTGTCGGTTTGGGTACCCAGGACCTTCTTATTGGACTTCGGAAATCTTAGCCGCGCGGCTCTTCGTAAGGCCCTGTCCGACGGTAAATCCAGCGCGTGCGCAAGCAAACTCGAGAGCTGACACCCGGTGCCGTAGAGCGACGCAACTGACAGGGTCTTTAGCCGAACACGCTGCTCTTGGCTGTGCGCCCACTGAACAAAAATCTGCTCGACATTGGCGAGCGTGATGTCCTCATCAATAGTGTCGGCATAGGCATAGAGCGACCGCAATCGGCGAATCTCACCTCGAAGCGTGGCTTTAGGGCTACCAGCGACCAACTTGGCCCGCAAGTAGTCATGAAGTTTCGTCAGGACCTGTAATCGTGCACGTCTTGCTGGCCCTAGCAGACCATGATCGATCTGATGGTGAACATGGCAACGATTGGCTTTAGCCGCCCCTCGATACAGGAGCGCCTGCAGACTCCATGGTTTCTCCTGGGGCCCTATGGGCATTTCCGGAAAGTCCAACACCGGCAGCGACATCACAGCGTTGGCTCAAGCTTGGGACTTAGGGCACCAATGAAGTCGCGGCTGAACTCGTTCGCAAGCGCCTCTTTAATGGGTTGCTGCTGAACGAACTTGATGTACTTCAGTGAAGTCGCTTCATGCTTATGCAAGAGCAAGTCTTTGACCAGCGCAATGGCATTGATGGGACCGCCAACACGGATGGCAATCTCAGCGACGGCTGTACCGAAGGTCGCGCGCGTCTGATGAAAATTGAAGTCGCGCAGATGAGGTCCGTTCGCGCACACCACCTTCTTCAGCCGATAGATCTCGGTGTTCAGACTCGGGCTCTTATCTGCACCACGTGCGGCATACGGGTTCCCGTAGCGGGTAAGAAACACCAAATCCTTATGATCGTGGCTTGCCTTCGCCTCGCGATTCAACCGCCTTACCGACATCACGTAATTGCGTACGCGCTGGAGCAGTGGAGACGCGATCAGAATATGGCCCGTCACGCCGTACTTAGTCGCTACAGGAGGGCTGGCGTTAGGGCCCACTGCTAGCCGGTACATGAACGGTCCGCTCACGTCGGGTGCGGCGTTCAATAGAGTGCCGCACTTGAGGTTACAAATCGTGCCAAGGCGCATGCCAGTAAAGAATCCCAAGGCCAACATCAGGAACACTTCCTCCGAAGCGTGCTCCTTGGCCAGCCTCAGAAGCGCATCACGGTCCTCTAAGCTGAGTGGTGTGACGCCATCCTCCAGGCGTATCCCATCTCTCGCCCGGTGAGGGATCGAGAGATCGGTGCTGGCGACGGCCAACGTACGGTCAAGACCAGTGACATCCGTTGAGCGAATACCGACGATACGGTCCCGCCACATGGGCCATTCAGTAGAAATGAGACCCGTACTCTTGAGCCATCTGTAGAAGGCGATCACGGCGCGCATCCGGGCTGCCGCTGTCGAGGGCGCCACTTCACCGACATCTCGCGCTTTGATCAACGCTCCCCGATAGCGGACCAGACAGCGGTCAGCCTTCCGTTGCGGAAACTCCCACCAATGCGTTCCCGTGGACTCCAGCCACTTGGCGTATGAATGCAGCGACGCTGCATTGGAGAGTACGGTCTTCAGACCGACTTGCTTCTCACACGCGCGTTCATACAACCAGAGATTGGCCTCTCGCCACGGCATCCCTGTCTCCCACGTCAGTTGAGGCAAGCCGCAGATCTTTGGCCCAAATGGCTCCCAGTTGATCTGGCCCTCATTCACTGCAGCCCGATGAGGCTGCAGATTGACTCCTAACAATTGCGCCATGTTCCTTGCCCAAGTGATGTTAGTCGGCCAATGAGAGCCTTACTTAGCTCTCACTGGCTGGCAACGCATGGTAGTCCATGGGCACAATCCGATCTTTACGAGTCCACAGGATCTAACCGATCCTTAGATTGCGGAAGAACATTCGGTATCCGTGGTTTTGCCGTCATTCCGGCGTACCCCCAAAAAGGGGGCAAGGGCCGGAATCCAGTGGCGACAAGCATCGATGGTGCTGTGTCGCTTTCTCAGAAACTGAGGCGCTGGATCCCGGCCTGCGCCGGGATGACGAGCATGTAGGTTTGGGCTTCTATCAGCGGCTGACCGCAGCGACGGCACTAACCACCGTATCCAGGTTGTTGCGATTCAACGCCGCCACGCAGATGCGGCCGGTGCCGATGGCGTAGATGGCGTACTCCTCGCGCAGGCGGTCCACCTGGGCCTTGCTCAGGCCAGAGTAGGAGAACATGCCCGCCTGCTCCTGGATGAAGCCGTACTGCGATGCGCCGGAAGCGGCCAGCTTCTCCACCATGCCGGCACGCATGGCGTGGATGCGTTCACGCATCTCACCGAGCTCCTGCTCCCACATGGCCTTCAGCTCCACGCTGTTGAGCACACCGGAGACCAGCGCGCCGCCGTGCGTGGCCGGGCTGGAGTAGTTGGAGCGGATGGTGCGCTTGACCAGCGACTGCACGCGCAGTGCTTCCTCGCGATCCTTGCCCACGATGGACAACGCACCCACGCGCTCGCCGTACAGCGAGAACGACTTGGAGTACGAGTTGGCGACCACGAAAGCTTCGACGCCAGACGCCGCAAACAGGCGCACCGCCGTGGCATCGGCATCGATGCCTTCATCGAAGCCCTGGTAGGCCATGTCGATGAAGGGCATCAGCTTGCGCTCCTTCACCAGGTCCACCACCTGCTGCCACTGTTCGGCATTCAAATCCACGCCGGTCGGGTTGTGGCAGCACGCGTGCAGCAGCACCACCGTGCCCGGCTCCAGCTTGCCGAGGTCGGCCAGCATGCCGGCGAAGTTGAGGCCATGGGTCTGCGGATCGTAGTAGGCGTACTCCACCACGTCGAAGCCAGCAGCGGTGAACACCACGCGATGGTTTTCCCAGCTCGGGTTGCTGATGGCGACCTTGGCCGTGGGCAGCACCTTCTTCAGCAGATCGGCGCCAATGCGCAGCGCGCCGCTGCCGCCAATGGTCTGCGAAGTGGCCACACGGCCCGCGGCCAGCAGCGGCGAATCTTCACCGAACACCAGCTTCTGGGTGGCGAGGTTATAGGTCGGCAGGCCGTCGATGGGCAGGTAGCCGCGCGGCTTGGCTTCCAGCGCCAGCTTCTGCTCCACCTCCTGCACGGCACGCATCAGCGGAATGCGGCCCTGCTCGTCGTAATAGATGCCAACGCCCAGATTGACCTTGCCCGGACGCGGATCAGCCAGATAGGCCTCGGTGAGTCCCAGGATCGGATCGCCCGGGGTCATTTCAACGGATGCAAAGTGGGACACGGCGTTACTCGACTGATTCTTGTTGGAGTGACGGCTCATCGGGCGATCCCGCAAGCCACTGATGCGCATCGGCGCGTGTAACACCTTCGCGCGCGCCCAGCGCGGCGAAGTCGAACAGATTTCGGTCGGCAAGCTGGGAAGGCGACACACTGCCCAGCGCGCGGAAAATATTCTCGGCGCGGCCGGGCTGGGTCTTTTCCCAGTCCTCCATCATGCGCTTAACCGCCTTGCGTTGCAGGTTTTCCTGCGAGCCACAGAGATTGCACGGGATGATGGGAAATTCGCGTTGATCTGCATAGTCGGCAATATCGCTTTCTTTGCAGTAGGCCAGCGGGCGGATCACCACATGGCGCCCGTCGTCCGAGCGCAGCTTGGGTGGCATGGCCTTGAGCTGCGCCTGGTAAAACATGTTCAAAAAAAACGTACCCAGAATGTCATCGCGATGATGACCCAGCGCGATCTTGGTGACGCCATTTGCCGCAGCCCAGTGGTACAGCGCGCCGCGCCGCAGGCGCGAACACAGGCTGCACATCGTTTTGCCCTCGGGTATCACCCGGGTGACCGTGCTGTAGGTGTCCTGCTCAATGATGTGGAATGGCACGCCGCGCCCGGTGAGGTACGCCGGCAGCACATGCTCCGGAAAACCCGGCTGCTTCTGGTCCAGGTTCACCGCCACCAGCTCGAAACGTATCGGCGCCTTGGCCTGCAGCGACAACAGGACGTCCAGCAGCGTGTACGAATCCTTGCCGCCGGACAGGCACACCATCACCTTGTCGCCGTGTTCGATCATGTTGAAGTCGGCAATGGCCTGGCCCACCTGATGGCGCAGGCGCTTGGCCAGCTTGGTGGCCTCGTAGTGCTGCGTGCGGGTGGCGTCGGGCTGGGCGGACATGGGCGGAATCGGGCGGGACGGCCTCCTATTGTAGCGGCCTGACCGCCTGGGGGGCTGGAGCAGTACACTTGGAGGTATTCCCTTAGCTGCCAGCTGCCGTCATGCAGGTTCAGGATCAAGCCGAGATCGCCCATCTACTGGCCGAATTGCGCGTCGAACACCGCGATCTGGACGTGGCCATCGAGCATTTGGCTTCAACGCTCAGCCGCGACGAGCTTCAGCTCACCCGGCTCAAGAAGCGCAAGCTGCTGCTGAAAGACCACATCGCCCGCCTTGAAAGCAAGCTGATCCCCGACCTGGACGCCTGAGCGCCCTTCTCCCGGAGTCCCGATGCCTGTGCTGTCGCCTGTCGTACTGGAAGACGCTTTCGTCGCGCTTGAACCACTCTCGCTTGAACACGCACCCTCGCTGGAAGCCGCCAGCGCCGATGGTGAGCTGTGGAAGCTGTGGTTCACCAGCGCACCGGCACCGGGCGAAGCAGCGGCCTATGTCGGCAAGGCGCTGGAAGGTCAGAAAGCCGGTCTGATGCTGCCCTTTGCAGTACGCGAGAAAAGCTCGGGCGAAATCGTTGGCACCACACGCTTCTACGACATCGTGGCCGATCCGCGCCGTGTCGCCATCGGCTACACGTGGTACGCGAAGCGCTGGCAGAAGAGTTACGTCAATACGGCCTGCAAGCGCCTGCTTTTCCAGCACGCTTTCGAAACGCTGAGTTGCGTGGCAGTGGAGCTTCACACGGACCATCGCAACCTTGATTCCCAGCGCGCGATTGAACGACTAGGCGCCCGCCGCGAAGGTGTGTTGCGCAATCACAAGCGCCGCCCGGATGGCACGCTGCGGGACACGGTGTGCTTCAGCGTGATCGACAGTGAATGGCCAGACGTTTCCCGCTGGTTGACGCTGCGATTGGAGCGATTGGCGGGTTAAAAGGCGCCTGACTTAAGCGCCCCCAGAATCTTCTGTCAGCGTCGTCATAAGCCTCACCGTCATTCCCGCGAAAGCGGGAATCCAGTGCCTTTCAACGCTGTGGAAAAGGCGAAAGTCGCTGGATTCCCGCTTTCGCGGGAATGACGTTGAGGTAGTAACAAAGCTGTGGGTGATTGTTGCGTCGGCGCTTCAGAGCAAGCGCCCAAGCAAACGATCCAGCCTCACACGCCGCAGCCGCTTGAGCATACGGCGCACTTCCGGCGGATAGCTGCGCACCCCCTGCAACTCTCGGTAGTGACCCAGGCGCGTGGCGTGCTTGCGCAATGCGCCCCACTCGGCCGCATGCTGCGCATTCAACAAACCCGACGGATCACGCAGCAGCAAGCCATTCTCCAGATCCAACGCCCACGCACGCGGGTTGAGGTTATTGCCGGTCAACACGGCAATTTCCCCATCCACGAATAGGCCTTTGAGGTGATAGCTGTTGTCGCCGTGCCGCCACAACCACAGATTGAGCTGACCGCTTTCGATCGCGCCTTGGTGCGAGCGCGCGAAACGGCGCAGATTGGCTTCGTACAGATACGGCAGCAGACCGATACGCGTAAACGGCTGATCCGGCGGAATATAAAAATCGTTCGCCGTTTTGTCGCCCACCATGATGTGCAACTCGCAACCACGCCGCAGCAGGTGCCCAATTTCCTTGCGGACCGGTCGGGGCAGATTGAAGTAAGGCGTGAGCAGAATCACTCGCTTGTGCGCGCCACGCAGCAGGTCGATCAACACCTTGTTAAGCGCATTGTCGCTGCGGCCAAAGCCCACCAGCGGGATCACCGATACGTCGCCTTCGCGCGGCGATTCGCTATGGCCCTTGTACTGCGCCTGCTGCAGCGACTGGCGCAAGCGCCGGATGGGCTCCTGCATATCGCGTGGGCGCGGCAACGGCCAGCGGTCGAAGCGTGGCACGGCGTCGTTGTCGCAGAACTGGGCGCGCACGAAATCCGCCATGCTGTCGGCCAGCGTGCGATGACGAATCAGGTGATAGCGGTCCAGGCGATAGCGCCCATGCCTTTCCAGATACACGTCATTGAGGCTGGCCCCGCTGTACAGCACGGCGCCGTCGATGATGAAGCCCTTGAGATGCAGCACGCCGAACAGCTCGCGCGTTTGCACCGGCACACCACGGACCACCACGCCGTCGCCGAAGCGCTGCGCGTAGTCGCGGTACATCGCCGAGTTGCCTTCGCTTTTTCCCTTGCCGATCAGGCCGCGGCGCGCACGGTGCCAATCGACGTAGACCTCGATCTGCAGCTCGGGGCGCGCCTTGCGTGCCGCATACAAGGCATCGAGCACCTCGCGCCCGGCATCGTCGTCCTGCAGATAGAGCGCCACCAGCACGATGCGGCGCTGCGCCTGACCGATAAGGGACAACAGCGTTTCGCGGAATGCGGCCGGACCCGCCAGCGTTTCAATGGCGGTAGCGGGCACGGCGAAATCAGGAAAGCCGGACAGGTCCAGCTCGCGACGACGGCGCAGTGAGAGCAGTCGGCGGGCAAGACTACGCGGCGAGGGCAACGGTCGATTCATGGTGGAACATGTTATCAACCGCCCCGGAAATGTAGGAGCTCACTTGTGCGCGACCAACCTGCGTCAAGGCATCGACTAGGCGCAGCGGTCGCGCACAAGTGCGCTCCTACAAGGGATTACTGCTGCGCTTGCTCCTTGTCGAGCACGCGGCGCGGCTGCACGTCGATGCTGGCGGTCATGCCGGCAGCAAGGATCACGCCCTTGGGAATACTGTCTTCCTCGATCTCGATACGCACCGGCACGCGCTGGGCCAGACGCACCCAGTTGAAGGTGGGGTTGACGTCAGCCAGCAGATCGCGCCCTGTGGGGTTGTCGCGGTCGGTAATGCCGCGCGCCACACCGGTGATACGCCCCTTGAGCTGGGCACCGCCGCTCATCAGGCGAATCTGCACCGGGTCACCCACGCGCAGATGCGGCAGCTTGGTTTCTTCGAAGTAGCCGTAGATGTAGTAGCTGTGGCGATCGATCAGCGCGAGTCGCGGGCTGCCGGTTGCCGCGTAGTCACCCACGCGCACATCCAGGTTGGTGACGTAGCCATCGACGGGAGCGCGCACCTCGGTGCGCTCCAGATCCAACCTGGCGCGATCGACCGCGACCTGTGCCTGCACCACGGCGGCCTCGGCCTGTTCGCGCGCGGCGCCGGCCTGATGGCCGCTAGCCTGTGCCTGCTGCCAGACAGCCAGCGCGGTGTCGGCGGCGGACTTGGCATCGGTACGCTCTTCCTTCGGCACGACATCGGCCAGATCCTGACGGCGACGCGCCTGGTCCTGACGCATGTCGTACTCAGCCTTGCGCGCGGCGGCGCTGGCAAGCACGGCGTCGATATTGGCGCCGGCAGCCTTGGCGCTCGCCTTGGCAGCGGCCAGATTGGCCTCGGCCTGCTGCAGGGCGATACGGAAGCGCTCAGGGTCGATCTCGAACAGCACGTCGCCCTTCTTCACTTCCTGGTTGTCGATAACGGACACACGCGTCACCAGGCCGGAAACATCCGGCGCGATGCGTATCACTTCCGCGCGCACGCGGCCATCGCGCGTCCAGGGCGAATACATGTAGTGGCGCCACACCGCGTGGCCGAGCACGAGCGCCAGGATCACGGCGACCGCGGTAATGGAAAAACGTAGCAGTGCTTGGGGCTGAATCTTCATAAGGGCTCAGGGATACAACAACAGACCGGCCGCACCGAACAGCACGAAGAATACGGCCACTCGGAACAGGGAGGGATGCCAGACGTAGCGATACAGGCCGTAGCGACCGACGATCGTGTCGACCACCCACAGCACAAGCAGGCAACCCAGATAAACCAGCAGCATGCCGGGCACCAGCGCGTCACCCAGGGCGATTTCACGAGGCATGAGAAGTCTCCGGTGCCTTGACGATGTAAGGAGCGAGTGCGGACTGGTCGTCACGCAACGCCGATCGCAGCTGCAACAGATGCGCCAGCGCCGGCTGGCAGCTCGCGCGCGCCTGCGGCAGAGTTTGCCGAGTGAGTGTGAGGGCATGGTCAACGTCACGATCCGCCGCTTGCCAGCGCGCCTTGTCCGGCTCGTGATAAAGAGCGGCCAGCGACTGCACGGCACGCTCCATGGACTCAATGAGCGGCGGCGGCAGATCGGCATGCAGCATGTCGTGACGCAGCTCGATCACCGCGCGTCCGCTGTCATGCACCGCCAGCGCCCAAGCCAGCTGATCGTGCGAGTCAGGACTATCCGGCTTGGTGAACTGGACGATCTGGTGGAACAGGTCGCGATTCTCGCTCTCGAACCGATACACCAGGCCTTCCAACGGTGCCGTGGCGGCCATGCTCACCTGGCGCCGCAACTGCTGCAGCTGCCGACGGCGCAGCCATGCGGTGCCGATCACCGCGGGAATGATCATGTAGGCCACGCCGCACATCATCAGGCCGAACAGCGAGGCGATGGCATCGTTGAAGAGTCGTTCCGGGGCGTAAACCATCGGATTCTTCAGCGCCAGAATGGTGGCGAAGCCCAGCATGTAGCCAGAACCGATGCCCGGCAGCGTCGCATTGCGCGTGGTCAGGTAGGGACCAATCATCAACAGCGGTGCGCTGACCAACACCAGCATCAGGAAGCCATCACTGCCGGGTAGCAGCCACAGCACCACAACAAAGGCGGCCAGCATGCCCATGGCAATGCCGAAGATGGTGTTGACCGTTGCCGCGATCGGCCGCGGCGAGGTGGCGAGCAGGCCACTGAACACCGTGGCCAGCAGCATCGCGCTCGGCCCGAACGGCCACGCCGTCGCCAGCCAGAACACGCTGAGCATGCTCATGGTCAGAAAGGTGCGGACCACCGCAATGGCCGGCGCAACGTATTCGTTGGCGCGCTTGAAGTCGACCCGCTCCACGGTGCCGCCCAATGTTCCCTGCGTCTCGCGCAAGGCGGCTTCCAGCGCGGTGTAGTCGCGCAACTCCCTCACGAAGCGATTAAGCAAGGCGGCGCCGCTATCGAACTCCAGCAACAGCTCGGGGTCCTGGCGCAGCTCTTCACGCAGCTTGGTGGCAAGCGCCGGCAACTGGGCTTCGCACGCATCCAGGCGCGTGGCCAGCTGTCTTGGCACGTAGGGCTCGTCTGCCTTCGGCGACAACGCCTCGGCTACCGGCGCATACAGCTTGATCAGCGCACCAGAAGTGCGCGGGTGGTTGTTGCGCTTCAGCCGGTTGATCAAGTGGTGCAGCGACTGAAAGCTGGTGGCTGCCGCCATGTAGCGCACATTGAGCAGCTGCATGCGACTGCTGCGAGCGCGGGCTTCCGGGTCTTCGAAGATCACCGAGGAGCGAAGATCCTCGATCTCCACCGCCGCGCGCACGAAGTGCAGATGCGCCTGCTCGATTTTCGCGCGGGGAATGGCGCCACCGAGGCTGCTGCGCGCGAAATCAATAAAGTGCCCATGGAGCTCCCGCGCACGACGGCGCAGCACCTGGCGCAGACGCTCCGGCAACACCACGTCGCTGACGAGACCGGCCACGATGAGGCCCAACATCACCTCGCTGATGCGCATCACCGCCGAATCGAACACGGCGTATGGGTTGTTGATGGCCGGCAGCACCACGATCACCGCGGTATAACCGGCGAGCACAAACCCGTAAGACATGAAGTTGCGGTACAGCACGGCGCCGCCCGCGCACAGCGCCACCCACAGCGAGAGGCTGAACAGAAACAGCTCGCGCTGCTGCGGAAAGGCCGTCATCATCAATAGGCCGCACAAGACGCCGGCGCAGGTGCCGATGGCGCGGTAAAAACTCTTGGCCAACACCATGCCGCTCTGCGGATGCATGACGATGGATACCGTGATCATGGTGGTCGACGGCTGCTCCAGCTGAAACACCATGGTCAGCCATGCGGCGAGATAGAACGCCAGCAGGCACTTGAACACGAAGATCCAGGACAGTCGCTCGCCTACAAGAAAGTCACGCAGCCAAGGCCAGCGCTGCTGGATAGTGAGATCAGTAGGTACGGCCGACACGCTTCAGCCTCGTTCCAGCTGTGCCAGGAATCGTTTGAGCAGGCGCTCTAACTGCAGCATCTCACGCGGCTGCATGTCGCCCGCCTGGCGCGCGAGCAAGGCGCAGACGTCTGGCAGGAAACTCTCGATTAGGTCGAGGCCCTCCTTGGTGAGCGTGAGGGCAACCCTGCGACGATCTTCGTCGCTGGCATGGCGCGCAATCAGGCCCTTGTCGCACAGCTCATTGGTGAGGCGGGTGATGTTGGCCGACTTCTCGCCCGCCGCATCGGCCAGCTCCGTGGGATACAAGGTGTAGCCCTCAGTGCCGTACAACATCATCAGAAGGTTGTATTCCGGGTGATTGATGCCGTAGGGCCGCAACATCGCGTTGGCATCGTCATGCACGCGCTTGTAGATGTGCCGGATCAACCGCACCAGCACGGCAGGCTCCCGCGGAAACGCAGGATGCCGCTGACGAGTGATCGTCAGTCGCTGCTCGGTAGGGAGAAAGCTGCTCATGGCGCGCGGCCCAGATAGTACATATATGTAATATATACATGTAAATTTTATGCTCGGGGCGGCATACATGCAACAGCGTCGACCTGTCGATGTGAAAAGAGCGCCACGGAAACGCCCTCGCACCGGCAATTGCATGGCTGACGCTCACTCGGCCGGCGCCACTCCCACATAAAAAAAGGCGCCACGAGGGCGCCTTTTCTCTGGAACCATCCGCGGGTCAGTTGCTCTTGACCGGATACGTCTCGAATCCGCCAGGCGTGGCCTGCGGGTTGGGCTGATTGGCCGGGTTGGTCGGTGTGGTGGCCGGGCGGTTGGCCGGCGCCAACTGCGCGTTGCCGCACTGGAAGGCACCCCACGGCTGTGAGCCGTCCTTGGGGTCGGCCAGCGGCTTGATGGTGTCGGCATGCATCTTGGCGGCCTCATTGCGCGCCATGACTTCGAGTTCGTCACGCACCTTGATGTCGTTGCGGTTCACGGGGCCGACATGGTCCATCACCGATACCGTGACCTTGCCGAGGTCGCGACAGGACGACACGTCGCCACTCCAGGCCGTGCGGACGTTCTTGCCGGCATCGTCCAGCGTGATGCCGTAGGTGCAGGCGCCGAGCAACGCGATGGGAACGAGCAACAGCAGGGACTTGCGCATGAGTAGCTCCACGACATGGATATGAAAAGGCCGGGCGGCTGTCCACCCGGCCTCCATCGTAGCGCGGGGACGTGAACAGGTCCCCACATAAGTTGTTGTTTATTTCGAGGGCTTCGGCTTGCCGTCGCCGTCGATCACCTCGACCTCGCCCAGCTTGAGTGCGCGCACAGGCTGCTCAATCTTCTTGAGATCACCCACGATCACCCAGGTCAGCGCCTTGGGTTTGATGATTTCCTCGATCGCGCTCTGCGCATCCGGCTGAGTCACTGCTTCGGTGCGGGCCTTGAGGGTCTGCACATAGTCGTCGGGACGGCTGTACTGCACGATCTCGGTCATCGCACCCAGCACTTCCGCAGCGGTTTCAAAGCTGCCCGGCAGACCGCGGATGTTGGAGTCCTTGATCTTGTCCACTTCCTGCTCGGTCAGCGGACGCGGGCCGACCACTTCAGTGGCTTCCTTGAGCACTTCGTTTGCGGACTCGGCGGTCTTATCGGTTTGCACGGGCGCGTACATCAGGAACGGACGCTGGCCGATCGCATCGCGCATGAAGCTGAAAGCACCATAGGCCCAACGCTTGTCTTCGCGCAGGTTCATGTTGAGACGCGAAGTGAAGCTGCCACCGAAGGCGCCGTTGGCCACGTCGATGGCCAGCTCGTTCGGCGCCTTGCTGGACGGCGCCAGCAGGCCAGCAAGGATCAGCGACTGCGGTGCATCCGGCTTGTCGATCAGGAATACACGCGGCTTGCTCTGCGCCGCCACGGTGGCGATGTTCTTCTTCGGCCGCGCGCTAGCGGGTGCCTTCCAGTCGCCGAAGGCGGCATCGAGCTGCGGAATGATCTTTTGCAGCGTGGTGTCGCCGGCCACCAGGATCTTCACGTTGTCCGGGCGCAGCCAATTACTCTGGAACGTAGCGAGGTCGGACGCCTTCATCGCCTTGATGGCTTCTTCGGTACCGGTACCGGTAAACGGAATGCCATAGGCGTGATGCGCACCGTACAACAATGGCGGCAGCGTGCGCAGCGCCAGCGCGCTGGGCTGGGTCTTTTCCTGCGCAATACTGGCCAGCCACTGGCCACGCACGCGCTCGATGTCATCGGCCTTGAAGGCTGGGTTGCGCACGATGTCGGCAAACAACGCCAGCGACGGCTGCAGCTGATCGTTCAACGCATTGAGCGATGCCGAGCACGAGTCCAGGCCGCAACCGACGCGAGTAATCGCCCCCAGACGCTGCTTGCGCTTGGCCACTTCCACCGAGTCGAGATCCTTGGTGCTCTCGTTCATCAGCGTGGTGGTGAAGCTGGCGGTGCCGAGCTTGTGACCCTGATCGGCGGCATAGCCCGCGTCAAACATCAGCTGCACATGTGTTACCGGAACCGTGTGGCGCTGCGCGAGGATCACTTCGATGCCGTTTTTGAGCTTGCCGCGCTCCAGCGGAGGGAAGCTCAGATCGGGGAAGTTATCGACCTTGGGCACACCGGTGCTTCGATCCACCGAGCTTTTGGCCGCCGCGTACTCGTGCTTGGTTGGCAGCTTGGCTACCGGCTTGCCTTCGGCAGCAGGAAGCGCCGCGACCTTGGCGTCTTCCGCCTCAGGATTGAAGTTGTCGCTCGCCGGCAGCACGGTCAGCAGATAGTCGCCATGGCTGAGCCACTTGTTGGCAGCTGCCTTGACGCCCGCCAGGGTGGCGGCATCGGCACGCTCCATATCCTTCTTGTAGGCACCCGGGTCGCCGCGATAGACCTGACCCTCGGCGAGGATCACCGCCTTGCCGCCCATGCCGCCGACCTTTTCCAGTCCGCGCACAAAGCCAGCGCGATTACCGATCTTCGCGCGATCAAGCTCATCTTGCGTCGGACCCTCGGCGAGGAATTTCTTCAGTTCCTCCTGAATCACGGCCTCGACCTTGGCCGGGTCCACACCGTCCTTCACATCGGCCTGAATCTGGAACTGGGTGGCCAACGCAAACGGCGAAATGCTGGCCGACACATCGTCAACCAGCTTGTCCTGATAAACGAGGCGTTGGTACAGGCGCGAGGTCTTGCCGCCGCCGAGCACGGTGGAGGCCAGGTCGAGCATGATCGAGTCATCGGTACCCAGCTGCGGCACCACCCATGTGCGATAGATACGCGGCTGCGCCACGTGATCGTGCTGCACGCCGCGCGTGGATTTGCTCAGCGGCGTGATCCACGGCTGCTGACGCGGCACCGGCGGGCCGGCCGGAATATCACCAAAGTACTTCTCGGCCTTGGCCTTGGCCTCGGCCACCGTGATGTCGCCCGCCAGCACCAGCACCGTGTTGGCAGCGCCGTAGTAGTCGTGGAACCACTGCTTCACGTCGGCCAGCGAGGCCGCATTGAGATCGGTCATCGAGCCGATGGTGTCGTGCTGGTACGGGTGGTTGCCCGGATAGGTGTTGGACAGGATGTTTTGGTCCACGCGGCCATACGGGCGGTTCTCACCCTGGCGCTTTTCGTTCTGCACTACGCCGCGCTGCGTATCCAGTTCCTTCTGGCCGATGGCGCCCAGCAGGTGGCCCATGCGGTCCGACTCCATCCACAACGCCATGTCGAGCGCGGTAGTCGGCACCGTTTCGAAGTAGTTGGTGCGATCAAACCAGGTGGTGCCATTCATGTCGGTGGCACCGGCCAGTTCGAACGGCTGGAAATACGTGCCCTTGTGGTTCTCCGAACCGGAGAACATCAGATGCTCGAACAGGTGCGCAAAGCCCGTTTTGCCCTTGGGCTCGTCAGCGGAGCCGACGTGATACCAGATGCTCACCGCCACCACTGGGGCCTTGTGGTCCTCATGCACCACCACCGTGAGGCCATTGGGCAGCGTGAAGCGGGTGTACGCGATGTCAGGCACAGCCTGCGTGGTCTCGGCAGGGGCCATATCGGGTGCGGCAACGGCGGGGATACCGGCTGACACGCTGAGCAAACCTGCGACGAGCAGGGCGAGGGGCTTTCTTGCCATCACGACACTCCTGATTGTTTCGACTAAAGAGAGCCACCCGAGGCTATCGGCGCCTTGGGACCTTGGCAAATGACCAACGGCATGGGTTTTAGTGCCCGCTGGCGTGTCCGGCGGACTGTCCGGCCACGCCCGGCCGCTGTCCGCGGACAACCTAGCCGGCATCCGGCCTCTAGAGAATTTTCAACAATCACAGTCACTTGGAAGTGAACGGATGGTTGGCACGGGCCTTGCCATATCTACCGTGCAGGACCTACCCCACTTCATCGGAGACATGATCATGAAATTCGAAACCTTGATGCTACGCGGCCTCTTTGTCGCTTGCCTGCTGGTTTGCGGACTCGTGCTGGGTGCCATGGTGAATGCTTCACCGGACGCCATTCGCCTCGCCGCTGCCGGTAGCGCCGGCCAGCTGATGGCCACCCCGATCGCTTGCGCGCTGCCGCCCGACGGCGTGGTGTGCCCGCGCGCTTCCAACGGCTGAGCAAGGACGCTCACCGTCTTGCAGGTCACAGGAGAGACCTGATAATGCTCGGATGCTGCATGTCATTCTTTACCGACCGGAAATACCCCCCAACACTGGCAATGTGATCAGGTTGTGCGCCAACACGGGCGCCACGTTGCACCTGATCAGGCCCCTGGGGTTCGAGCTGGACGATGCCCGCCTGCGCCGCGCAGGCCTGGACTATCACGAATTTGCACAGCTGGCCGTGCACGACGACCTCGCCAGCTGCCTGCAGGGCATCGGCCAGCCACGCGTCTTCGCGTTTTCCACCCGCGGTCGCGTCGCCCACGTGGATGCCCGCTTCGCCCACGGTGATGCCTTGCTGTTCGGCTGCGAAACCGCCGGCCTGCCTGGCGACGTGCTGGACGCCATTCCCGAAGCGCAGCGCCTGCGCCTGCCGATGCGGCCAAATAGCCGCAGCCTCAATCTTTCCAACACCGTTGCAGTGGCGGTGTATGAGGCGTGGCGGCAGCTGGGCTTCGACGGGGCGACTGGTTAGCTCCCCTCGTTCGGATATCGGAACATGTCCGATGGTTGGCGCCAGGATGCCCTCACCGGATGCCGCCGCTGGATGACTCGCTCACCATCAGGGATGCTCGGCCTGTCTTTGCGTCACTATGGCGCTGAATCCCTCCACTGAACACGCAGCACATGGCGCCTCAGCCTTCCGACCGCCTCGACCATGCCGCCTCGCTCCTCTCCCGGGGACAACCGGGGGAGGCGTTGACGATGGTGACCGAGGTGCTTCAACAGCAACCCGGGAATGCCGACGCGCTGAATATTGCAGGGGCCTGCTCTCGTCGGCTGGGGCAACTGGACGCCGCGGAAGATTATTGGCGCCGCGCATTGAAGGAAGAGCCCGACTTTGCCGATGTCCACAGCAACCTGAGCAACCTGCTCCGGGTGGCCGGGCGCTTTCCCGAGGCCGAGGCGGGCTATCGGCGTGCGCTCGCCATCCAGCCCAACCATGCCGAAGCCCGCAACAATCTGGGCGTTCTGCTTCAGGAGGTCGGCCGCCTCCCCGAAGCCGAGGCGACCTACCGGCAAGCCGTCGCAACGCGGCCCGACCACGCCAATGCCCACAACAACCTCGGCAACCTGCTGCGGGTCATGAAGCGTTTTACCGAGGCGGAAACGGCCTACCGGCAAGCGGTGGCGATCCGGCCCGACCACGCCGAGGCCCACAACAACCTTGGCGTCCTGCTGCAGGAGATGGAACGTCTGCCCGAGGCCGAAGCGGCGTACCGGCAAGCCCTGGCGATCCGGCCCGGCTATGTCGAGGCACATAACAACCTCGGCTACCTGTTGCAGGCGGCAAACCGCTTCCAGGAGGCCGAGGCGGCCTATCAGCGCGCGCTGGCGATCCAACCCGACCATGCCGAGGCCCACTTCAATCTGGGCTATCTGCTGCGGAAGGTGAATCGCTTCGACGAGGCAGAGGCCGCCTACCGGCGCGCGCTGGCGATCAAGCCTGACTACGCCGAGGCGCGTTGGAGCCTCGGGCTACTGTTGCTTTACACCGGACGCTGGTCCGAAGGCTGGCCCCTTTACGAAGCCCGCTACGACGGGGCAAACACATCCAAGGGTCACGTGATCAAGCCCTCACTTGCCTATCCGCAATGGCAAGGCGAGTCCCTGCAAGGTCGATCCATCCTGATCCATTGGGAACAGGGGTTGGGCGACCAGATTCAGTTCGTGCGCTACCTGCCCCTGCTGAAGTCGTTGGGCGCCAGCCGGGTTACCCTGATCTGCAGCCCTCGCCTTCGGTCTCTTTTCGAGGACATCGATGGCGCGGACGCCGTGCTCGCCACCGACGACCTCTCGACGGCGCCCGTCCATGATTACTGGGCCTTTCTGCTCAGTCTTCCCTTGCATCTGGCCACCACCGTGGAGACCACCCCGGCCAGCATCCCCTATCTGCGGCCAACCGCGGATCGTTTGCGCGCCTGGGCGCCGCGGCTACCCACCGAAGGGCTGCGTGTTGGCCTGGTGTGGAAGGGCGGTACCGCCTATGCCAACGACAGGAACCGCTCTCTGACAAGTCTGACGTCACTGGCGCCGCTCTGGGACATTCCCGGCGTTCGCTTTGTCAGCCTGCAAAAGGGCCAGGGAGAAGATGAAGGGGCTAGCCCACCGCCGGGACAGCCACTAACGCATCTGGGAAGCGACGTTGGGGGCTTTGCCGACGATGCGGCCATCATTGCCCAGCTCGATCTCGTGATCGCTGTCGACACCGCCATCGCCCACCTTGCCGGCGCACTGGGAAAGCCTTGCTGGATCTTGCTGCCATCCATCGACACCGACTGGCGTTGGCTCGATGAGGGCTCGGATTCGCCGTGGTATCCCGGAGCAGTGCGTCTCTTTCGTCAATCCCACCCCGGCGACTGGGGCCCCACTATTCGCGAGGTAGCAGAGGCATTGCGCGACGTTTGCCAGAACCGCGCGCGACCTGGCTAGCGGTCAACGAGGCAAGCGCGCGTCAACCGCTACAATCACCGGCATGACCGCCGCCTCGCCACTCTCCCTGCTGCCCCGCCCTCTGCGCGCCCTCGCTGGCCGCGCACTGGAAACCGCTCTCAACCACACCCTTTCGCTTGACCCGGAAACGATGACGCGCCTATCCGCCCTCGACGGCCGCAGTGTGCAGCTGCACCTGCGCGGCCCGGAGCTGGCGTTGTCGGTCACCGTGGAAGGCGAACGGCTGAAGGTGGGTCCGGCCCAGGAAGACAACCACCTGCGCGTGGCCGCCACGCCGGGTAGCCTGCTGGCCATGTTGATGAAACGCGATGACGAAGGCGTGGCGCCGGGCAAGGTGGAGATTGCCGGCGACGCCGATCTCGCACGTCGCCTCGAAAAACTCGCCAGCAAGTTCGCTCCTGATTTCGAGGAAGCCTTTGCGCGCACGTTCGGCGATGTGGTGGGCGTGCCATTGGCCAAAGCTGTTCGCAACGGGCTGGCCCATGCGAAGGAAACCGCCAGCCACCTCACTACCGATGCCGCCGATTGGTTGCGCGACGAAGCACGCGTGGCGGCGGCGCCCGGCGAAGTAGAGGGTTTCCTTGACGGCGTCGATGAATTGCGCGAACGCAGCGAGCGCCTGGAAGCACGCCTCGCCCGTCTGGAGCAGCGCATGAAGAAAGGACCCGCCGCGTGAGGACCCCACTGAAGGTCGTACCGCGCGTGATGCGCGTTGCCTCCGTGCTGCTTGCCTACCGACTGGACGAATTGGTCGACGCCGCGCATCTGTTCCGCCCGCTCAAGCTGATTCGCCCCTTTGTAGCGCGGCCGCGCGAAGACGTCCGCGGTTTATCGCGTGGCGCACGCCTGCGTCTGGCGCTCACGGCGCTGGGTCCCATCTTTGTCAAAGCGGGTCAGGTGCTGTCCACGCGCCGCGATCTGGTGCCGGCAGATATCGCCGACGAACTGGCGTTGCTGCAGGATCAGGTACCGCCCTTCCCCGGCAGCCAGGCGCGCGCCATCGTCGAGCAGGAACTGAAAGCCCCCATCGCAACGCACTACGCGAGCTTCGATGAAACGCCACTCGCCTCCGCATCCATTGCGCAGGTGCACGCCGCCACGCTGCATGACGGCAGCGCGGTGGTGGTGAAGGTGTTGCGCCCAGGCATCGACAAGCAGATCGAGCGCGACATTAAGCTGCTGCGTTCGCTGGGAGAGCTGGCCCAGCGCTGGCACCCCAACGCCGACAAGATCCGCCCGCTCGACGTCGTTGCCGAAGTCGAGAAGATGCTGGAAAACGAGCTGGACCTGCAGCGCGAAGGCGCCAGCGCCAGCTTGCTCCGCCGCAACTTCGAAAGCGGCGTGGATATGTATGTGCCTGCCGTGCACTGGGATTTGACCGCCGCCCGCGTGCTCACGCTGGAGCGGGTCTACGGCGTGAGCTGCGATGACATTGCCGCGCTCGATGCGGCAGGCGTGGATCGCAAGGCACTCGCCATCAAGGGCGTGCGCCTGTTCTACGAACAGGTGTTCCGCGACAACTTCTTCCACGCCGATGCGCACCCCGGCAACATCTGGGTGGACACCGCACGTGCTGGCGAGCCGCGCTTCATCGCGCTGGATTTCGGCATCATGGGTTCGCTGCCGGAAGAGGACCAGTACTGGCTGGCGCAGAATTTCATCGCCTTGTTTGAGCGCGACTACGCACGCATTGCGCAGCTGCATGTCGACGCGGGCTGGATGCCTTCGACCGTACGCATCGACGAGCTCACCGCCGCCGTGCGCACGGTCTGCGAGCCCTACTTCACCCGCCCGCTGTCACAGATCTCGCTGGCCGAGCTGGTGGTGAAATTGTTCCAGACGGCGCGCCGCTACGAATTGACCCTGCAGCCGCAACTCATCCTGTTGCAGAAGACGCTGCTGAACATCGAAGGCGTCGGCCGCATGCTTGATCCGCAGATCGACATCTGGGCCGTGGCGCACCCGGTGCTCAAGCGCATTCTGCGCGAGCGTTACAGTCCGCTGCGTACGCTGCGCACGGTGCGTCGCCGCCTGCCCGAATGGCTGCACGCCGCACCGGAGTTTCCGGAGTTGATTCGCGATGCCTTGCGACAAGTGGCGCGCGGTGAGCGGCGCGAAGTGAGTGATCCGCAAGCGCTGGCCCAGCAGCATGAGGAGGCGCAGCGCTCGCGGCGATCACTGGCATTTGGATTGCTGGGCGGCAGCTTGTTGATTGGCAGCGCAGTGCTTTGGACGCAAGCGGCAGAGCAAGGCATGTGGCCTGCGACCGTCGCTGGCGCAGCTGGTCTGCTCGCGTTCTTCGCTGGCTGGCCTCGCCGTTAAAAGTCTGACCAGCGTTTGATTTACCCTCACGGTCATCCCCGCGAAAGCGGGGATCCAGCGACTTTCGTACTTGCCAGACGCCTCAAAGGCACTGGATCCCCGCTTTCGCGGGGATGACGGCTTCGATCGGAAACATCGACAAGTTTGCAGCTCGTAGAACCTCCCATGCTCGACATCCTCTACCAAGACGACGCCCTCATCGCGGTAAACAAGCCCGCCGGCCTCGCCGTGCATCGCTCCAAGATGGTCGGCAACGCCGAAGAATTCCTGATCGACCTGCTGCGCGAACAGGTCGGCGGTATCACCTATCTGGCACACCGCCTCGACCGCGCCACCAGTGGTGTGTTGCTGGTGGCCCGCTCCTCCGAGATCGCCGCCGCGCTCGGCGAGCAGTTCATGGGTCGCGACGTACACAAGCAATATCTCGCCGTGGTGCGCGGCTGGCCCGACCCCGAGCAGGCGGTGATCGACTATCCCTTGCCCGGCTCGCGCGAAACCGGGCCACGCCGCGAAGCGAGCACCAGCTACCAGCGCCTGGCCACGGTGGAGGTACCGATTGCCCTCGGCCGCTACCCGCAGCAGCGCTACGCCCTTGTGCTGGCGGAACCGCATACCGGCCGGTTCCGCCAGATCCGCAAGCACATGGCGCACATTCATCACCCCATCATCGGCGACTGCCAGCACGGCCGCGGCGATCACAATCGCCTGTACAAGCAGTACTTCAGTTGCCATCGCATGCTGCTGCACGCCTGGCGGCTGAGTTTTGCGCATCCGGTCACTGGCGAGCCCATGCGGCTTGAGGCGCCGCTGGATGCCGCCTATCAGGCCCTGCTCGACCGCTTCGGCTGGACGCTACCGACGGGCTGATGCGGCGCCGCGGCGTGGAGCGTGTCACGCGCGCCAGCTAAACTTCGCACCATGCTCACTGTCAGCCGATCCATCACCCTGCCCGAGGCCGAGCTGACCGAGCGCTTCCTGCGTGCCGACGGTCCCGGCGGCCAGCACGTCAACCGCACCGAAAGTGCGGTGGAACTGCGTTTCGATGTGGCGAACTCACCTTCGCTACCCGAGCCGCTGCGTGCACGCCTGTTGGCCCGGCGCGACCGGCGACTCACCGATGACGGCGTGCTGGTGATCCAGGCCCGACGTTTTCGCGACCAGAGTCGCAACCGCGAGGATGCGCGCGAGCGACTGGTCGACATCATCCGCGGCGCCTTGGTGATTCCCAAGGCGCGCGTTGCCACCAAACCCACCCGTGCTTCCAAAGAACGCCGCCTCGCCGGCAAGCAGCAGCGGGGCAAGATCAAACAAACGCGTTCGCGTGACTGGAGTCGTGAATGAGCACGCAGTTGCTCCCCCCTACCCCGCCCGAAGCCCCCAAGCTCAACAGCCGATTCTGGCCGTGGGCGGCGCGCTGCATACTGCGGCTATCCGGCTGGCGCCTGCTCGGTGAATTGCCGAACGTACCCAAGCTGATCCTGATCGGCGCGCCGCATTCCTCCTACTGGGACGGCGTCTGGGGTCTGCTGATGAAGATTGGCCTGGGGGCCGACATCAAGGTCATGATCAAGCGCGAAGTGCTGGATGGCCCTTTGGGCATCATCCTCCGCCCCATCGGCATGATCGGCATCAACCGCAGCGCCGCGCTCAACGTGGTCGGCCAGATGGTGAAGCGCTTCAACGAGAATGACCGCATGTGGCTGGGCATTACGCCCGAAGGCACGCGCAAGAAGGTCAAGCACTGGAAGTCCGGGTTCCTGCGCATCGCGCTGGAAGCCAACGTGCCGATCCTGACCATCTTTATCGACTACCCCACCAAGACCTTCACGTTCGGGCCCGTCGTGTGTGCCACCGAAGATCACGATGCGGACATGGTGAAGATTCGCGAGCTCTTTACGCCGTACCGCGGCAAACACCGTAATGCGTAGTTGGTGCGATCATCCATGATCGCGAAGATCAAAATGCAGCCATCCATGGCTGCACTCTTCACAAAGAGCACGCCATGATCGTGCTTCTCAGGGGGCTTCTGTGATTTCGCTCGGTATCCAGCATTTCGGCGCTTTCCTGCTCGCCTGCATTGCGCTGAACCTGACGCCGGGGCTGGATACGTTCTACATCCTCACGCGCAGCGGCCGCGAAGGTCGCGCGGTGGGCGTCATGGCGGCGCTAGGCATCAATGCCGGTTGCATCGTGCACACACTGGCGGCGGTGCTCGGCATTTCCGCGATCCTGATGACTTCAGCCATCGCATTCAGCGTGCTCAAGTATCTCGGTGCGGCTTATCTGGTGTGGATTGGCCTGCGCATGCTGCTGACTCGCAGTGGTGCGCGCCAGCCCACCGTGACGCAGGGTCGCGGACTCGCAGCCGCTTTTCGCCAGGGCATGTTGACCAATGTGCTCAATCCGAAAGTGGCGTTGTTCTTCCTTGCCTTTCTTCCTCAGTTCGTCTCGATGCAGGCCGAGCATCCGCAACTGGGCCTGATGGTGCTGGGGCTGAGCTTCATCGGCACCGGCACCACGTGGTCGATGGTGCTGGCCTTGTTGGGTGGGCATATTCATCACCAGCTCAACACGCGCCCGCGCTTTGGCCAGTGGATGGATCGCGTGTGCGGCGCGGTGTTGCTTGGCTTTGGCGTGAAGCTCGCACTTCAGCACCAGAACTGACGCTCGTTCTCTTTTGTAGGAGCGCACTTGTGCGCGACCGCGGCGCATCGACGTGCCGCGGTCGCGCACAAGTGCGCTCCTACAACAGACTATTCAACGTTCTGAGTGACCTGAGTCGTCGTAGTCGCGATGCGTCAGCAACCCCGGCTTCACCAGATCCACGAACGCTCTCGCCTCGGCAGTAAGAAACTTCCCCTTGCGCATCACCACGCCATAGCTTCGCTGCGGAAAATACTGCTTCATGTTTCGGACGGCCAAACGCGTGCGGTCGGCCTCGGTGATGCAGATGCCGGTGACGATGGAGATACCCAAGCCCATCGCCACGTATTCCTTGATCACATCCCAGCCACCCACTTCGATGGCCACGCGGTAAGGCACCTGACGCTGCTGGAACACCATATCCACCAGTCGATAAGTGGACAGCCGCTGCGGGGGCAATATCAGCCCATAAGGTGAGAGGTCCTGCAACGTCAGCGTAGCCTCGGCGGCCAGCGGATGATCCAGCGGCATGATCAGCATCGGGTCATAGTGGTACACCGGCGCCCAGGCGATATCGTTGGGCACATCGAGCATCGAACCCACCGCAAAGTCCGCCTCATCGGCACGCAGCAGCGCAAGGCCGTCCTTTCCGGTGACGTTGGCCAGCTGCAGCTGCACGTCGGGAAAGTGGTCGCGGTACTGGCGTACCAGCTCAGGCAACAGGTACTGGATGGTGGAGCTACCCGCGGCGATGGTCAGGCGTCCGCCCTGTAGCCCCTTCACCTTGGCCTGAAAATCCCGGTCCAGGTTCTCCCAGCCCTCGACCAGAGGACGGGCCAGCTCATAAAGCGCCTCGCCTGCATCAGTGAGGTTGATGCGGCGGCGACGGCGCTCGAGCAGGTTGACCCCGAGCTCCCGCTCCAGCGCCTGCAACTGCAGGCTCACCGTTGGCTGAGACAGAAACAGCGCCTCGGCCGCCCGGGTCAGGGTGCCCAACTTTACCGTGTAGACGAACGCCCGCATCTGCTTCTGGCGGTTGCCTTTGTAGTAGAACCGGCCGGTATCGCTTGCGGCCAACCGGTCCCCCTTTCGCCGCTTTGGCGCTTTCGAACGCGCCTTTTTCCGCACCTGCAGCATTTTTTCAGGATCTTTCATGGCTTTCTGCTCAATGAGTTGCCATAACCATTGAGAAAGACAATATCAAAAATTGAAACATTTGCTTTGTCAAAGCAAATCTCGGTGACCTAGTGTCATCCCATCGTCATCACCGAGGTTTGTGCCATGGCTGTCCCCAAGGAACGTGTTGTTCTCACCCCAGCCCAGGTTCACGGTGCGACCACGCCGGAGCATGACGCCATCCTCACTCCCGAGGCTCTGGCCTTTCTGGCCAGCCTGCACCGCCTGTTCGATGCGCGCCGTTGCGAACTGCTGACCGAACGCCACGCCCGCCAGGCCCGCTATGACGCGGGCGTGCTGCCCGACTTCCGCCCGGATACGGCGGCCATCCGCGAGGGTGACTGGACCGTCGCGCCCATTCCCGCCGCCCTGCGCGACCGTCGTGTGGAGATCACTGGCCCGGTCGAGCGCAAGATGATCATCAACGCGCTCAACTCCGGCGCGAAGGTGTTCATGGCGGACTTCGAGGATTCCTCCGCCCCAACGTTCGCCAACCAGATCGATGGCCAGATCAACCTGCGCGACGCGGTGAACGGCTCGATCGAATACACCTCGCCGGAAGGCAAGCACTATCGCGTGAGCGCCAACCCAGCGGTGCTGGTGGTGCGCCCGCGCGGCTGGCATCTGCCGGAACGGCACATCACCGTCGATGGCGAGCCGATGGCCGGTGCGTTAGTGGACTTTGGCCTGTTCGCTTTCCACAACGCACGCACATTGCAGGCACGTGACCGCGGCCCGTACTTCTACCTGCCCAAGCTGCAGGCGATGGAAGAAGCCGCGTTGTGGGACGATGTGATGGCCGCCAGCGAAGCGGCGCTGGATCTGCCGGTGAACTGCATGAAAGCCACCGTGCTGATCGAGACGCTGCCCGCGGTGTTCCAGATGCACGAGATCCTGCATGCACTGCGTGGCCGCGTGGTCGGCCTCAATTGCGGTCGCTGGGATTACATTTTTTCCTACCTCAAAACCTTCCGTGCGCATCGCGACCGCCTGTTGCCGGATCGCGGCCAGGTGCAGATGACGGTGCCGTTCCTCAAGGCTTATTCGGAACTGCTGATCCAGACCTGTCATCGCCGCGGCGCGTTCGCGATGGGTGGCATGGCCGCACAGATTCCCATCAAGGGCGACGAGGCCGCCAACGACGCTGCGCTGGCCAAAGTGCGTGCCGACAAGCTGCGCGAAGTGCAGGCTGGCCATGACGGCACCTGGGTGGCGCATCCCGCGCTGGTTCCGGTGGCACAGGAAGTGTTTGACCAGTACATGCCGTCGGCGAACCAACTCAACGTGGTGCGCGCCGATGTGAACGTCACGCGCAACCAGCTCATCTCGCCGTGCAGCGGCACGATTACCCGCGACGGCTTCAACAACAACGTGGAAGTCGCGTTGCGTTACACCGCATCGTGGCTGGACGGGCAGGGCTGCGTGCCGATCCATCACCTGATGGAAGACGCAGCCACGGCGGAAATTGCACGCGCACAGCTGTGGCAGTGGCTGCATCTGGGGCCGCTTGAATTCACCGATCACGCGCCGATCGACTTTGCGCTATTCGATCACTCGCTGGTCATCCACACGCATCGGCTGCGCGAAAGCAACAGCCCTTACGCCAAGCGCGCCGACGATGCCGCTGCATTGCTCAGGCAACTCACCCATGCCGATGAACTCGGCGATTTCCTCACCCTGGCCGCTTACGCCCAGATCGATTGATAACCCGCTCTTCCCTGTAGGAGCGCACTTGTGCGCGACCCGCCACGCCAGACGGAACAACAACACCGCAACACTGCGGTCGCGCACAAGTGCGCTCCTACACAAAAGCACGCTCGCTACGGAGTCTTGTCATGAAGAACACGCTGCCCACCGCCGAACAGATTGCGCTCGACTGGACCAATAACCCGCGCTGGACTGGTGTCCAGCGTAACTACAGCGCTGAAGACGTTGCCCGCCTGCGCGGCACCGTAGCGGTGGAACACTCGCTTGCGCGCCGCGGTGCAGAGCGCTTGTGGAAGTCACTGCACAAGGACGAGTTCGTCAATGCGCTGGGTGCGCTCACCGGTAATCAGGCGATGCAGCAGGTGAAAGCCGGCCTGCAGGCCATCTATCTCAGTGGTTGGCAGGTAGCGGCGGACGCGAACCTCGCCGGTGAGATGTATCCCGACCAGTCGCTGTACCCGGCCAACTCGGTGCCGCAGGTGGTCAAGCGCATCAACAACACGCTGCTGCGTGCCGACCAGCTGCACCACGCCGAAGGTGCCGACGACATCGACTGGATGGTGCCGATCGTGGCCGACGCCGAGGCGGGATTCGGCGGCGTGCTCAATGCGTTTGAGCTGATGAAGGCGATGATCGAGGCGGGCGCTTCGGCCGTGCATTTTGAAGACCAGCTGGCCTCGGTGAAGAAGTGCGGCCACATGGGCGGCAAGGTGTTGGTGCCGACGCGTGAAGCGGTCGACAAGCTCAATGCCGCGCGCCTCGCCGCCGACGTGCTGGGTGTGCCGACGCTGATCGTGGCGCGCACCGATGCGGATGCGGCGGATCTGCTCACCTCCGACATCGATGAGAACGACAAGCCGTTCGTCACCGGCGAGCGCACGGTGGAAGGATTCTTCCGGGTCCGCCCTGGCCTGGATCAGGCCATCAGCCGCGGCCTCGCTTATGCGCCTTATGCCGATCTCGTGTGGTGCGAGACCAGCAAGCCGAATCTGGAAGAGGCGCGCAAGTTCGCCGAGGCCATCCACGCGAAATACCCGGGCAAGCTGCTGGCCTACAACTGCTCGCCCAGCTTCAACTGGAAGAAGAACCTGGACGACGCCACCATCGCCAAGTTCCAGAAAGAGCTGGGTGCGATGGGCTACAAGTTCCAGTTCATCACACTGGCCGGCTTCCATAGCCTCAATTACGGCATGTTCGACCTCGCTTACGGGTATGCTCGACGCCAGATGAGCGCCTTCGTGGAGTTGCAGGAGAGGGAGTTCGCTGCCGCCGAGCGTGGCTTCACCGCGGTGAAGCACCAGCGCGAAGTGGGTACGGGCTACTTCGATGCCGTGACGCAGGCCATTCAACAAGGCCAGTCATCCACCACCGCGCTCAAGGGTTCCACTGAAGAGGCTCAGTTTCACGCCTCACGCCAGGCCAGCGCCGCCTGACGAAGTGCATCCTGTTGCGTGAGCCGGCACGGACGCCGGCGCGTGCGCGGGGAGCGCGGCCCTGTCCTGCGCTCCCCGCGTGCGCCACGCAGGGAGGTCAATGCGTAGGCTGCATGCTTACGGGCGGCACCAGCGTGATGATCAGCCAGCCCGGCCTCGGCTCCAGTTCGCGCTTCACCGATGCCACGCGCAGCGCGCCTTTTTCTTCCACGCCGAACAGCAACACCGTCATCGAACCATGTTGCTCGATGAAGTTGGGCCAGTCATAGGTGGCCGTCAATCGCGTCGACTTGATGCGCCAGCCTTCAGCCAGACGCTCGGCAAAGCGCTCATGCGTCATCTCGGCATCGAACAGATGCGGCGCCTGCAGCGGCTCACCCAGCTTCGCGCGATCACTGGCCTCGTGGGGTGCCTCGCTAGGCAAGCGATACACCTTGGTGCGACCAAACTCCTGCATGTAGTACACACACGCGAGGGCATTTCGCTCACGACTGAGTGACATGGCCAGCAAGCGACCTATACCGGTGAGGTCGAGATGTCGCTCCGCATAGGCCGTAGCGGGAAACCCGAAGAACGTCGCAAGCCCTTCCATGCGCGCCTGCTGGATGCCATTCCATTGGTCGTCCGCCACAATCACGCGAAAACCCGCATCAGTAAGCGCACGCGCGACCGCGCGCGCCACGCCATCGGAACCGTAGACCAGCACGCCCGTAGCATCGGGTTCCGCCACTTTGAGCCATAGCGCCAGCGGGCGCGCGGTGGCGCTCTGCACCACTACCGTGCTGATGATCAGAATGAACACCAGCGACACCATGTGTTGCGCACCGGGCATACCCAACGCTTCCAGCTTCAACGCAAACAACGCGGAAACGGCTGCCGCCACGATACCGCGCGGCGCTATCCAGGCAATCAACGCACGCTCACGCCAGCTCAAGGTACTGCCCATGCTGGCGATGGCCACGGTCACCGGCCGCACCACCAGCTGCGCGACGATGAAGATGGCAATGCCCGACCACAGCACACCATCGGGCAGCGGCAACTTCAGGCGAGCTGCAAGCAGCATGAACAGCACGGACACCAGCAGCGTCGTGAGGTTTTCCTTGAAGTCGAGAATGTCGTCGATATGCACGCCACGCGTATTGCCCAGCGCAATGCCCATGATCGTCACAGCCAACAGGCCCGACTCATGCGCCATCGTGTTCGATAACGTGAAAGCCGCCAGCACCGCAACCAGCGTGCCGTAGTTCTGCAGATATTCCGGAATCATCTGCCGCCGCAGCAGAAACGCTAGCAGCCAAGCGGCAAGCAGGCCGATGACCACGCCGAAAGCAACAACAGTAAGGAACACGCTGATGGTGCGACCCTGTTGATGCGACACCACCGCCTCGAACACCAGCACGCCAAACAGCGCGCCAAGTGGGTCGATCACGATGCCTTCCCAGCGCAATATATTGGCGATGCGCGCATTCGGTCGTACGGTGCGCAACATCGGTGCGACGACGGTCGGCCCGGTGACACAGGTGAGCGCACCAAACAACCAGGCAACCTCCCAGCTCAAACCCGCCAGGTAGTGCGCCGCCACGCCCAGCATCAGCACGGCAATGACCGCACCGTAGGTCACCAACCCGCGTACCACGTGGCCGATTTCGCGCAATTCGCTGAAGCGCAAGGTGAGACTGCCCTCGAACAGGATCAGCGCCACCGACAGCGACACCACCGGTATCTCGAGCCGCCCGAGCAGTTGGTCGGGCACTAGCCAGCGAGCGACCGGCCCTAAGAGGATGCCCGCCAGCAGCAGGAATAGGATTGCGGGCAACTTCACCCGCCAGGCCAGCCACTGCGCAAGAAAACCGATGCCCAGCATGAGCACCAGCAGCAATCCGATGTCTAGCGTCATGCACGGTCCTTCGGGCGTGGTCGACCGAAGTATCCGAACACGCTCGTGACAATGCCGTCCAGCCGTGGGCGGTCAGCGGGAAGCAAGGGCGAAGCTAGGAGAAAGGCCAAGCCCCGGTATCGGACGGGGGAGGGGGAGGGAGTACCGATACCGGGGTGGCGGGCAGAGTTCATTAGAGAACTCGCGGGTTCAGATAATACGCCTGCGCCAGAGTAAGTCAATACCCGTCAGTTCAAAAATTATTCTGAGGCGATCTTGCGCACCTCATGGATGAGGTCCGGGTCCGTTGGCTTGGCCTGCTTCGGGTCAGAAGCGGATCTTGGGTTGAACGCGGCACGACCCGTTATAAGCCCGTCATCACGACTGATGACGCGACTAGCTAAAAGAGCACCTTCAACCCGAGTGCCTGGGCTTTTCCACGGTCGGTGGCGCTAAACCATTTAAGCGTAGCCGCGTGCGTCCCTGGCAAGGCGTGCCGTGCTTCGAGCGACCTCCTCCGCCTCATGCCTTGTCGCATAAGCGTGAGTCGTCCGATCCTGGGCGATCTGTATGCCTTGATGCAGTATTCGATAACAGCCAACGAACCGACCATCCGGCGCCTCTTCGGACCAGATCGCAACGGAGTCCCGTGACATGCTCAATTCCCCTTACCCCGATGCCGCATCGTGGCTTGATTGAAATGGACGCGCAATCATGCCGATCCGCTTCGCGTCGGAAACGGACGTTGCGGATGTTTGCTAAGGCTCAGAAATCTCGAATTGAATGACAATTCCGGAGCCATCGTCGGCACCGTGATAGCCAACGCGAAACCCTTCATATATCGATGCCCGGAGCCATTGCAGCCCCACGGCCAAATCCACGGGCTCCCATCCCGGGATAACGAAAATGACTTGCTCTCGCCCGCCGATGAGCGCAAGCAGATTCGCCTTCGATTCTTGCCAACGATCCTCTACGCCGCGATCCATGCTCCTCCCCATGCGGTGCGTCGGTGAGCACTCTGAAACTGACATCTTCAGCCTGCACGCGGGCACGCAAGCGATGCTTCTGGCATGGCTACGGACCCGCCTTGTATTGACGGGGTCATCTTTGGCGCTGCGTAACACCGTTGACCCTCCCCGGAAAGAGGGGGCTTCCATGTTGTCCACTCCGGGTCGGAAGCAGACATCGCACACGAAACTGTTTCAATAACGCCTGTACGTAAGCGCTTCGGCGAGATGTGAGCGCTCCAGCAACGCCGCGCCGCCCTCGAGGTCGGCAATGGTGCGCGCCACGCGCAAGGTGCGGTGATAAGCGCGGGCGGACAGGCCAAGACGCTCCAGCGCGGCGTCGAACCAGCGGCGCTCAGCTGGGCCAAGAGCGCAGTCGCGCTCCAGTTCGCGCGTGCTGATTTCCGCGTTGGGCCGCCCTGCACGCATCAGTGCGTGATGACGCGCCTTGACCACGCGGTTGCGCACGGTAGTGGAGTCTTCGTCCTGAGCGTTGCGCGGGGTGCCGAGTTCGCTGAGCGGTACCCGGGGCACTTCAACGCTGAGGTCGATGCGATCCAGCAGCGGGCCTGAGATGCGCGCCCGGTAACGCTGTACCTGATCCGGCGTGCATTGGCAGCGCTGACGAGGATCACCCGCGTAACCGCAGGGGCAGGGATTCATCGCCGCAATCAGCTGGAACTGGGCGGGGAAGGTCGACTGCCGGGCGGCGCGCGAGATCACGATATGCCCGGACTCCATGGGCTCGCGCAGCACATCGAGCACGTGCCGACCGTATTCGGGCAGTTCGTCGAGGAACAACACGCCGTTATGGGCCAAGGAGATTTCACCGGGGCGAGGCACCGCACCGCCGCCCACCAATGCCACCGCGGAACTGGTGTGGTGCGGTGCGCGGAACGGACGTCGCCGCCAATGCGTGGGGTCCACGGCCTGGCCGGCCACCGATAGCACGGCGCAGGTTTCCAGCGCCTCGGATTCGGTCATGGACGGCAAGATGCCGGGCAGGCGTTCGGCCAGCATGGTCTTGCCGGTGCCGGGGGGCCCGACCAGCAACAGGTGATGACCGCCGGTGGCAGCGATTTCCAGCGCGCGCCGCGCCTGGAGTTGCCCGCGCACGTCGGCAAGGTCGGGCCCGGTGTCGTCAAAGGACACACCCGGCGCCTCCGTCGGCAGCCCCAGCTCCTGCGCACCACGCAGCCAACCGCACACCTCGGCCAGGGTATCGGCCACCAGCACATCGGCATCCGATACCAGGGCGGCTTCTGCTGCGTTGGCTCGAGGCACCACCACCCGACGCCCGCGGGCACGGGCGCGCAGCAGCGCCGGCAAAACGCCGGATACGCCGCGCAAGTCACCGGACAGCGCCAGCTCGCCGAGAAATTCGCAGTCGTCCAGTTTCTCGCGCGGCACCTGACCACCGGCAGCGAGGATGCCCAACGCAATGGCCAGATCGAAGCGGCCGCCATCCTTGGGCAGTTCCGCGGGCGCCAGGTTCACCGTGACTTTGCGGTTGGGATATTCAAACGCGGTGTTCTGGATAGCCACGCGCACGCGGTCGCGCGCCTCGCGCACGGCCGCTTCGGGCAAACCGACGATATTGGTGCCGGGCAGGCCACCGGAAAGGTGGACTTCCACCATGACCTGCGGCGCCGCCACGCCTTCCTGGGCACGGCTGAGCGTTACGGCAAGGCTCATGGAGTCGGCGCGGGACGCAATGCCAGGGAGTGGCTGCCAGGTTGGAACACGGAGCGACTCCCACACGCGGCTTACTGAGAAAATAGCCGCCCCCGATCGTTCTCGGGGTGAGGGTGACGGATCGGGGGCGGCTCCCGGGGCATGGGCCCGCGCCCCAATACTTACTTGGCGGCGCCGGCCTCGAGATCTGCGATTCGCTTCTCCAGAGCCTCGACCTTGGCGCGCGTACGCGCCAGCAGCTGACTCTGGACTTCAAACTCTTCGCGGGTGACTAGATCAAGGTGGCGCAGTCCTTGCGCCAAGACATCGCCGAAGTTGGTGCGCAAATCCTGGTGCGCCTGAGCCAATCCTGATGGAACCAACGAAACTAGACGCTGGGCAAGTTGATCGATATCTCGCCTATCCATCATGGACAGCACCTCGAACTCGTCGAAAGAAAGTGTAAATTCATGTCTGCAAGCGCCACTATCAGTTTGCTCCGCTACATTTTGTAGGAATTTTCCTACAGAGTGATCGACCAGGCGACAGCCCCGGTGTACACGGGCAAAATGCCGCCCGGTGGCGCCCCTGCCCACGCTGTGATTTTCGAGGATTACCCATGAAGCTGGTGGTTGCGGTCATCAAGCCGTTCAAGCTGGACGATGTACGCGAGGCGCTTGCCGAGGTGGGCGTGCAGGGCATCACCGTTACCGAGGTCAAGGGCTTTGGCCGCCAGAAGGGCCATACCGAACTGTACCGCGGCGCGGAGTACGTGGTCGATTTCCTGCCCAAGATCAAGCTGGAAGTGGCGGTGGGTGACGACCAGCTGGACCGCGTGGTGGAGGCGATCCAGCAGTCGGCCCGTACCGGCAAGATCGGCGACGGCAAGATCTTCGTCACGCCGCTGGAGCAGGTGATCCGCATCCGCACCGGCGAGCTGGATACCGACGCCCTCTGAGCGGCGTCAGGCTGCAGCCTGCGCCCGCTCGAAACGCCGGTGATGCACCAGCAGGCCGGCGTAATAGCAGATGTAGTAGCCGATCATGAGCCCGAGGATGGCCATGGTCAGCAGGCTGTTGCCAAAGGCCGGCGCCGAGTGCGCCATGGCCGGGTCTTGCATCTGCGGCATCAGCACCAGGAATCGCCACGCCAGTCGGCCGATGAGTACGGCGGTCAACACACCACCGATCCAGGCATTGGGGATGTAGAGATCCGCGCCGCTGGCGTCCCGTTCGAATCGAGTCAGCCGCAGCCCAACGGTGCCCAGTGCCGCGCCAGCCAAGGCGCCGCCCAGCACGCCTTCCACCAGTCGAAGGTTGTGCGTGCCGCCCGCGATGATCAGGGCACCAAGCACGGTGAAGATGGCAATGCGCGCCATCATTTTTTTCCGCTGTATCGGCTGCCGCCCGAAGCTGCGGCGCACGCGTCGCCACACCGCAAAAACCATCACGGGAATCATGATGGCGTACATCATGTTGGGGTTCATGGCGGTCCTTCGCTTGGAGAGGTGGCGGCAGCTTAGCGTCTCCGCGTAACCAAGCGCGATTGACGCCAGCCAGCCATGGCAGGTGACGGCTGTCACCCGCCATGGTCAAACGGCCTTACTTGGCCTTGCCCTGATTGGCCACGGCGGCCATCTTGGCGGCGATGGCGTCGGCGTCGCCCAGGTAGTAGTGGCGGATCGGCTTGAGGTCCGCGTCGAACTCGTACACCAGCGGCACGCCGTTGGGGATGTTGAGCTCGGTAATCTCCTCATCGGAGATGTTGTCCAGGTACTTCACCAGCGCGCGCAGCGAATTGCCGTGCGCGGCCACCACCACACGCTGGCCGGAGCGGATGGCCGGGGCAAGCACGTCGTGCCAGTACGGCAGCACGCGGTCCACGGTGTCCTTCAAGCACTCGGTGTCGGGGATCATCGACGGGTCGAGGTTGGCGTAGCGCGGATCGTTCACCGACTCGTTGCTGGCGCGGTCAAGCGGCGGCGGCGGGATGTCGTAGCTGCGACGCCACACCTTGACCTGGTCTTCGCCGTACTTGGCCGCCGTTTCGGCCTTGTTGAGGCCGGTCAGGCCGCCGTAGTGGCGCTCGTTGAGGCGCCAGTCGGTAACCACGGGCAACCACATCTGATCCACACCATCCAGCACGCCCCACAGGGTGCGCACGGCGCGCTTGAGCACGGAGGTGTGCGCGACATCGAAGCTATAACCCTCGGCCTTGAGCAGGCGACCAGCCTCGGCGGCTTCGGCCTTGCCCTGTTCGGTGAGGTCCACATCGGCCCAGCCGCTGAAGCGGTTGTCGAGGTTCCACTGGGACTGGCCGTGACGGATAAGAACGAGCTTGTACATGGCTGGTATTCGCGGCGGGAAACCTGAAATGGTGAGGCCCGGGCCCGGGCACGTCAAATCGAGCGCCTCCCGTGTCGAAGGTCACGCTAAACCTTCTGGCCTGGCGGTGCATCCTATAGACAATCATCAGCCTCAATCGGAGCACCTTATGCGTTTACATAGCCTCGCCTTCGCCCTGACTCTGGTGCTGCCTTTGGCAGTGCAGGCTGACGACCTCAGCAAGGTCAACGGCACCGTGCGCCTCGAAGCCGGTCAACATGCCGGCAAAGTGAGCACCGTCAACGGCTCGGTGCATATCGGCGACAACGCCGTGGCGGACAAAGCCAGCACGGTCAACGGCTCGGTCGACGTGGGTGATCATGCACAGGTCGGCGCCATCGATAGCACCAACGGTGCCATCACGGTGGGACAGGGCGGCCGCATCTCCGGTGGTGTCGACACCACCAATGGCGCCATTCGCCTGGGCAAGGGCACCGACGTGGCTGGCAAGGCCGGCAACGTCAACGGCAGCATTACGCTTGACGCCGCCCATGTTGGTGGCGGCCTGCGCACCACCAACGGCGATGTCATCGTGGGCGCCAACTCCCGCGTGGAAGGCGGCATCCTGGTCGACAAGCCCGGCGGATTCAGCTGGAACAGTAATAGCCGCCTGCCGCACGTGGTGATCGGGCCGCATGCCGTGGTGCAAGGCCCGCTGGAGTTCCGCCGCGAGGTGGTGCTGCAGGTGAGCGACTCGGCGCAGATCGGCCCAGTGAAGGGCGCGACGCCGGTGAAGTTCAGCGGTGACGCGCCGACGGAATGAGAAGTGAGTGAAGAGGAGTGAGAAGTGAGAGAAAAGCCGGTGTGCTTGTTCTAACTTCTCACTTCTAGTTCTTCACTCCTCGCCTCAAATCCAATCGCGCGGCTTGAGGTAATCCACAAGCCGCGCTTCGGCCGAGTCAGGTTCCGGCTGATAGGCGTATTCGAAACGCACGCGTGGCGGCAGGCTCATCAGGATGGATTCGGTGCGCCCGCCCGACTGCAGGCCGAACAGGGTGCCTCGGTCGTACACGAGGTTGAACTCCACGTAACGACCACGACGGTAGAGCTGGAATTCGCGCTCGCGCTCGCCATAAGGCGTGTCTTTGCGACGCTCGACGATGGGCAGGTAGGCATCGAGGAAGCCCTTGCCGACATCGCGCGTGAACGCGAAACAGCGCTCGAAGCCACCTTCGTTCAGATCGTCGTAGAACAGGCCACCCACGCCGCGTGTTTCGCTGCGGTGCTTGAGGTAGAAGTACTCGTCACACCACTTCTTGTAGCGTGCATAGACGTCGGCGCCGTAGGGTTCGCAAAGGTTGCGTGCCACGGTGTGCCAGTGCACGACATCCTCGTCGTGGGGATAGAACGGCGTCAGGTCGAAGCCGCCACCAAACCACCACACCGGCTCCGCGCCCTCTTTGCTCGCTTCGAAGTAGCGCACGTTGGCATGCGTGGTGGGGATATGCGGGTTGCGCGGATGCAGCACCAGCGACACGCCAGTGGCGACAAAGCTGCCGCCAGCCAGATCGGGGCGATGCGCCGTGGCGCTGGGCGGGAGCTGGTGGCCATAGACACGCGAGAAATTCACGCCGGCCTGCTCGAAGATGGCGCCGTCGCGCAGCACGCGCGTGCGTCCGCCACCACCGGCGGGGCGCGTCCATGCATCCTCTTCGAAACGCGCCTTGCCATCGAGCTGCTCGATGGCATCGCAGATGCGGTCCTGCAGCTCGCGCAGAAAGGATTCGGCTTGATCGGCTTGCTGGCTCATCGCGTCGCTCGTGCTCGTTCGAAATGCCGCAAGCTTACCAAGCGCCGATGCTTGCACCGCTGTGGCGGCACGTCGCGTGCCTGTTTCAATCAGCGCAAACGCACTCAGCTGACGCGGGCGGTGATGCGTCGATGGCCAATCAGCGCGGCCCAGCGCAAACCCACGTCGATCCACATGAGATAACCCGACTCGGCCAGCAGGCGCACCACGTAGCGTCGACTGAGCACCAGCGTGGGCTCGGCGGCTACCGGCACGCTATCAAAACCCAGATGACGCGCCAGCAACTGGCAGCGCGCAAGGTGATAGCGACTCGTCACCAAGGCCACCGGCGGCAACGCGCGCGCCATCGGGCCGTCTTTCTGCAACAAGCTGCGCGCGTGGCGGAGGTTCTCCAGCGAGTCGACCGACGCCTGCTCCAGTTGCAGTATCACGCCCGGCGGTAGCTCGTGGGTCAGGAGCCAGCTCCGCCCGGCCGCCGCCTCGCTGAGTGCACCACCGCTACGACCGCCCAACAGCAGCACATGCTCCGTATGGTTGGTGCGCATCAGGGCGAGGGCGCGTTGCAGGCGCTGCTGGTAATCGGCCTCGGGTTGGTCGTGCACCAAGCGCCGGCCGAACACCAGCACCGTCATGGGGCGCGCCGGCACCAGGGGGCTGCGCGCTGCCATGCGCCATACATGGATCAGGTAGGCCACCCACAGCAGCCCCAGGCTCAACGCCAGTGCGACGATGGTCACCAGTGCCGCGTGCAACACGTCGCGATCGCTCAGATAACGCCAGGGACCGCGTTTTAACGGGGCAGTGATCGGAGGCAAGGCGCGGGCGGGCAGGTGAGGTTGGCTGATATGCCAGTGTGCGCAGGCACCCATGCGGGCGCAATCGGCACTTTGGCGGGCTTTGCCGAAGATGAACGCCACCTCCCGCCCGCGCTGTCCAGACTAGGCAAGGTCACAGGGGGTGGTTACGCTGGCGTGATGCCCCAATCGATTCAACCTCTTGCCGTCAGCGCGTACACGGCTACGTCGGCGCTCGGCCAAGGTCTGGAAAGCCACCTTGCTGCCCTGTCCAGCCACCGCGGCGGCCTACGCGAAAACGACTTCAGCAGCGCCCCGCTGGCGTGCTGGATAGGTCGTGTTGCGGGCGTGGAAGACGCCGCGCTGCCGGCTGCCCATGCCGTTTGGGAATGCCGCAACAATCGCCTGGCCTGGCTGGGCCTGCACCAGGACCAGTTTCTGGACCGGGCACTGGATGCACGCCAACGCTACGGTGCCGCGCGCGTCGCATTGGTGCTGGGTACGTCGACCTCGAGCATCGGCGCCACCGAAGAGGCCTACCGCCATCTCGACAGCGAAGGCCAGATGCCGGCCGAGTTGCGGCGCCCGCTGATTCACACTCCTCATTCGCTGGCCGGCTTTGTCGCCGAGGCGCTGGGTTTGGAAGGCCCCTGCCTCACGGTTTCCACGGCCTGCTCGTCCAGCGCCAAGGTGTTTGCGAACGCCGAGCGCCTGATCCGCCTGGGGCTGGCCGACGCCGCCGTGGTGGGTGGCGTGGATACCTTGTGCGACAGCGTGCTGTTTGGTTTCAACGCGCTGGAACTGGTGTCGCCTGAGCCGTGTCGCCCATTCGACCAGGCGCGCAAGGGCATCTCGATTGGCGAGGCTGCCGGCTTTGCCCTGTTGGAGCGCGCCGACGCGGTGCCGTATGCGCCACGGCTGCTGGGCTATGGCGAGTCGAGCGACGCGCACCACATGTCCTCACCCCATCCCGAAGGCTTGGGTGCCGAACTGGCGCTGCGCGACGCCCTGGCGAGGGCAGGCCTTCGTGCCGAGCAGGTTGACTACATCAACCTGCATGGCACCGCGAGCCTGAAGAACGATGAAGTGGAAGCGACGCTGATCGCCCGCGCCTTCCCTGCCACCACTCGCGCCAGTTCGACCAAGGGGCTCACCGGCCACACGCTGGGTGCTGCCGGCATTCTGGAAGCTGTATTCGCCCTGGAAGCGATCCGCCACGACCTGGTGCCCGGCAATCTCGGCTGCACGACCCCCGATGCCGCGTGCGGCCCCCAATTGGCCCTGCGGAGCGAACAGCAGCGCGTCGACATCGCGCTCAGCAACTCCTTCGGCTTTGGCGGCAACAACGCGTGTCTCGCCTTCGGGAGGGCAGCGGCATGAGCACGCTGCAGGTCCACCTGGAAGGTGTCGGCCTCTGGTCGGCCACGCTTGGCGATTTCGCCGCGTTTCAGGCTCGGGAGCGACGCGAATCTGTTTCGCCACCACCCGCACGGCCATCCGCAACGACGCTGCCTGCCAACGAACG
Organism: Dyella sp. PARNA 12/25; assembly: GCF_055702865.1. NCBI lineage: Bacteria > Pseudomonadati > Pseudomonadota > Gammaproteobacteria > Lysobacterales > Rhodanobacteraceae > Dyella > Dyella sp. PARNA 12/25. The sequence goes on along the minus strand of NZ_JBVQCI010000008.1, from coordinate 200,664 downwards.
CCGCCGCGCCCCGGAAAGCGTGCTGCTGGCGGTAGAGGTGGCCGCCCAGGCGGTGGCGATGAGTGGCCGCGCCGCGAACGAGCTGCTGTGCGTTTTCAGTTCCGCCTATGGCGACCAGCTGATCTCCGACTACATGTGCTCGACGCTGGCTCTGGCGCCCACCGAGCTCTCGCCCACGCGCTTCCACAATTCCGTGCATAACGCGCCCGCCGGTTACTGGACCATGGCCACCGGTTGCCACGCGGCATCCAGCGCCATCACCGCCGGCGACGCGAGCTTCGGCGCCGGCCTGCTGGAAGCAGCTACACTTTGCGTCGCGGAACAACGCCCGGTTCTGCTGGTCTGCAGTGATATCGCCGGCAGCGGCCCGCTGGGCGAGATGAGCGGCACCCGCGCCTCGTTTGGTTGCGCCCTGGTCCTGTCGCCCCAGCTCGAGGCACGCAGCCTTGGCCGTCTCGAACTTACCGTGATGCCCCATGCGGACAAGTCGCTGCGCCCCGCGCTGACCGGCGACGCCTGGGTCGAAACCAATCCCATTGCCGCATCCGCCTGGCCGCTGATGCAAAATCTTGTACGAGGCCAGGGAACGTGCGTCCTTGCCGCCGCTGAAACCCTGGCTCTGAGTGTTGTCCTGGAGAGGCCTGTTTGAATACGTCCGATGTCCGCTGGTGTGTCTTGATCCCCTGCCTCAATGAGGAAGCGGCGATCGGCGCGATTGTGCAATCCGTGCTTGCGCTGGGCGTGCCCGTGATTGTGGTGGATGACGGCTCGGACGACGGCACGCCCGACATCGTCGGCGCGCTGCCGGTGACCCTGCTTCGTCACCCGACGCGCCGCGGCAAGGGCGAAGGCCTGCGCACCGGCTTCCGTGAAGCGCTGCGACAGGGCTTCGACGCTGTGCTCACCATGGACGGCGACGGCCAGCACCTGGCCAGCGATATCCCGCGCATTGTTGCCGCGGCACAGCGCTATCCCAACCACATCGTGATTGGTGCGCGCCTGCTCGACCGTGAGCAGCAGCCCAAGGGTCGCCGCCGCGCCAACGCGGTGGCGGACTGGGGCATTTCATGGGCTTGTGCCCAACCCGTGGTCGACACGCAGAGCGGACAACGCTGGTATCCGCGCGCGGCGCTGGATCTGGTCGACCTGCCCGCTGAAAATTTTGTGTTCGAGGCCGCCATCCTCATTGCGGCTTCGCGCGAGAAGGGCCTTGGCGTGGTGTCGGTGCCGATTGCTTCGCGTTACCACGGTGAGTTCCGCATCAGCCACTTCAGCCCGGTACGCGATGTCACGCGCATCACGACGTACACCATCGGCCAGGTGTTCCATCACGGGGACGTCTTTGCCAGTTACCGACGGTCGCGCGCTACGCGTCCCGTCGTGTTTGAAGTCGCCATCTGAATCTGTCGCACCATGAAACCCACGTGGTGCCGCAAATGCGGCACCACGTGCCAGCGATTACTCAAGATCGCCGAGCATCGCATCCATCTTCGGCTGCGCCAACCAAGCGGCAATGTCCTTGCCCAATTCTTCGTTGGCGCGATCGAGCACTCCGCAGTTGCCATTGAACGACGCGAATGCACCGCCCATCGTATTGCGGCGAGCTTTGAAGCTGGCGGTCAGTTGACCGTCTTCATAGAGCTTGCCTTTGACCGACATCGATTTGTGATGTCCCATAAAGGCATTGCCGTCGGATACCGCACCGGTAATCTCCATCACCAGTACGCGCTTGGCGCTATCGGGGGAGACTTCAGCGGCGGTCTCGACCTTTCCCGCGCCAGGGTTGGTGAACCGAACCACGTATTCGGAAAGATGCTCTTGCAGCTGGCATTCACGCTTGACCGAAGTCGCGATCTCGGCGTCTTCGTTGAACGGAATCTTCTGCTGAATGGCCACGGCATCTGCCGCATGGGCAGCCTGAAAAAAGCCGAGAGCAGCCACGGCTATGAACAACGCTTTGCGCATCTCTAGTTCCCTGTGTTGAAAATTGCAGTGCTTCCTGCGAACGCATCGAAGAACGCGTCCCCTGCTTCAAGTATGCAGCAAGCTTATTGCGGCGAGTAGATCACCGCCGCGCGCCCGCTCACTAAGAGGTGACCCGCTTGCAGTACCCGAAACGCGTACTGCGCACCACCACCATCGGCGTAAAGACGCTCGGCATAAACATCCAGATGCGCCGACCCTTCGACCACATACTCAACTTCTAATCGCACATCGCGAAGACTGACAAGCTTGCCGTCACGCGCGGTTTCTTCGCCCTTCTGCTGCGCCAACAGCGCGCCATGTACCGCCATAGCCTGCGCACCGTGCTCAGCCAGATGCACCGCATGCAACCTATGCTCATGGCGCAGGGGATTTTCGTCGCGCATGTGACTTTCGCTCACCGCATGAATCATGGTGTCGTCCCACGCCACCACGGTGTCCAGCAGGCACATGGTGCCCTGGTGTGGAATCAGGTGCGCCCAGTCAGTCTTCGCGAGCATGAGGAGCCATCAGTATCGAAAGGCAGAAATGGAAGGCGACGCCCAAGCTCACCGTAAGGCCGATGGCGCGCAGCACTGGAATGGAGCTCCAGGCCAGCATGCCAAAGACCAGCAGGGCGGAGAGCACGCACACCAGGGTGGCGTGCAGCGTGCGTCGCTGCTCAGCGGGGTCACCGGTGTCGCGCTCAAAGAACAACGCATAGTGCAGCCCAAGGCCGGCCGCCAGAATCAAGGCCACCAGATGAAACAGCGACACTTCCACCCCGGCAAAGCGTTGCACCGCCAGCACCAGAAAGGTCGCCAGCGTCATAGGCGCCAGCACGTGCCAGGCGCGGCGCACGCTACGCAGCGCCACGGTGATGGCCACCACCAGCAATAGGGTGGCGACAAGCAAGGCACGCAGGATGCGTGCCCGGTAATCGACCACCAGGGATTCGGCCGCGCCTTTGAGATCAAGCAGGCGTACAGCGCCTCCACTCTGTTGCGCCAGAGACTGCAAGGCCGCCACGTCATGCACGCCACTCAGCGTACCGAGACCGAGCCAATGGCCGTCGCGCTGCACCAGCATCGCAGACAAGCGTTGCCCCAAGGGTGAGGCTGCGAAGCGCTCCGGCGTCAGCAAAGGCAGCGAACGCGCGGTCTGTACATCATCCAGAAAGGGCACAAACACATCGTGCTGAAACGGGAGGTCATGCAGTGCTTCCGCCAAAGCCTTGTTGAGCGCAACAGGTTCCGGCAAGCGCTGTTGTCGCGCGCGCTGAACGGATTCGCTCGGTAGGTAGCGCGAAGGCAGCTCAATGGCATCCACCGCGTGCCTGGCGATCAGCGCAGCTGCGGCAGGCTCCACACGCTCCGACAGTTCCAGCACGCCTTGTTCGCTGGGCGCGTCCAGCACCAGCAGGTAACGCACGTCGGGCGCGCCCAGCGCCTCACGCAGACGCGCGTCGCGCAGCAGCAGATCCGTCGGTATCGGTGTCAATGCAGACAGGTCGTTCTGCCAGAACGAGCCTTGCGCGAAAGCGAGCATCGCCACCGTCGCCACCGCCACCACCAGAGGGATCCAGCGAGGGCGAGGCAGCGCATCCACCCACTGGCGGGTGCGCATCAGCCAAGGCATGTCGGCCACATCGCGTACGCGGGTCGGCAACAGGCAGGGCAAGAGATAGCGTGTGCTGAAACCTGCAACGAGCAAACCCGTTACGGTAAAGACGGCCAATTGCTTCAAGCCATTCACGCCCGAGGCATAAAACGCGAGATAAGCAATGCACGCCGACGCGATGGCAGTGAGCAGCAATGGCCAGAGGTCGCGAACGCTTTGCACGGCATCTTCGCCAGCGCGCCGATGGCTGAGCACGCGAATGGGGTATTCCTGCACGACACCCAGCAAGGTGAAACCGAAGGCGAGCGTGATGCCGTGCACCTGTGGAAACAAGATCACCAACGCAGCCATGCCCGCGAGTGCTGCGCTGGCGATGGGCAGGGCAGAAAGCAGAAAAGACCCGATGCTGCGATAGGCCAACAACATCAACAGCACGAAGCCGACAGTGGAAATGCGGCCGATCCATTCCGCCTGCCCGCGCGTTTGCGCATTCGCCACCACGCTGAAGTAACCCGGCCCACTGAAGGTGAGTGTGGCGCCTTCATGTCCAGGGAGCGCTTCGAATGCCTGCCGAATACCGTTGATCGCCGCGTTTTGTGCATCCGGGTCAAACCCAGGCGCACGCGTCATCACCAGCAGCAACGCCTCATGTTGTGCGGAGAACCACACGCCATCGACCAGCTCTGGCGACCGTGCCGGGGTCCAACGTTCGGCCAGCTTCAGCACCTCCAGCGTGGGGTCGCGCGGCAGCAAGCCTTTCAGCAAACTGGCCGCTGGCGAAGAGAGATCCTCCAGCCGTTGCTGCAATTCATCGCGCAGAAACGGTGCATCCAGGGCTTGGTGATCCAGCGTTGGCGAAAGAAGATAACGGTAAGGCAGCAGCCTGGTATCCAATGCCGTGATGTCGAAGCTGCCGTTGAACACCTGCGTGTAACTGTCGTTCTTGCGTAGCGACACCGCCAGTTGCTGGCTGAGCGACGCCAGCTGTTCGTTCGAGGTGCCGGCGATGGCGAGCAAGAGCAACCGCGAACCGGGGCCTTCACCCACTTGCTCCATCAACAGCCGCTGATCCGGCGTGGTCGGCGCCGGCATGAAGCTGCGCAGATCGGTGCTGACGCGAAGATGCTGGATCACGAAGGCACCGAGCAGTGCCAGCATCACCAACCACAGCACCAGCAGCGTCAGGCGACCGCGGCGTTGCACGTTCAACTGCCCTGGCAGAGCGCCACGAGCGCCTCTCGCGTGGGCGCCGCCGGCATCTTTGCGGCGAGCTCGCCCAAGAGGTCGATGGACAGGTCGCCATCCACCTCCTGCATGCGCATGCATCGAGGCTCATTGCCGCTGCCATCAATCTCGATGCGACTCACCGCATGGGCCAGCTTTGCGTCGCGCGGCGTGAGCGTCAGGGTCCAACGCTTGGTGTCGTTGGTGCTGTGCTGCACAGTGAAGGCTTGCTCAAGTCGCGCGGCGTCGCCGCCCAACAAGGCAACGAAACTGTCCAGCAGTATCTGCAATTGCGGCGCGCGCTTGAGCGAGAAGGTTCGCGGCTCGCGGCCTTCGCGCTGCAGCGTCACTTCGCCATTGGCGATGGTCGACACTTCGCGGTTCGGGTGCTCGACCTGGCGCTGCAAGCGGTCGTCACCGAGCCATGCCAGTTGGCCGGAAACCACCAGCGGTTTGTCCAGCATCTTCATGAAACGCGCTTCGGCAAACGGTGTGCGTGCAGGTGCCGGGCGCCCCAGCGAACTGACCAGAGCGCGTGCGGTGACGGCGTCTTCAGGCGCCGACGCGTTCGCGCACAGCGACAGCATCAGTCCGCCCACGAGCATCCACGTCTTGCTGCCAGAAATCATAGAAATTGAACCAGTTGTAGGGGGCCACGTGAACGTAGTGTTCCATGCGGCGGGCAAAGCGGGCGAGCACGATGTCCAGTGCCTGCGCGCGCTCGTGGCGTGGAATCTCCACGCGATCGGCGAACGACTCGAAAATCAGGCGGTAGCGATTGCCACCCTCGTACAGTCCAAAGCAAAGCATCACCGGCACGCGCAACGAATGCGCCAGCAGCCATGGGCCCACCGGAAAGGGTGCGGGCTCACCCAGGAAGGGCGTGCGGCGAAGCACTTCGTGCTCGCGACCGCGATCGGCCAGCAAGGCAACCATGGCACCTTGTTCGCAAGCCTCGGCCATGGCCAGCGTAATGGACGCACCGCCAAGCGACGAATCGATGACGTTGGCACCAATTTCGGGTGCAAGCGCCTCAAGTAGCTCGGTCATGTCGGGCGTTTTCTGCTTGTCCAGCACGACCCGCAGGGAAATGTCCGGTCGGCGCGAGCTAAGCGCCCGCAAAGCTTCGAAGCTGCCCTGGTGGGAGCCCACCAAGAGCAGACCGCGCCCCTGCGCCAGAGTGGCCTCTAGTTCATCGAGACCCTCGACAGTGAGGTCGAAACCTTTCTCACCATGCGCCAACAGAAAGATGCGGTCGAGCGTGATCGCAGCAAAGGCGTGAAGGTGTTTCATCACCTGCCACGTGGTGACCGGCTTGCCGAGCACGCGTTCCAGAAAATGGCGCGAGGCCGCACGCTCCGGGCCGCGACGCAAGTAGAAGTAGAGCGTGACGGGATAGAGCACCAAGCGGCCCAATGGGCGACCGCCCGCCAGTGCGACGGTGCGAATCAGCCACAACGCAAAACGCCCGCCACCTTCGGGCCGACTTTGCCAATGGCCGCTCATGCCATGCCCTCGACTGTGCCACGCGCGAGCAAGGTGTCGCCGCGGCGGATCTCGAAGCGCACGCGCACACCTGTGTCGGCCAACACCACCTCTGCTTGCTCGTCCGGCAACAGGGGCGCCACGAATTTTGCATCCACGACGCGTACCAGGCGCTCTCCTCGCCACTGGTGAAGGGCAGTTGCCACATGCTCCAGCAACAGAACACCCGGCACCAGAGGCTTACCGGGGAAATGACCGGGCAGGCAGGGGTGATCATTAGCCACCAGAAACGTGTGGTGAAATTCGGTGTGGCTCATGACGATGCGGGATCCTCGCCGCGCACCAGTTGCGGCCAGCGTGCGGCAATGTCCAGCGCCAATGCGTGCAGACGCGGATGCTCGATATGCCGCAGATGCCAGCGGCGAAACACGTGTTCCAGCAGGAACGCCGCGCCGATCAACAGGTAGCCGCCCACGTGCATGTATGACTGCGCCAGCGCCGCTGACACCGGCCAGGGTGAGGAAACACCCAGCGAATGCAGCAAGCCGCCGGGCTCAGCGCAGAGCAGCAGCACCGTGAGCACCAGCGCCTGCGCCGCGGTAAGCATCGTCCAGAACCAGGTGAGCTGGCGGGCATAGCGAGCTACGCCGGGCGTATGCAATCGTTCTGCGCCTTCGACTGCTTCGATGAAACGGGCGATCAACGGTGTCGAACCCGCACGCAGGCTTCGCCCAAACAGCACAGCCAGCAGCACGTTGATAGCGATGGGCACGATTTCGAGCAGCAGACCTACCATGCCATGCAGCCACAGCTCAGCCATCGCTGCCAGGGTGACCGTCCACACCATCCAAGGCAGCGGCCTGCGTGCGGCAAGGCCCGGCGCCATCAGCAGGGTGAACAGCAGCGCGCACGCCGCGAGGGAGAAGCCCTGGCGATGGGTGATCACGCCGGCCATCGCCAGCACCGGATAGGCGAGCATCAGCGGCAACCAGCGCCGCGGCGTCGATCTCGGTGGGGAGACGAATGAAGACGACATGGGTGGTTCAGCCTGCCTGGATTCGAACGGGACGCAACGGAAGTCTGCCGTGTTGGCGCCCCATCATGCCCGATGCCAGTTAAACAGCTCTGTGCCGTTCAACGTGCTCGGACAGCGTGCGCAGGCTGGTGAAGATCTGGCGGTTCTCGGGGTTGTCCGAGCGCAGCTGGAAGCCATAGCGCTTGGAGACGGCCAGCGCGATTTCGAGCGCATCAATGGAATCCAGGCCGAGATCGCCGCCAAACAGCGGGGCATCCGGGTCGATCTGGTCGGCCGTCACTGTTTCCAGATTGAGGCATTCCACGATCAAAGTGGCCAGTTCGTGTTGTGCGGCGCTCTGCTCGACCATGCTGGTCCATACCTGTTGCGTGCGCCTCTCCCCCGGAGGTCGCGGCCGACAAGTGTAACATAGCGCCCCCTACCCCCTCTTTTGATGCCATGGTTCAGGGTTGTGAAAACGTCAGGCTGGCGCCGCGGCGTGCGCCCCAGGTGTCCTACCGACACACTGACCTGGCAACGCTTTGGCATGAACCCGGCACCTTGGCCGTGTTCGGTTTTGGCGCCGGGGCCGCCTCCAGTGACGATCCACGCTGGCTCCGGGTGGACCTGGAAAGCTTCGACGCTCCCGCGACGATGGAGCTGTGGCAGGTCGACGGTCCGGTGACGCATGGAAGGGTCGGCGATCTGCAATGGTCGGCTGGCGATGGCTGGCTGTTTGCTGCCATCACCCTGAATGAACCGGCGTGTGGCGGTCCAAGCAGCACCGCCGCCACGATCTATGCGCAACTGCGTGAATTCCTGGCGACCCGACGCGAGCGCCACGTCCTGCGCATCTGGAATTATCTGGGTGAGATCAATCAGGGCGAAGGCGACGTCGAGCGTTACAAACAGTTCTGCGATGGCCGAGCCATCGGTATGGGCAGCTTCTTTGCCGAAGGCTTCCCGGCGGCCACCGCCATCGGACACCACGCCCCGGAGCCGCGCCTGCAGGTGTATCTGCTGGCCTGCGATGAACCTGGTGTACGCGTCGAGAACCCCCGACAGGTAAGCGCATGGCGCTACCCGCGCCAGTACGGCCGCACGCCGCCCAGCTTCGCACGCGCGATGGCCTTGCCCGGTCTGGATGCCCTGGCTATCTCCGGCACCGCTGCGGTGGTCGGCCACACCTCGGCGCACGATGACGACCTGCTGGCACAGTTGGACGAAACGCTGGTGAACCTCGAAGCGTTGTTGGCCAATGCTGGGATGGCCGCCGGCTTCGACACGCAGTCGCCGCTGAAAGCCTACGTACGGCATCCCACCGACGCCCCCATCGTGCGCGACTTCCTGCAGCGGCGCCTGCCTGGCGTGCCCGTGCTCCTGTTGCACGGCGACATCTGCCGTAAGGAGTTGCTGGTGGAGATCGATGGCTGGCGCTACGCCTGACTATCAGCTCGGCCAACCGTTAGGGGCATGGCAGGCATGAAAAGCCTGCTGGAAGTGGCTGATCAGAAATGACGTCACCGGCGACTGTCGATCCGGCAGCGCTGCATATATCTCAGCGAGCGAAAGGTCGCCTTTGCCTGTATCCAAGGTGGCGATCGGCACACTACTGAGTACGGCGGCGTGCACGGTCATGCCGCCCGTGCGATAGCGAAACAACGCGGTGCAATCATCCGGTCGCGACTGCCAGCTCATCACGGGGTTGGTTTGGCCGAGATCCGCACCAGCGCCGAAAGCATTCGCCGTCATACGCTCACCGGCGCCCGGCAGCAAACCGTTCGCTGCATCCAGAATGCAACCCACACAACCGGGCTCGACGGTGTAGCTGACCCAACCAGCCGAAACACCCTCAGGCGCGGCAAAGGTATAAACGGTGCTGCCATCCCAGCCGATGGCCGCCCGCTGCACATGCCATTCGGTGGGCACAGGCATCCAGCCGACGACATCACCGTAAAACCACTGCACGTGATCATTCACCGCTGCAGGTGGCATAGCGGGTAGCGGTGGAAGCTTGGTGGCATCCGTCTTGGTCCGCTCACCGGGCCACGATGAAACGTCGATGAGTGTCACCGCCACACCAGCGACGGACGCTGTACGTAGCTGATAGTCCGTTCCGGGAGACGACTGCGTCTGCGGTGCGCTCCTGAGTTCCCGCACGACCGTCTCAGCATGCGATGGGGGCGCACAAGCGCCCCACAAGCACGTCACGACAAACACCACCCATAGGTAGTTACTGACCCTGTTTCGCATAACGCCCTCTTCGCCCTGATGACAGGGCGACTGGATGGTCCGTGTCACCCGTTCTTCGAGCTGCCAACTCCAGTGGCATGAATTCAACCTTTGGCATACCCCGGATCCAGACGCCCGAGAAAAGCCTGCACCTGCGCCTTGAGGTAAGGGTTTGCCGTTCCGCCACCATCGGCCGTTTTCTCGTCGTGAAACGACATGGTCTTGAGCAAGCTGCCGGTTGCTGCATCGAAAACCTGGACGGTCGCTTTGTAGCTAACTACCGGCAGACCTGTACCCGTGCCCGTCATGGAATTGCTAAACGTACCCATTTCAGGCGCATAACGCACAGCAAGCCGATAAGGCTGGGACTGATCCTGCGTTCGAGATGGCTGGCCTTGCGAGAATGCAGCATCGTCATGCGACACCGTATGCAAGGTCAGATGACGTCCGTCTGCCCACGAATCGAACGCTCTCTCGACCATGTCGCAATTGACCGTTCTGCTGGCGCAGGAGAGATAGATGTTGAAGCGAGGTTTTGCATCGGCATCAAACAACTGAACCGCACCAGACTTCGTCGCACCCGGATCAGGGGCCGACGCCGTGTTCGCACAACCTTGCAAGAGCAAGATCAACATCACCCATGCACTGAACGTCCATACACGCATAACCAATTCCTTCACGACTAGGTGGGGGATAGGTACGTACGAAACGTCTTGCGTGATCACATGCATCCATGGTCACCGCGCCATGCCTTCACATAGCGCGCGAACCCGAACTACGATTTCTTGATCGGTCGCTGCCATCCATTGAGCGTCATCTGCCGAGCGCGGGCGATGGTGAGCTCGCCTGGAGGTGCATCCTTGCCGATCACCGAGCCTGCAGCAATGGTGGCCTGCGCGCCGATGGTGACGGGCGCGACGAGCGCACTGTTGGAACCAATGAATGCGCCATCGCCAATGGTGGTCAGGTGCTTGTTGGCGCCATCGTAGTTGCAGGTAATGGTGCCGGCGCCGATGTTTACGCCGCTACCGATGACGGTGTCGCCGAGATAGCTCAGATGATTGGCCTTGCTGCCCTTGCCAAGCTGTGCTTTTTTGGTCTCGACGAAATTACCGATGTGCACACCCTCGGCCAGCTCCGTACCAGGACGGAGGCGCGCGAACGGGCCAATGATGCACGGCCCGTGAGTCACCACGCCTTCCAGATCGCAGTGCGGGTGCACGATGGTGCCGGCCGCGAGATGCACATCCTTCAAGCGCGTGAAGGCGCCGATCCGTACGTCATCACCCAGCGTCACCTTGCCGTCAAGGATGACATTGACGTCGATCTCCACATCCATGCCCGCATGGACAGTACCGCGCACATCAATGCGTGAAGGATCGACGATACGCACACCCTCCAGAGCGAGCGCCTTGGCCGCGCGCAGACGGTACTGCGCCTCCAGCTCGGCGAGCTGCCAGGGATTGTTGGCGCCAGCGGCCTCGTATTCGTCCTCGCATTCCACACACGTCGCGGCGCGATTTTCACCTGCGGCCATGGCGAAGATATCGGTGAGGTAATACTCACCCTGCACATTGTTGCGGTCGAGTTTGGACGTCCAACGCTTCAGCGCCTCGGCTTCGGCCGCGACGATGCCGGTGTTGATGAGGTTGATCGCGCGTTGTGCGTCATCCGCGTCCTTCTCCTCCACCACTGCGCGCACGAGACCGTTGCCATCGCGCAGCACGCGCCCATAGCCGAACGGGTTGGGGACGCGCGTCGCCAGCAGACTGACCGTGCCCTCGGCAGACACCAGCCGCTGCAGTGTCTGCGCACGCGTCAACGGTACATCGCCGTAAAGCACCAGCACGGCGGCTTCGTCAGGCACATCGAGCAATGCCTCACGCACCGCATGCCCGGTGCCCAGACGCTGGGATTGCAGCACCCAGTTCAGGTCGGGCTGCCCCTCGAACGCCGCAAGCACCTGGTCGCCACCATGGCCGTAAACCAGATGGATCTTCTGCGGCTGCAGCGTTCGCGCCGCATCCAGCACGTGTGCCAGCAGAGAACGGCCAGCCAAAGGCATCAGCACCTTGGCCTTTTTCGACTTCATGCGCTTACCCTCGCCAGCGGCAAGGACGATCACATGCAAAGGGGCGTTCTTAGTCATAAGCAGACCTATTCAGACTCGCGGCCGAGGATAGCAGCGCCGGGGGTGCGTCGCGGGGAACATCGGACCGAGGGGTTAAGGCTTGGGAACGGGGGACGCGCTGGCTTCGGTCACCGGCTTGCCATCCTCCCACGCAAACCGGAACACATAGTCCCGATGGAAGGGGCGGGCCTGACTACCTGTGTCGTGCGTGTTGCCAATGGCATCGGCAGCCCACTGAGTGACACGCAACGGCTCGAAGCGCCAATGCATCACGGCGGTGCGCACCACGTCGTCGAACTGCCTCCGCTGCGGGCTCGCCTGGTCCTCGCCTTCGATACGCACCTCACTGACCTTGCCTGCCGTATCAACCGCCAGCGTGGCCTTCACCTCTTGCGGAGGCAGACGCGCATCCAGCAGACCCGGCGGATACGGCGGTGCCGTGTGATCGCGAGGCATACCACCCGTGGTGATCTCGCCCAGTGCCAGCGGGTAGTGCTGCATCGCTGGCGAGGGGTGTCCTGCGACGCCGGTGGGCGCGCTGGCGCAGGCCGCCAGCAACACACTGACGACCGCGATGGGAAGGACTCCGTAGAGACTCAGGCGGCGTTGGCGCATCGCGTCCGGGGCTTCGATGACCGGCTTCAGATCAGCATAAACAAAAACGCCGACCCAAAGGCCGGCGTTTCGTGGGGCACCATCGGACGCTGCGCTTAGTGCTTGAGCGTCTTGCGCAGGCGCTCCAGCGCCTGCAGCTGGGTGATGGCCTGGGCCAGCTTGGCCTGTGCCTCGGCGATTTCGACGGCGTCGGTGCGGTTGGCCAAGGCGTCCTCGGCTTCCTGCTTGGCGCGCTGGGCGGCAGCTTCATCCAGGTCGGAAGCGCGCGCGGCGGTGTCCGCCAGCACAGTGACGACCTGCGGCTGCACTTCCAGGATGCCGCCGGACACCCAGAACTGCTGACGCTCGCCACCGACCAGCACCACGTCAACGTGGCCCGGCTTCAGGCGGGTGATCAGCGGGGCATGGCGGGGCGCAATGCCCAGTTCGCCCATCTCGCCGGTGGCGACCACCAGCTGTGCTTCGCCGGAGAAGATCTCGGCTTCGGCGCTGACGATGTCGACACGGAGGGTATGACTCATGACGGTATTCCGGTGCGTTCGGTGAAAAGCAGACGATGCTGTGTGGAGCCAGTGAAGCGCGGCAAGCGCACTTCACCGTAAAGCCTCACACCGATCAGGCCGCCTTTTTGGCGCCCATTTCCTCGGCCTTCTTGATGGCCTCGTCGATGCCGCCGACCATGTAGAACGCCTGCTCCGGCAGGTGGTCCACGTCGCCGTCCACGATCATCTTGAAGCCACGGATGGTGTCCTTCAGCGGCACGTACTTGCCCGGCGAGCCCGTGAACACTTCAGCCACGTGGAACGGCTGAGAACAGAAGCGCTCGATCTTGCGTGCGCGGGCCACGGTCAGCTTGTCTTCTTCCGACAGCTCGTCCATGCCCAGGATCGCGATGATGTCCTTGAGCTCCTTGTACTGCTGCAGCGTGCCCTGCACGCGGCGGGCAATGTCGTAGTGCTCGTTGCCGATCACGTTGGGATCCAGCTGGCGGCTGGTGGAGTCCAGCGGGTCGATGGCCGGGTAGATACCGAGCGAAGCGATGTTACGCGAGAGCACCACGGTCGCGTCCAAATGGGCGAAGGTGGTGGCCGGCGACGGGTCGGTCAGGTCGTCCGCGGGCACGTACACGGCCTGGATCGAGGTGATCGAACCGGTCTTGGTCGAAGTGATGCGCTCCTGCAGCACGCCCATTTCCTCGGCCAGCGTCGGCTGGTAACCCACCGCCGACGGCATGCGGCCGAGCAGTGCGGACACTTCGGTACCGGCCAGCGTGTAGCGGTAGATGTTGTCTACGAACAGCAGCACGTCCTTACCCTTGCCGTGCTCGTCCTTCTCGTCGCGGAAGTACTCGGCCATGGTCAGGCCGGTCAACGCCACGCGCAAACGGTTGCCCGGCGGCTCGTTCATCTGGCCGTACACCATGGCCACCTTGTCGAGCACGTTGGAGTCCTTCATCTCGTGGTAGAAGTCGTTGCCCTCGCGGGTACGCTCGCCCACGCCAGCGAACACGGACAGACCCGCGTGCGCCTTAGCGATGTTGTTGATGAGCTCCATCATGTTCACGGTCTTGCCCACGCCGGCGCCGCCGAACAGGCCGACCTTGCCGCCCTTGGCGAACGGGCAGATCAGATCGATCACCTTGATGCCGGTTTCCAGCAAGCCGCTGGCCGGGGCCTGGTCTTCGTAACTCGGGGCTTCGCGGTGGATTTCCCAGTGGTCCTGGGTGCCGACCGGGCCGGCTTCGTCGATGGGATTGCCCAGCACGTCCATGATGCGGCCCAGAGTGGCCTTGCCGACCGGCACCTTGATGGCTTCGCCGGTGTTGCGCGCCATCAGGCCGCGCTTCAGGCCGTCGGTGGAACCGAGGGCGATGGTGCGGACGACGCCGTCACCGAGCACCTGCTGGACTTCCAGCGTGATGTTGGTGCCGTCGATCTTCAGCGCGTCGTAAACCTGCGGCACCTGATCGCGTGCGAATTCCACGTCGATAACCGCGCCGATGATCTGTACAACTTTGCCCTGGCTCATGGATGTGCTCCGGATGGATCTTTTAGGTTCGTTACAGCGCCGCCTTGGCGTCGCTCTTGTTGAGTAGTGCAACCACGGATGGTTGCCTTTTGAATCTGGCGATCATGGATGATCGCTTTAACCGTTCGCAGCCATGAATGGCCGCTCTTTGATCTTCTCTTGCAGGCAGGGATACCTGCACTTATACAGCCGCGGCGCCGCCCACGATTTCCGAAATTTCCTGGGTAATCGCGGCCTGACGCGCCTTGTTGTAGATCAGCCTCAGTTCGCTGATCACCTTGTTGGCGTTGTCCGACGCGCTCTTCATGGCCACCATGCGCGCTGCATGCTCGCTGGCCAGGTTTTCCAGCACACCCTGATACACCACGGACTCGATGTAGCGACCCAGCACGTACTCCAGCACGGCGGCGGCATCGGGTTCGTAGATGTAGTCCCAGTCGTGCTTCTGCTCGAGCTTGAGGCCCGCCACCGGGTAATCCGGCGAGGCCGGCTGGCCCTCGATCATTTCCCCGGCCACCACGGGCAGCGGAAGCAGCGCATGCACCGCCGGCTTCTGCGTCATCGTGTTGATGAACTCGTTGTGCGCAAGGAACACGCGGTCGAGCTTGCCACCCATGTAGGCGTCGAGCGCGACCTTCATCACGCCGATCAGCGCTTCCAGCTTCGGACGCTCACCGAGGTGGCTGGCCGTGGCGATCAGGTTGACGCCCTTGATGCGGCGGAAGAACTGGATCGCCTTCTGGCCGACCGCGACCACGTCGACTTCCACGCCCTTGTCCTGCCACTCGCGGATGGCCGGGAGCAGGTTGCGGAAGAGGTTGGCATTGAGACCACCGCACAGACCGCGATCAGTGGTGATGACGAGGTAGCCCACGCGTTTGACGGACTCGCGCTCCTGCAGGAACGGATGCTGGAAGTCGGTGTTGGCCTGGGCGATGTGCGCGATCACCTTGCGCATGGAGCGCGCATAGGGCCGCGAGGCCTTCATCAGATCCTGCGCCTTGCGGATCTTCGAGGCCGAGACCATTTCGAGCGCGCGCGTCACCTTGCGCATGTTCTGCGTGCTCTTGATCTTGGTTTTGATTTCGCGTCCGCTTGCCACGTTTGCCTCAACCTTCTGGGTTATTGCGATCCCGGCTGCATTGACCGGAGTGCGGTACGGCCGTATGGACGGCCGTACACCCTGCTACTGCTTACCAGCTGCCGGTCTTCTTGTACTCGTCGAGCGAGGACTTGAAGACGGCTTCGATGTCGTTGTTCCAGTCACCGGTGGCGACGATCTTCTTCATCAGGTCGCCATGGTTCTGGTGCATGAAGGCATGCAGGCCCTTCTCGAACGGCAGCACCTTGTTCTGCGGCAGATCGTCGAGGTAGCCCTTCTCGGCGGCGTACACCGACAGCGCGAGCTCGGCGACCGACAGCGGGGCGTACTGCGACTGCTTCATCAGCTCGGTCACACGGATGCCGCGGTCCAGCTGGGCACGGGTGGCCGGGTCCAGGTCCGAGGCAAACTGCGCGAACGCAGCCAGCTCACGGTACTGAGCCAGGGCCAGCTTCACGCCGCCGGACAGCTTCTTGACGATCTTGACCTGGGCAGCACCGCCCACGCGCGACACCGAGATACCGGCGTTCACGGCCGGGCGGATGCCGGCGTTGAACAGGTCGGTTTCCAGGAAGATCTGGCCGTCGGTGATCGAAATCACGTTGGTCGGCACGAACGCAGACACGTCGCCGGCCTGGGTCTCAATGATCGGCAGCGCGGTCAGCGAACCGGTCTTGCCCTTCACTTCGCCGTTGGTGAACTTCTCGACGTACTCTTCGGACACGCGGGCTGCGCGCTCGAGCAGACGCGAGTGGAGATAGAACACGTCACCCGGATAGGCTTCGCGACCCGGCGGACGCTTCAACAGCAACGAGATCTGGCGGTAAGCCACGGCGTGCTTGGACAGATCGTCATAGATGATCAGCGCGTCTTCGCCGCGGTCGAGGAAGTACTCGCCCATGGCGCAACCGGAGTACGGCGCGATGTACTGCAGCGCGGCCGACTCGGACGCCGAGGCGACCACCACGATGGTGTTGGCCAGCGCACCGTTCTCTTCGAGCTTGCGCACGACGTTGGCAATCGACGAACGCTTCTGGCCGATAGCGACGTAGATGCACTTAATGCCGGAGTCTTTCTGATTGATGATCGCGTCGATGGCCAGCGCGGTCTTGCCGGTCTGACGGTCGCCGATGATCAGCTCGCGCTGGCCACGGCCGATCGGGATCATCGAGTCCACCGACTTGTAGCCGGTCTGCACCGGCTGGTCGACCGACTTACGCCAGATCACGCCCGGCGCGACCTTTTCGATCGGCGAGGTGAGCGGCGCATTGAGCGGGCCCTTGCCATCGATCGGGTTGCCGAGCGAGTCGACCACGCGACCGAGCAGCTGCGGACCGACCGGCACTTCGAGAATGCGGCCGGTGGTCTTGGCGGTGTCGCCTTCGCGCAGGTGCTGGTATTCACCCAGCACCACGGCGCCGACCGAGTCACGCTCGAGGTTCAGCGCGAGCGCGTAGGCGTTGCCCGGCAGTTCAATCATTTCGCCCTGCATCACGTCGGCCAGACCGTGGATGCGCACGATGCCGTCGGACACGCTGATGATCGTGCCTTCGTTGCGGGCTTCTGCGCCGAGCTTGAACTGCTCGATGCGGCTCTTGATCAGTTCACTGATCTCAGACGGGTTCAGGGTGGTGCTGGACATGGGTCGATATCCTGAAATTTAAGCCTTTGGTGAAGAGTCCAGCCATGGATGGTTGGTTTTTGCTCTTCGCGAAATGGACTTCGCTTGAAACTTGTGTTGTCCGGCCACAGATGGCCGGCTTTGCTCTTCGCGAAACGGACTTCGCGTAAAACTTAGACGGTCAGCGCGCGGGTCATGCGCGCCAGACGTCCACGGGCGGAGCCGTCGATCACTTCGTTACCAGTGTCAATCACCACACCGCCAAGCAGCGACGCATCGACCTGGGTCTCCAGTTCGATTTCGCGCTTGAAGCGGCGCTTCAGCGACGCCTTGAGTTGTTCGGCCTGCGCGGCATCCAGCGCGAACGCGCTGGTCACCTTCACCAACAGCTGCGACTCGGATTCGCGCTTGTACTGTTCGTACAGCGCCGCGATTTCCGGCAGCAGCGCCAGGCGACGGTGCTCGGCCAGTTCGCCAAGAAACATTGCGAACGGCGCGTCCGCGGCCATGCCTTGCGGCAAGTGGAGCCCCACCAGCTGCTCCGGCTGCACGCGCGGATCGTTGCCGAAGCCAACCACGCGCGGGTCCTTCGCCACCTCGGCAGCGAAAGCCAGCGCCTGCGACCATGCACCGAGCGAGCCGGCCTCATGGGCCAGCTCGAAAGCTGCACGTGCGTAGGGGCGGGCGAGAGTGATTGCCTGCGCCATGACTTAGATCTCGGCCACAAGCTGGTCGAGCATCGCCTTGTGGGCGTTGGCGTCGACTTCGCGCTGCACGATCTTCTCGGCGCCCTGGACGGCCAGACGGCCCACCCAGCTACGCAGCTCTTCGCGCGCACGCTGCTGCATGCTGACGATTTCTTCGGCGGCGGCAGCCTTCAGGCGGTTTGCCTCGGTCGTGGCTTCGGCGCGGGCCTTGTCCACAATCTGGTTGGCCTGCTGCTGAGCACGCTCGATGATCTCGTTGGCCTGCTGACGGGCCTGCTTGATCTCATTGGCAACCTTGGCGTCGGCATCCTTCAGTTCGGCGCGCGCCTTCTCGGCGGCGGCCAGACCTTCGGCAACCTTCTTCTGACGCTCTTCAATCGCGTGATTGAGCTGCGGCCAGATGAACTTGGTGGTGAACCAGACCAGGATGGCGAAAGAAACCATCTGGCCCAGGAAAGTCAGATTGATATCCATGAGCTTTCCAATTAACTCCGGTAACGCGTTAAACCGCAGATCGCCGCAGCGCGATCACGCTGCGGCGACACTTTTCCGCCAATTAACCGCCGACGGCGGTCTTGAGAGCGGCGATCAGCGGGTTCGAGAACGCGAACAGCAGCGCCACGGCCAGGCCGATAATGAACGCGGCGTCGATCAGGCCGGCGAGCAGGAACATACGGCCCTGCAGCAGCGGGACCAGCTCCGGCTGGCGAGCGGCGGACTCAAGGAACTTGGAACCCATGATGGCGATACCCAAGCAAGCGCCCAGAGCGCCGAGACCGATGATGACGCCGATCGCGATGGCGGTGAGGCCCTGGACGTGAGCGACGAGTTCGACGAGGTTCATGGAATTCTCCTGTGAATCTTTCTAAAAGAGTGATTAAAGCGAAGCGGATTAAAGCGAAACCGGAACGAACAAAACCTCAGTGATGCTCACGTGCCGTGGCGATATACACGATCGTAAGCATCATGAAGATGAAGGCCTGCAGCAGGATGATCAGAATGTGGAAGATCGCCCATGCGGTGTTGAACAGCACACCCGGCAGGAAGCTGATCCAGCCTGCGAACAGGCCAGCAATCAGCATGAACACCAGCTCGCCGCCGTACATGTTGCCGAACAGTCGCATAGCGAGCGACACCGGCTTGGACAGGTATTCGACGACATTGAGCAGGAAATTGAACGGCACCAGGATGGCTACCACGACCGGGTTATGGGCGTGGAACGGGGAGGTCATGAGCTCCTTGCCGAAGCCCAGCGCGCCCTTGGCCTTCATGCCATGGCCCAGCACGATGAAGAACACGGCGAGGGCCAGGCCCACGGTGGTGTTGATATCGGCGGTCGGCACCCAGCGGAAGAAGGTTTCGTGCATCGCATGGACGCCGCCAGCGGTCTTGACCGCAAAGCTCGGGGCGTCCAGGGGCAGCAGGTCCATCGCGTTGAGGAAGGTCACCCACATGAAAATGGACAGCGCCAGCGGGGTCACCGTGCGGCGATCACCGTGGAAGGTGTCCTTTACCTGGGTGTCGACGAACTCGACGATGATCTCTACAAAAGCCTGACCCTTGGACGGCACGCCCGAGGTGGCCTTGCGGGCCTTGAGCCAGAACCACAGACAGAACAGAGCGCCCAGTAGAAAGGCCACCACGATCGAATCGAGATGGATCTGCATGAACGGGCTGTCACCCAGGCTCACCGTGTTGTGGTGCAGGTGATGCTGGATGTATTCAGTTAGTCCGCCCTGCGGCTCGCTTGCCATGTGTTAGCCCTTGAATCTGAATGCCAGCAAATTTATTGCGTAAGCAGCCACCAGCCCCGTGATGGCAGCTAGTGGCGGTAATTTCCATTGACCCAGGATCGCGACCAACCCTCCGAAGATCACGATCCACTTCAAAACCATGCCCGACATCACGCGCCACATGGTCATGCCGCCACCACCTAACCCAGCAAAGGAACGCCACGCCAGAAGCGCCGTACCCAGCGCCACGATCATGGCACCCGCAGCGGCCGCCAATGCATCGCGGAGCCCCAGCGTAAGGAAGGTGAGACCTACGATCACCGCCACGGCCAGCTGCAGCAAGATAATGCGCAGCGCCAGACGACGACCGGAAGCAAGACTGTTAAGCACGTGACGTTCCCGCGCGGTTTCGCTCTTAAGCGGCACCGAACCAGCTACGGGCCACGGTCCAATCCTTAAAAGTATATCAGCGAGGCATTTACAGCGACAAGCCGCACTTGCTGCGACATCTTGTCAAAATGCCGACTCATCCACTCTTCGGGCGTGAGATTTCACGCATAGAAAAAGGGCCGGACAGAGATCCGGCCCTTTGACGCAACAGGGGGAAGAGAGGCGCTGCGTCGGTAAGCGGTATTACTTGGCGCCGGTGGCAGCCTTTTTGACGGCGGCCACCGGAGCGGCGACGGCGTCATTGGCGGCCTGCTGCTGCTCCTGCACCAGGGCGCTCAGCGACTCGGCGGTCTTCTGGCTCACGGCGATGATTTCCTGGGTCACGGCCACGGCGCGCTCAGCGTTTTCGCGGCTGGCGGCGGCACCCTTTTCCCACAGGTTACGCAGACCATCCATGTCGCGGGTTTCGAGGGCGCCGCTGATGAATTCAGCGGTGGATTCCGCCTGCTTCTCAAGCGCCTTGATCTGCAGCTCGGCAATCTTTTCCAGACCCTTCAGGGCCACCGACTGAGCCTTGAAGGCGCTGTCAGCAAGCTGCTTGGCGTAGGCGAAAACCTGGGTATTCAGTTGCTGCGTCATGGCTTGATCCCTCGACGGGAGTAGGGGTAGTGGCGAGCACTCTACCAAGCCATTTTGTGCGCTGCAATATATTTTTCCTGAACAAAGCAGAATGTAACAAAAAATTCAAGATTCTCCGGACATTACGGCAGAACCATGAATTTTTGCGACGCATCAAAAACTGTCACGACTACAACTGGCGCCCGACGTGCAGGTTTCGTGCACGACCACCTTGTCCAGCCCAGGAAGGGCCGACTCGAGGCGACGGAAGATCCAGCGAGCCAGCATTTCGCTGGTTGGGTTCTCCAGACCTTCGATGTCATTGAGGTAGTGGTGATCCAGCTGGTCGAACAGCGGGGCGAAGGCGGCCTTCACGTCGGCGAAATCCATGACCCAGCCCATGGCGGAATCGGGCTCGCCGGCCACGTGGATCTCGATCTTGAAGGAATGCCCGTGCAGGCGCGCGCACTTGTGGCCCGGTGGTACGTTGGGCAGGCGGTGCGCCGCCTCGATATGGAAGACTTTGAAGATATGCATGGCGATATTCTACCGCCTGGATCGGACCGCTTCCCGAAGGCGGCGAATCCCATGGCCCGCACGGCGTGTCGACGAGAGTGCCACCGGCATCGCCCAACACAGCTTTCCTGCCACCATGTCGGCGTCAGGGCATGTACTGCCCGATGATCATGGCGTTGAGCTCGCGCCCCTTCCAGAACATGTGATGTATCCGCTGGCTGAGCTTCTCCAGTGACTTGGAACTGACGTCACCGAAGGTGAGCATCACCGCGGGTCGCGAACCATCCCCCGGAACGTGTTCGATGCCCTCCCATGCCGGGAAGCCGTACTTGGTCAGAAACTCTCCGAGTTCCTCGTCCGAGGTTCCCGGCGCGATGTTGCCCACCAGTAGACGCAGCATGGTCGTTTCTCCTGCCATGCCTCCGAACTGCAGCGCGGTCGGCGGCAGGCGTTTCGATCGTCAGTACTTCTGCGGAATGAAGCGGAAGGGATAGTCCGGCTCGCGGTAGCCACCGCGCTTCTGGCGCTTGGGCAGCTCGATCTTGGGTCGATCCACCTCTTCATAGGGAATGCGGCTGAGCAGGTCAGCGATGATGTTGAGGCGCGCACGCCGCTTGTCGTTGGAGTCCACCACCAGCCATGGCGCGAACTGCGTGTCAGTCGCCTTGAACATGTCGTCGCGGGCACGCGAATAGTCGTACCAGCGGCTGTATGACTTGAGATCCATCGGCGACAGCTTCCATAGCTTTCGCCCGTCGTGAATGCGCCCCTTGAGGCGGCGCGTCTGCTCTTCCTCGCTCACTTCCAGCCAATACTTCAGCAAAATGATGCCGGAGCTCACGATGCTCCGCTCTACCAATGGCGCTACGCGCAGGAAGCTCTCGACCTGGTCTTCGGTGCAGAACTCCATGACACGTTCAACGCCCGCACGGTTGTACCAGCTGCGGTCGAAGATCACGATTTCGCCAGCCGCCGGTAAATGGGGCAGGTAGCGCTGGATGTACATCTGACTTTTTTCTCGGTCGGTGGGTGCCGGCAACGCCATCACGCGGAATACGCGCGGGCTGACGCGCTCAGTGATGGCTTTGATGGCACCACCTTTGCCCGCACCGTCGCGCCCCTCGAAGACGATGCAAATCTTTGCTCCGGTCCTCTGTACCCACAGCTGCAGCTTCACCAGCTCGACATGGAGCTTCTCCAATTCCTTGGTGTACTCCTTGCCCTTCAGCCGGGTTTCCTCGGCAGGAGCCGCCGGCTCTGCCTGCTTCTTATCCTTTGCCATGGCATCGCGCCTCCCACGGTTAGAGAGTTCACCTGCAACGACTCCGGTAAACCACCCGGCGAAAGACCGCGCACAATGGCGACGCCCCGAGCGCGGCGACGCCTCGCCGGCCACGACAGCCGGTCAGCTCATTTCCAAGGGAATCAAGCGTGACAGCAAGGTCATCAAGCCTTCGTCAAACGACGGCCACGATGGGTGAATGTCCCGCGGAGCGCCCAGGCGGCCGCCCGCATCGAGCGGCAGAGCGAACGCCTTTTGATTCGGCAACTGACCCAGAGCGGAGCTCCGGCCGGGACAGAGACGGCCAGAGTCAGACTGAAGGCATCCGGCGGGCCATAGGCGCTTGCGAACCCCGGATTGGGCCGCCGCCATACTGGATGCAGACACGTCGCAGAACTATGATCGGCGTGACTCGGTGGGACAGGATGTGATCGCATCATGCTTTCCGACGAACCCATTTCGCGTGTTGAGCCTGCGGCGGACAGAACGCAGTCCTGGTTGCGCTGGCTGCCGGGCCTGGTAACGCTGCGGAGTTATCAGGCCAGTTGGCTACCCAAAGACGTGGTCGCCGGATTGGTCGTGACGACCATGCTGGTACCTGTCGGCATCGCCTACGCCGAGGCTTCGGGTGTGCCTGGCGTATACGGCCTCTACGCCACCATCGTGCCGCTGTTGGCGTATGCCCTGTTCGGTCCGAGCCGCATTTTGGTGCTTGGTCCAGACTCCGCTCTGGCAGCGCCGATTCTCGCCGTGGTGGTTTCCGTCGCTGCAGGCGATCCCTCGCGCGCCATTGCCGTCGCCGGCATGATGGCGGTCGTGTCAGGCCTGCTCTGCATCATGCTGGGATTGTTTCGGCTGGGCTTCATCACCGAGCTGCTTTCCAAACCGATTCGATACGGCTACATGAATGGCATTGCGCTGACGGTGCTGGTGAGTCAGCTGCCCAAGCTCTTTGCCATTTCCGTCGAAGACCAAGGCCCGCTGCGTGAAATGTGGAGCCTTGGAAGATCGATAGCGGCGGGGAAGGCCAACTGGTACACCTTTGCCGTGGGTGCAGGGACCCTTGTGCTTATCCTGCTCCTCAAGCCCTACAAGCGGCTGCCGGGCATCCTCATAGCCGTGGTCGTGGCAATGCTGTGCGTCGTCGCCTTCAAGCTCCAGAGCTACGGCGTCAAAGTGCTTGGCCAGATTCCGCAGGGCTTGCCGCGGCTTGAGATCCCCTGGGCAAGCGATGTGGATCTGGTGAAGATCCTCCTTGGCGGCTTCGCCGTGGGGTTGATCTCGCTCGCGGACACCAGCGTGTTGTCTCGTACGTTTGCCGCTCGCCTTCATACGCGCGTCGACCCCAATCAGGAGATGGTCGGACTGGGCGTGGCCAATCTCGCGGCCGGATTTTTCCAGGGATTTCCCATCAGCAGCAGCTCCTCGCGCACCCCTGTGGCCGAGACAGCCGGTGCGAAAACCCAGGTGACCGGTGTGGTGGGCGCCGTGGTGGTGGCGCTGTTGCTGATGGTGGCGCCAAACCTGATGCGCAATCTGCCAAACAGTGCACTGGCTGCAGTCGTGATTGCAGCGGCACTCAGCTTGTTCGAATTCGCAGACCTCAAGCGCATCTTCCGTATCCAGCAGTGGGAGTTCTGGCTTTCTATTGCCTGCTTCGTCGGCGTGGCGGTATTCGGCACCATCCCGGGCATCTGCATTGCGGTGGCCATTGCGGTGATCGAGTTCCTGTGGGACGGATGGCGGCCGCACTACGCCGTCCTTGGCCGGGTGGAAGGCCTGCGCGGATACCACGACACCAAACGCTATCCGCACGCTGCGCGAATTACTGGCCTGGTGCTGTTTCGCTGGGATGCGCCGCTCTTTTTCGCCAACGCCGAACTCTTCCAGCAACGCTTGCTCGAAGCTGTCGAATCCTCGCCCACTCCCGTGCAAAGAGTGATCGTGGCGGCCGAGCCCGTCACCAGTATCGATGTCACGTCCGCCGACATGCTGCGCGAGTTGAGCAGCATCCTGCTCGATCGAGGCATCGCCCTTCATTTCGCCGAAATGAAAGATCCCGTACGCGACAAGCTCAGACGCTTCGAACTGACGGACATCATCGGTGACGCGAGCTTCCATCCTACGGTGGGTAGTGCCGTGGATGACTATCTGAAGAAGCCCTGACGACGACCAAAGCCGATGGCGCACAGAAGGAGCGAACACCTCGTGGTGCATAGCGGTAACCCGTACTTAAGTCCCTTGACGCATACCACTGCCACATGAGTAAGATGCGCCGCATCGTGGCGTGCGGAATCAATGACGCCCTGGTCGACCTTCCGTCGCATAGTGCGGATCGATCGACACTGTGCGATGCGTAACGGACTTATTGGCCCCGAAACCGCCATGATGTTGAGCGGCTAATCGGATGTGTCTCTGGGCCGCATCCGTCGATCTATTACCGCTCCACATGGACGTTTTTCTCGATGCTATTTTCCTCCAGCGACTTCCTGTTTCTGTTCCTGCCAGTCGTTGTTGGGATTAGCCTCCTCCTGCGCCGCCCCCTGCTGAATCCATTTCTGCTGCTGGCCAGCGTGGTTTTCTACGCGTGCGGCGGGATCAAGCACGTTCCGCTGCTGTTCTTCCTGATTCTGGTCAACTTTGTCTCCGGCATAGTCATCGACAACTACCGGGAAAAAAAATGGCATCGCGCCAAGGATGCGGTCTACGTCCTGTGTATCGCCATTAACATTCTGAGCCTCATCTACTTCAAGTACGCGGGCTTCATCGTTACCAACCTCAACGCAGCGCTTGCCTTCACCGGCCTGCATATTCACCAGCCAGCGAACCACCAGTTGCCGCTGGGCATTTCGTTCTTCACCTTCCACCTGCTGTC
The DNA here is from genome assembly GCF_055702865.1 of Dyella sp. PARNA 12/25. NCBI lineage: Bacteria > Pseudomonadati > Pseudomonadota > Gammaproteobacteria > Lysobacterales > Rhodanobacteraceae > Dyella > Dyella sp. PARNA 12/25. The sequence continues at coordinate 175,508 of NZ_JBVQCI010000008.1, read as the reverse complement.
CTACGTCGTCGACATCCATCGCGGCGTGGCGAAAGCGCAGCGCAATCCGCTGGATTTCGGCCTCTACATCTGCTTTTTCCCGCAGCTGATCGCCGGGCCGATCATCCGTTATCACGACGTCGCCAGCCAATTGACCGACCGCAGAGTGACGCTCGAGAAGTTCGCCTCTGGCGTCGAGCGCTTCGTCACCGGCCTGGGCAAGAAGGTTTTGCTGGCCGATACGCTTGCCACGACGGTCGACCCGATTTTCACCCTGTCGGCGACCGAGCTGACGTCGCCGCTGGCATGGATCGGCATTTGCGGCTACGCGCTTCAGCTTTACTTCGACTTCTCCGGCTATTCCGACATGGCGATTGGCCTGGGTCGGATGTTCGGCTTCGAGTTTCTGGAAAACTTCAACTACCCCTACATCTCCAAATCCATCCAGGAATTCTGGCGCCGCTGGCATATCTCGCTGGGCAACTGGTTCCGGGACTATCTCTACATTCCGCTCGGCGGCAATCGGTGTGGCCCTATTCGCACCGCCTTTAACCTTCTGACAGTGTTCCTGCTGTGCGGCTTCTGGCACGGCGCGAGCTGGAACTTCCTGGTCTGGGGCTTGATCCACGGCCTGTTCCTGGCGCTGGAGCGAGGGCCGTTCGGCGGCTGGCTGAAGCGGTTTCCGCGTCCGCTGTCCTGGCTGTACACCATGACCGTGGTCCTGGTCGGCTGGGTGTTCTTCCGCTGCGAGACCTTGCCTGAGGCGCTGGACTATCTGCGGGCGATGTCCGGGTTCGGCAGGGCGGAAAGCGCCGTCAGCGTGAGCGAATTCGTCACTGACGGCCGCCTCATGCTGATTCTGCCGCTGGCCCTGCTAGCGGCAACACCGATCTTCTCGCCGCTGACCCGCGACTGGGCGAGGCGAGCCATCCAGGTATTCGGCGCGCCCGGCAAGACCCCTGAAAAACAGCTCAGTCCCAGGCTCGATAACCTGCTGGCCGGGCTCCGCCCGCCGGTGCTGCTGGCCATCCTGGCGTTGGCCGCTGTCTATGTCGCTGGCAACACTTACAGTCCTTTCCTCTATTTCCGGTTCTAAGGGGCCCACATGAGCCGGTATCGGACATTTTGCAACGCGGCGCTGGCTGGGCTTATCGCCCTGACTGCCATTCCTCTGCTGACCTTCAACCGCGGGCCGGTTGAGCAGGGAAACGAGATGCGTCATCTGGCGACGTGGCCGCATTGGCCGCAGCGGATGAGCCAGATTGGTGAGTTCCTGCGCGACTCACAGGCCTACTTCGCCGACCATTTCGGCTACCGTCAGCAGCTGATTGGCACACGCAACGCCATTGAGTTCAAGCAGTTCGGCAACTCCCCAGCACCGACCGTATTGATCGGCCGCAACGACTGGCTGTTCTTTACCGGCGACCGCAGCGTCGAAGACTACAGGGGCCTTCGCCGGCTGTCGGACGAGGAATTGCGGAACTGGAGCCAGACGCTGCTGCGTCGCCGCGACTGGCTGGCCGAACGAGGAGTGGCCTACGCCTTTTTGGTCGCCCCCAACAAGCAGAGCATCTACCCCGAGAACATGCCACCGGGTATTGCCAGGGGACAAGATCCGATGCTTGTGCAACTGCGGCAGCATCTGCGCACCCAAGGCCTGGACGACCTGATGATCGATCCGGCCCCCGCCATCCTTGCCCAAAAGGGTGGCCTCAACCTCTACCAGCCTCTGGACACCCATTGGAACGCCCTGGGAGCGTATCTCGGTTATCGGGCGGTGCTCGACAAACTGGCTGCCAATCCTCAGGTCAAAGGCGTTTTCCCCATATCGCTACCCCATGGGGACTTTGTGTCGGCCACGCTTCGGACGGGCGATTTGGCGAACATGATGGGCTTTCCCGACTATCCGCGCGAAACGCTAAGTGCGCAGTTTGTCGGTCCGAAGCTGCCCTGCAGCCAGCAGACACCATCGCCGCCACCGCCAGGCCTCACGGGAAAGCCGCAGACCGACTTCTCGACCGACTGTGCGCTCAAAGGCCGCAAAATCCGTGTCCTGATATTCCGGGATTCGATGACGATCGCCCTGGAAGGCTATTTCGCGGCGAGCTTCCGCCACGCTCGCTTCGTCTGGGTCCGGCCAGGCTTCGCCGACTTCCAACGCTATGTCGAGGCCGAGAAGCCGGATCTGGTCATTGAGGAGCGGGTCGAGCGCTACCTCAACCTCACTCCGTCGCCATAACCTGCCTTGCTGTTGAACGCCAGGACGTCGCCGTCAGCGCACAAGGCATCCACGTAGCCGACCTGCGTTTGCGGCACTCGGTTAATGGCCAGGCCTCGTCGTAGCCGCCGGACAGGATCAGCAGCGGCTATACGCTAATCCGGATGAGACCCCTGAAAACAAAAAAGCCCCGCATTTCTGCAGAGCTTTCGGATACGCGCAATGGTGGCTATGGGTGGACTCGAACCACCGACCCCAGCATTATGAGTGCTGTGCTCTAACCGGCTGAGCTACATAGCCTTGGGCGCCGCCTGCCAGGGACGTCGACGTGGTGTCGATCCAGCAGGGCCCGGCAGTTTAGTTGGCTATGCCTTCCGGTTCAAGGGGTCCGGTTGTCCCGACTTCCTGCGCTGTGCTTGAATGGACCCCGAGCCTTGGCGGATCTGTGGTCCGTCGTACCGCCCGGCTCCAGGAGGCAACATGATCGACGTTGATGGCTATCGTCCGAATGTGGGCATCGTGCTGCTTAACGCAGACGGCCGACTGTTCTGGGCGCGCCGCGTCAATCGTGACGGTTGGCAGTTTCCCCAGGGCGGCATGCGCAGCGACGAAACACCGCTGGAAGCGATGTACCGCGAACTGGAAGAGGAAACCGGCCTCGCGCCGCACCACGTCGAAGTGATCGGCGCCACCCGCGGGTGGCTGCGCTATCGCTTGCCCAGCCGCTATGTGCGTCACAACCAACGTCCGACCTGCATCGGCCAGAAACAGGTCTGGTTTCTGTTGCGCCTGGTCAGCACGGAGGATGCGCTGCGCCTCGACGCCAGCGAGAAACCCGAGTTCGATCACTGGCGCTGGGTGGATTTCTGGTATCCGGCCTCGCACGTGGTCAATTTCAAGCGCCAGGTGTACGAGCGGGCGCTACGGCATTTCGCGCCGCTGGTGGAGGCGCTGCTCAGCGTCCAGCTGGGCAATTTGCCCCAGCGTAGTGGGCAGGATCCCGGCGATACCCCGCGCAAGGGCCGCGCCGCCGCCTGAACGGCTCCCCACGCTCAGCCGGCGCCAGCAAGACCGATAGTTGACAATCATTCGCATTTGCGTTCCCATATGCAGCCATGTATATCTGCATGTGCAACGCCGTTACCGACAGCGACATCCGCCGCGCCGTGGCCGAGGGTGTCCATCAGTTCGCCGATCTGCAGGCTCGCACCGGCTGTTCCGACTGCTGTGGCTGCTGCGAAGATGAAGCGCGCGCCACGCTGGACAACGCCGTTGAGCAGGCCTTGGTGAACCTGCCAGTGGTTGCCATAGCCTAAAGCTCCCGAGCTCCGAACCCCTTAGAACGCGCAGCCCAGGCTGCGCGTTTTTGTATGGGCATTCTTAAGTCATTCTCGTTACGTCAAACCGCTCGACTAAGACGTATAGTCGGCTGCTGTAGCGGCAAGGAGACTTCCCATGAAGGGCGACGCCAAGGTCATCGAGTTCCTCAACAAGGTGCTCTACAACGAGCTGACTGCGATCAACCAGTACTGGCTGCATTACCGCATGTATAAGGACTGGGGCTACAACGAGCTAGCCGAGCACGAGCAGAAGGAATCCATCGAGGAGATGAAGCACGCCGATCACCTGATCGAGCGCATTCTGTTCCTCGAGGGCCTGCCCAACCTGCAGCACCTGGGCAAGCTGCGCATCGGTGAAAACCCGGTGGAATGCCTGCAGGGCGATCTGGATCTGGAAATGGCGGCAGTGAAAGATCTACGTGCAGCCATTGCACATAGCGAAAGCATTGCCGACTTCGTCAGCCGGGATCTGTTCAAGACCATCCTCCATGACGAGGAAGGACACATCGACTGGCTCGAAACGCAGTTCAGTCTGATCAAGGATCTCAGCGCCGAGCGCTATCTGCAGTCGAAGATCGACAGCTGATCCTGACCGTCAAGGAGCGGGCGGCGCAAAGCGTGCCCCCGTTCCTTGACGCTCTCGCCATGGCGCGGCTATACCTTGGTTTTCACTGGGAAAAGCACGCATGGCTTCACGCCCACCACCGCGCTTCGTGGTTCGCACGCATGATGCGGCGGGCTCGCGTCGTCGTGCGCTGTGGCTGGGAATTGCCTGGGTTGTCAGCGTGGTGCTCGCTGCGCTGATCGCAGGCGGGCTTGGCCGCCGTTCCACGCCAGCCGCCGTCGAGCAGCGTCAGGTCAAGGCGCTGACCCAGCAGAACAGCGACCTCCAGCAGCAGGTCGCCAATCTGCAACGCGCGAACCAGGTCACCGACATTGCCACGCGCTCGCTCCGCAAGACGCTGGCCGAGCGTGAAGAGGAAATCAGCGGCTTGCGTGCCGACCTCGGCTTCTATTCGCGCCTGACCGGCGGCGACGCCCAGCGTGAGGGCCTGAAGGTGCAGGAAGTGCGCTTGCAGCCGGTGGCCGACTCGCACGCCTGGAACCTCACGCTAAGCCTCACTCAGAACGCCAAGCGCGGCGAAGACGTCTCCGGCAACGCCACCGTCAGTGTGGAAGGTCTGCGGGGCGACAAAGTGGTGCAGCTCGCCTGGGCTGCGCTGGGCGACACCTCACAGAGCGCCGGCATACCTTTCCGCTTCAAGTACTTCCAACAACTGCACAGCACCATCGTGCTGCCTGCCGATTTCCGGCCCACACGCCTGCTGATCAAGGCACAGCCTGCGGGGGACGATGCCATCACTCGCGCTGTGGCCTGGAGCGATGCGCTGTCCGGCCACCTCACACCGACTCAAGGGGAACAAGATGCTCAGCCGTAAGCAGCGCAATGACCGCGCGCCCTCCAGCCATGACACCAGCCTGATTGCGCGTGGCACGGTCATTCAGGGCGACTTGCGGTTCAGTGGCGCGCTGCACCTGGAAGGACGAATCGTGGGTTCGATCCATGCCGCGGAGAAGGGCTCGGTCTTCACGCTTAGCGAGAGCGGTATCGTCGAGGGCGAGATTCGCGTGCCGCACGCGATCATCAACGGCCATGTGCGGGGCGACATCTATGCGATCGAGCGCCTGGAGCTGGCCTCCGAAGCGCGCGTTACCGGAGACGTTCACTACCAGTCGCTGGAGATGGCGGCTGGCGCCCAGGTGAACGGTCGCATGAGCCACCTGGCCCCCGAGGCGCCGCGAGAGCTGCCTTCCCCTTCGATGCTGAACGCAGAGGCCGTTCCCGCCTGATCGCGGTATCCTTGCGTACGAACTGTCGCATCCCCACTTGAGCATCATGGATACCGTCGTCCCCCTCCCCATCGTTCCCGACTACCGCAGCGCCGGCGCGCCGCTGGTGTTCACCGAAGCTGCCGCCCGCAAGGTGCATGAGCTGATCCAGGAGGAAGGCAATCCGTCGCTGAAGCTGCGGGTGTACATCTCTGGCGGCGGCTGCTCGGGCTTCCAGTACGGCTTCACTTTCGATGAAGCTCAGGCAGAAGACGACTTTGCGCTCGACCGCGAAGGCGTCACCCTGCTGGTCGACCCGCTGTCGCTGCAGTACCTCACCGGCGCCGAAATCGATTACTCGGAAAGCCTCAGCGGTTCGCAGTTCGTCATCCGCAACCCCAACGCCAAGACTACCTGCGGCTGCGGCTCCTCCTTCTCTACCTGAGCGCCGTCACGGCATGGAACGCACACCCTTGCCGCGACCCAACACCTTCGCGGGACTGAGCCTGATCCTCGACCGGGTCGCCGAAAAGCGCGACGAGTCGATGTGGGTCAATGAACTGGCCGCCTCCGAGCACGCCCGCTATCTGCTGCTGGACGGGCTGGGCCAAACCTACCTGCTGCCCGGCAGCGACGCGCTGCGCTGGCTCGACACGGGCGAGCGCGAGCAGCTGTTGGGCGAGGTCAAGGCCAGCTTCCTCGGCTTTGCCGGGGAGCGCCCTCATTTCCTGCTGGCGCTGGATGACAGCCAGCGCGCCACCGAACTGGAGCACTCGCTGGGCGCGCGCCGGGCGGGGCTTCGCGATGTCGGTTTGCAGCTTGCCGCCGATGAAGCCGGCCTGTTCGCCTACGCCAAGGGCTTGGCCCACTGGCAGCGCGAAACCCGCTTCTGCGCGTATTGCGGATCGCCGCTGGTGCTGGTGGCCTCGGGCCATCGCGCGCAATGCACCAACGACGCCTGCGGCCGCATGCATTTCCCGCGTACGGACGCAGCAGTCATTGTCATCGTGGAGCACGAAGGCGCGTGTCTGCTGGGTCGCCAGGCGGGCTGGCCCAAAGGTCGCTATTCCACCCTGGCTGGGTTTGTCGAACCTGGCGAAGCGCTGGAAGACGCCGTGCGGCGCGAAGTCGCCGAGGAGTCGGGTGTCATCGTGGGCGACGTGCATTACCACTCATCGCAGCCATGGCCGTTGCCGCAGTCGCTGATGGTCGGCTTCACCGCCACGGCACTGTCACGCACCATCCGCCTGCGTGACCGCGAGCTCGAAGAAGCGCGCTGGTTTACCCCGCAGGACATCGTCCATGGTCTTGCCGACGGCAGTTTCCTGCCCTCGATGCCGCTCTCTGTGTCCTATCGCCTGCTGGAGCATTGGCTGAAGCAACGCGCGGGGATCGAACTCGACGCCCTGGTATCGCAGTCCAAGCGCTGAGCACAGCACTCTTCCGTGTCAGAGCGCACTCTGTGCGCGACGGACGCGCCGAGTGTCATCGCGACCATGGGACATCGTGGTGTGCCGCAAGGCCGGGTCGGGCGCTGGGTGCGCTCCCACATGGGTTCTCGGCGGTCACTGCGGGCCGTCACACCCATGACCTACAATGCCCCCATCGAAGGGAGAATCGCGTCCATGGCTGTCAGTTTGCTCACCGCCCTCATCGCCCTTGGCCTGCTGCACGTGATGCCGCAATTGGCGCATTGGCGTGGCGATGGAGGTTTTCGCCGTTGGGTGGCGCAGCTCGGTGACACCAGCGGGCCCGCCCGCGTGGCAGTGACCTTGGGCGTACCGGTGGTGCTCTGCCTGATCGTGATCTGGCTGATCAGCCTGCTGCCCGGCCATGACCTGTTCCGCCTGATCTTCTCGCTGGTTGTGCTGCTGTACTGCTTCGGCCCGCATGCATTCGAAGCGGATCTGGAAGCCATCATCAAGGCTTCCGACCAGCCCTCCCGCGAAGCCGCCGCGCAAGCACTCTCCGATGATGGCGACGCAGTGGCGTGGAACGCCATTGCGCTCGGCGAAGCCACCGCCTACGCCGCGCTGCGCAGGCGCTTTGGCGTGCTGCTGTGGTTCTTCGTGTTGGGCCCAGCTGGCGCGCTGCTTTATCGCCTGGCGCAGACACTGGGTCGCGATCCCAGCCTGCGTGTGGATCCGAATGCGCGTAACGCTGCCCATGCGTTTGCCAACATCGCCGACTGGCTGCCCGCGCAGTTGATGGTGTTTACGCTGGCGCTGGTCGGCCATTGGGACGCGGTGATCGGCGCCTGGAAGCGCTGGCACCAGCAGCAGTCACCCAACAGCTGGTATGTGGAGGGCCCTGGCTTTCTGGGTGCGGCCGCACGCGCCGACGTGCAAGTGGATATCGAAGCGGGCGACGGCTATGCCGAAGAACGCGTCGACACCCTTGGCGAATTGATCCGTCTCCGCAGCGCGTTGCTGCGCGCCCTGCTTGCCTGGCTCAGCGTGGTGGCCGTGATCGTGCTGGCAGGGTGGATGGCGTAAGCGTCAGGACATGAGCATCGCGCTGTGCGCGATGCTCATGCGAAATCTCCACGCAATTCCCGCACACGCGCTTCCAGCGCTGCCATGCGCGCATCCGTCGGTGCGATCGGTGCACCGGCGACCAATTCCACACGCGCACGAAAGCGTCGCGGTAGACGCGCGCGATGCAGCATCGAGTCACGACGGCTCCACACGCTGCCCCACAAGCCGCGCAATGCGAGAGGCACCACCGGCACCGGGCGACGTTCGAGAATGCGCGCCACACCGGGGCGGAATGGGGCGATATCACCATCACGCGTCAGCCCACCCTCTGGAAAAATGCACACCAGCTCGCCATCAGCGAGCGCGGCATCCACTTCCTCATAGGCGCGTTGAAGTATGGCGGGATCTTCCTTCTGGCCAGCGATGGGGATGGCCTTTGCCGTACGGAACACGAACTTCAACACCGGAATGTTGAAGATCTTGTAGTACATGACGAAGCGCGCGGGCCGACGCAAATTCGCCATCAACACCAACGGGTCCATGAAACTCACGTGGTTGCACACCAGCAGCGCCGGGCCTTCCTGCGGAATCTGCTCCAGCCCATCCACGCGCACGCGATACAAGGTGTTCACCAGCACCCACGTGATGAAGCGCATCAGGAACTCGGGCACCAGCGTGAAGATGTAGGCCGCCACCAGCACGTTGAGCACAGCCGCAGCCAAGAAAATCTGAATCGCCGTGAATCCCAACAAGCTCAGCGCCATGCCGAAACCTGATGCCAGGCAGATAAACAGCGCATTGAGAATATTGTTGCCTGCGATCACGCGCGACAGGCGGTCGCGTGGTGTGCGCGACTGCACGTAGGCAAATAACGGCACCACATAGAAACCGCTGAATACGCCGATCAAGGTGAGATCCATCACCACGCGCCAACTGCCCGCGCTGCGCAGGAAACCATGCCAATCGAGGCCGTGTATCGATGCCAGCGCAGGATGGGCGAAGTACAGGTCGATACCGAAAGCAGTGAGGCCAAACGCACCCAGCGGCACCAGCCCCACTTCCACGCGCCGGCCTGACATGCGCTCGCACAGCAAGGCGCCGACGCCGGTACCGATGGAGAACAAGGTGAGTACCAGCGTATTGACGGTGCCGTCACCGCCCAGGTTCATGCGCGTGTAGTTGGGCAGCTGCGCTACCAGCACGGTGCCAAAGAACCAGAACCACGAAATGCCCAGCACGGCGTTGAAGACCCCTCGATCTTCACGCGTAATGCCAAGCACGCGTGCAGTCTCGGTGATCGGATTCCAATTGAACACAAGATCCGGCGCAGTGGCCGGTGCTGGCGGAATCTGTCGACTGGCGAGATAACCAAGCATGGCTACAGCGATGGTCACCGCAGACGCTGCAAGCGGCCCATAACCCGCAATCAGCATGAGCGAATTGCCGGCGATCATGCCAATCAGCATGGCCAGTTGCGTACCCATCTCCACCATGCCATTACCACCAACAAGCTCCTCCGGCTTCAGCGCCTGCGGGAGGATGGCGTACTTGATCGGCCCGAACGCCGTGGAGTGCATGCCCATGAGAAACAGCACCACCAGCAGCAACGTGGTGTGATGCGTGTAGAAGCCGATCGCCGCGATCGACATGGCCGCGATCTCGAACAGCTTCACATAACGGATGATGCGCGACTTCTCGTACTTTTCCGCCAGCTGTCCCGCTGTGGCCGAGAACAAAAAGTAGGGAAGAATGAACAGCGCCGGCGCAAAGTTGGTGTAGATCGACACCGTCTTGTCGTCCAGCCCCATCTGAAACGCCACCAGCATGACCAGCGCATTGCGAAACGCGTTGTCATTGAACGCACCCAACGCCTGTGTCCAGAAGAACGGGGCAAAGCGGCGGCTTCCTAGCAGGTTGAACTGGCTCATGCGCGTTCTTGATGGGAGGACCGCGCAAGCCTAGCGCGAAAACACCGTTGCCACATGACGGGTGATACCTATGCCACTTGCAGGCCCGTGGCCTCCGTGGAAGCATGCGGCCACCCCCACCCATGCCATCTCACCACGCTCGCTGGAGATCGATGGAATGACCGACGTCAGTGGTTTTCGGCTGTATCTGCTTCGGGCGATGTACCTGCTTATCGCCGTCGGCCTGGCGGTGGAGGTATGGCCGCACATCATTGCGCCACCTGATCTGGTGGCAGGCCCCAAATCCGTCATACGGGCGCTGCTGGGGGCGCTGGCGGTGTTATCCGTGCTGGGGCTGCGATACCCGCTGAAGATGCTTCCGCTGCTGCTGTTCGAGCTGCTGTGGAAGGTTATCTGGGTGGTCGCATCGGCACTACCGATGTGGCGCGGGCCTGGCCTCGACGATTACGCCGCCGACTCGCTGTTCGCGTGCCTGATGGGTGTCGTGCTGGTGCCTATCGTTACCCCCTGGGCTTACGTGTGGAAACACTTCATACGGGCGCCGGGCGACAGCTGGCGAATTCGCCCCGACAAAGCGGCCTGATTCGCTCATGGCTCAATGGACCACCACGAATGGCAACCATGACCACCACTTGCATCGAGTTGAAACAAGTCGCTGACCCGGACATGGTCGCCACGGCCCGCGAGCTGTTCCGCGAATATGCCGAGATGATCGGCACGGATCTTGAGTACCAGGGATTCTCCGCGGAGCTCGATGCGTTGCCGGGACCCTATACGCCACTTCATGGCGCACTGCTGATCGCGCTGGTCGACGGCGAGGTAGCGGGTTGCGTCGCCATGCGGCCGCTCGATGCCCATACGGGTGAGATGAAGCGCTTGTATGTGCGCTCGGCCTATCGAAGCTTCGGCCTGGGCCAGCGATTGGTCGAGTCGGTGATTCAAGCTGCCCGTGCGGCCGGGTACAACGAACTGCGCCTCGACACGCTGCCAAGCATGGCTGCCGCGCAGACGCTCTATCATCGTTTGGGATTCGTCGACATTCCGCCCTACAACACCAGCCATTTGCCGGGCACGCGCTTTTATTCGCTTCAGCTGGTGGCCTGAACTTTCTCCGAAGACGACGATGCGAGGCAGTCATGTCCAAGTTGCGCGTCCAGAGTTTTACGATTTCCCTCGACGGCTTTGGTGCAGGGCCCCATCAGGATCTGCAGAATCCTCTTGGAGTCCGCGGGCCTGAATTAATGGAATGGCTGTTTGCCACTCGTCTGTGGCAGCAGATGTATGGCGGCGATAGGGGAGAAACCGGCGTCGACAACGACATGGCGGTGCAGGGTTTCGCCAACCTTGGCGCCTGGATCATCGGGCGCAACATGTTTGGCCCCATCCGCGGACCATGGCCGGATGAAAACTGGAAAGGTTGGTGGGGCGAAGAGCCTCCGTATCACGTGCCGGTCTTCGTGCTCACGCATCATCCACGACCTTCGCTGACGATGGCTGGCGGCACGGTATTCCACTTCGTCACAGAAGGTATTGACGCTGCACTTGAACAGGCCAGAGCGGCCGCGAATGGTCTCGATGTACGTCTTGGTGGTGGCGTCTCCACGATTCGGCAGTACCTGCGCGAAGGATGGATCGACGAACTGCATCTGGTCATCCGGCCTGTGCTGTTGGGTGCTGGGGAGCACCTGTTTCAAGGCCTGGATTTGCATGCCCTCGGTTATGAGTGCACTCAATGGATACCCGGTGAACGCGCCACGCACGCGCTTCTTCGCAAGCGACCGTGACACCGGCTTGTCGAAATCATGCTCGCTCGTTCGTCGGATGAGGGTGACACATTCACTTTGCGCATGAACTCATCCACTGAGGGCCATATCGTGACCACCAACACCGTCAAGCTGCACCGTGTACTGCGCACCTCGCCCGAAAAGATCTACAAGGCGTTTCTCGACGCCGATGCCTTGGCGCGTTGGCTTCCGCCCAATGGATTCACCGGCAAGGTGCATCAGATGGAAGCCAAGGTCGGTGGCACCTACCGCATGTCGTTCACCAACTTCACCACCGGCCACGGCCATTCGTTCGGCGGCACCTATCTTGAGCTGCAACCGCAGGAACGCATCCGTTACTCGGGCAAGTTCGACGACCCGAACCTGTCGGGCGAGATGCAGACCAGCATCACCCTGAAACAGGTTTTCTGCGGCACAGAAGTCAGCATCGTGCAGGAAGGTATTCCTGCGGTGATTCCCACTGAGGCCTGCTACTTGGGCTGGCAGGAGTCACTGCTTCACCTGGCGCAATTGGTTGAGCCCGATATTCGAGACTGATCCGCAACCAAGGCCAATCACGCTCAGTGCAGTGACAAGGAGAGAACGATTGAACGCTCAGATCGACCCGTTTATCCAGATGCTCGATGCCTACAAAGCCGCCGTGCTTGCGAAAGACGTGGATGCTTTTGTCTCCCTGTACGACGAGGACGTGCATGTGTTCGATCTGTGGAACACATGGTCCATGCGTGGCTTCGAATCATGGCGGCGCATGATCAGCGACTGGTTTTCCTCGCTGGGCACCGAGCAGGTGGTGGTCGACTACAGAGAAGCCACTTCCCTGATCAGTGGAGATCTCGCCGTAGGACACGCCATCCTTGGCTATACGGCAATCTCGCCAGAAGGAAAGCAGCTGCGCTCACTCAACAATCGCCTGACGATGACGTTGAAGCGTGTAGACGGGGCATGGCGGGTGGTACACGAGCACACATCGGCTCCCGTGGATTCGTCCACCTTGAAGGCGGAGACTCGATACAAGAGTGATGAAGGGCGATAGCACTCGCCCCTCACCCCGGCCCATCAAGGGCGAGCCCGTCAGGACCCGCGATGCAGCGCGCGATGAGCGATATCGCGGCGGCAGAAGGCGCCTTCGTAGTGGATCTTGCCGACAGCGCCGTACGCATGTTCACGGGCCGCGGCAATGTCCTTGCCCAGTGCGCAAACGGTGAGCACGCGACCACCTGCGGTAACGACATGGCCCTGCGCATCCAGCTGCGTACCCGCGTGGAACACCTTCACATCGGGGCCGAAATCGCTGTCCAGACCCGTGATCACATCGCCGTTGTGCACCTTGCCCGGGTAACCGCCAGCAGCCATCACCACGCCCAGCGAAGGACGCGCGTCCCAGTGGACGTGGGTGTGGTGCAGCTCGCCATCCAGTGCGGCCTCGATCAGTTCCACCAGATCGGACTTCAGGCGCAGCATGATCGGCTGCGTTTCCGGATCACCGAAACGCACGTTGAACTCGATGACCTTGGGCGCACCGCTCTTGTCGATCATCAGGCCCGCATAGAGGAAACCGATGAAGGGTGCACCTTCCATCGCCATGCCATGCAGCGTGGGTTCGATCACTTCCTTGAGAATGCGCTTCTCCACCTCAGGGGTGACCACTGGCGCGGGCGAATAGGCGCCCATGCCGCCAGTGTTCGGGCCGAGATCGCCTTCGTCACGACGCTTGTGGTCCTGGCTGCTCGCCATCGGCAACGCATGCTGGCCATCGCTCATGACGATGTAGCTCGCTTCCTCGCCATCGAGGAACTCCTCGATCACGACACGCGCCGATGCATCACCAAACTGATGCGCACCCAGCATGTCATGCAAGGCCTGCTCAGCATCCGCCAGCGTCAGCGCCACCACCACGCCCTTGCCCGCCGCCAGACCATCCGCCTTGATGACGATAGGCGCACCGTGCTTGCGCACGTATGCCAGCGCAGGGTTGAGCTCGGTGAACACCGCGTAATGAGCGGTGGGAATGTTGTGGCGGTGCAGGAAATCTTTGGCGAACGCCTTGGAGCCTTCCAGCTGCGCGGCAATAGCGCGGGGACCGAAACAGCGCTGGCCCGCAGCACGGAACTTGTCGACCACGCCGGCCACCAGCGGCACTTCAGGGCCCACGACGGTTAGTTCGATCTTCTCGTCCCTGGCCAGCTTCAGCAGGCCTTCCAGATCGGTCACCGCCAGGTTGACGTTCCGCAGACCCTTTTCGCGCGCCGTACCGGCATTGCCGGGAGCCACTATCACCTCACTCACGCGGGGAGATTGCTTGAGCTTCCACGCCAGCGCGTGCTCGCGTCCGCCGCTGCCGATGACCAGGACTTTCATGGGGACTCCAACTGCCAAAGGAATACGCCAGGGACGGCGCAGCGGACCATTGTAAGGGGCTGGGGCGGGATTTCGCAGCGCAGCATGGTTGGGGGCTTCAGATTAATGGCAGGGAACGTAGGGTCGCCTTGTGCTCGGTAGTCACGATACGGCGATCTGGCTCGCCTGCGACGCAAAGCCAGTCCCCGTGGGACGGCGGGCTTCCGACCTCCTGCCGGAGGCCGGGTCACTTTCTCTTGCTTGCCCAGGTCCCACGGGGATTAGCTTCGCGTCAGAAAGTAACCAAAGAGAAGGGCACCCGCGCTTGGCGCTGGCCGGTGAAGCCGGCCACCCCTCACCGCCGCACAGGGGGCCCGACGATCAAGAGCGCAAAGCCAAGAGCCAACGCCGCCTTGTAGGAGCGCACTGGTGCGCGACCGCAGAGCGATGTCGTTTCCTCACGGGTTGTTTTCGCGAACGCCTGCTGCCTGGCAAGGACGCGACGCTGCGGTCGCGCTCGAGTGCGCTCCTACAGAAAAGCCGACGCGTCGCGTCGCAAGCCCGGCTCTAAGTCCTCTTCGCGATGGCGCGTTGCGGTGTAGCCGTACCGCCTGTCGGGCGATCGTGACGATCTGGGTTTCGCGGCCGCCATGGCTCGTATTCAACACGACGCTAAGAGCTCGTCCTGGCCGTTTTCTTTGGGTTACTTTTCTTTTGGGCCAGCAAAAGAAAAGTGACTCGAGCGCCGGCAGGCGATCGAAACGCTCGCCGCGTAGGCGGCACGCTGGTCGGTTCGCTTAACCAGGGCCATGAGCAAAGTCACTGGATTCCTGCTTTCGCAGGAACGACGACCTGTTGAGGCACTGAGGCAAGAGTGACCCCTCTCCCCAACCCTCTCCCCTAAGGAGAGAGGGAGAAAAGAAGCTCAGAGCAGCGCCAGCATCGCCGCTCGCGGCAACTTACCCGTCTCGTTGCGCGGCAACGCCTCCACCAACTTCAACGGCCGCGGCAAAAACACCGGATCCACCGCCGCCCGCAACCCCTCAAGAATCGCCTGCTCATCCATCCCCGGCGCCACCACCAGCGCCGCAATGCGATTCACGCGCAGACCATCGCCACCATCGAGCTGCAAAACCACGCCATCCTTCACCCCAGGAATGGCCAACAGACGACGCGTGAGGTCACCCAGCGAAGCACGCTTGCCGGCGATCTCCAGCATGTCCGCATGACGCCCACACAAGCGGAAGCGTCGGCCGCCGTCATGCAAGGTGACGATGTCCGCCAGGGTCATCGGCTGATCCAGTTGCGGTGCCTCTACCTGAGTACCGTCGGGCTGGGGATGCAGATGCACGTCGTCATACAACGTCCAAGGTTCATCAGCGGCCGCGCGACGACTGGCAAGTACGCAGGTTTCGGTAGACCCAAACACCTCCAGCAGGGGCGCGCCATAACGCGCCTCGGCGGCCTGCGCCAGCTCCACCGGCATCGGCGCGGTGGCCGAAACCATGGCGGCAATCGGCGGCAGTGCCACACCCGATCCGATCAGTGCGCGCAGGTGCACCGGCGTGGTGACCAGCACACGAGGCGCCGGCACTTCCGCCAGTGCGGTAGCCACGTCGGCAGGAAAGAACGGGCGCCCGGCATGCACGCTCACATTGCCGAGCAGCGGCAGCAGCACCGACATCTCCATGCCGTACATGTGCTGCGGCGGCACGGTGGCAACCACATGGAAGTGACCACCCAGAGCGGCGTGCAGCATGCGCAGGTTGCCCGCGTTGCTGGCGCTAAAGTTGCCCCAGGTTTTGAGGTTGCCCTTGGGCACTCCGGTGGAACCCGAGGTATAGCCAATGGCCACCACCTGATCGGCAGGGATGGCAGGCGCGTCGAACACGGCGCCGGTGGGCGGCGTATCCAGCAGGCTCGGCAGATGCAGGTAGTGGAACGGTGCGTCCAGCGCCAGCTCGCCCACGGCATAGCAACCGGGGTGAGTGGCCATCACTTCGACCACTGCCTGGGGTGCGCGCGACGAAGGCAGCAGGTTCGCCTGACCCCGCAGCGCAATGGCGCAGAAGGCGACCAGGAAAGCGTAGCGGTCTTCGCACAGGTTCACGGCCGTAGTGGTCGGGGGCAGCTGCGCGGCGATCTCCTGCACGTGGGCAAGAAAGCGCGTGGCACTCACCGGTTCGCCATGACGCCACGCCACGGTGCGCTGCGGATGGCCAGCCGCCAGCAACGGCAGACCATCGGCCTCCCGGTTGAGCTGGTAGTTTTCAAAAACGATGGCCAAAGTGTTCTCCAGCAACGGCAATCAGCCTGTCGGTCCAGTTCGCACTGGCCCGGCTTGCGGACGATGAAGAAAGCCCGCGAGGGTCCCCATCCTCGTGGTAGCCACTGAATCGGCCCCTACCGGGACTGAGTGGCGTGTGGAAACTGTTCATCCTGCCCACCCGAGCGGGCAGGGCGTCTAGCCCCTGTCAGGCGCGAATAATAGCGCCCGAGAGGGCGTCGCGTATGACCGTGGGGCGTTGCTGGTCGCCCAGGGGGGCATCGAGCACGCCATCCAGCGCGGTGCCGAAGTAGCTTTCCACCATGGCGGTCGAGCGCGCCGACGGCTCGCCGTGCGGATTGGCGCTGGTGGAAACCAGTGCACCGCCAAAGGCCCGGCATAACGCCGCGGCAGGCTCGTGAGCGGTCACCCGCAAGGCGATGCCGGCGTGCGCGCCGGCTACCCATGCCGGCACCTCGGCGGAGCGCGGGAAGATCCAGGTGTGGGGACCGGGCCAGCTGGCCTGGACCTGCGCCAGCACGTTGGCAGGCACGGCGGCGAGGTCGATGTAACGCTCCACGTGCGCGAACTCTGCGGCGATCAGCAACACCCCTTGCGTGGGTGGGCGCTGCTTGAGCGCGAACAGGCGTTCAAACGCCACGGGGTCATGCGGATCACAACCGAGCCCAAAGACAGCTTCGGTGGGGTAAGCCAACACGCCGCCACGGCGCAAAAGCGCCGCGGCGTCATCAAGCTGGGCCAGCGTGAAGCGTGTGGTCACTGACGATCAGGCCTTGGCCGGCGTCTTCTTGGCGGCCGCCTTCTTGGTGGCGGTTTTAGCCGTGGCTTTCTTCGCGGTGGTTTTCTTGGCCGGCGCCTTCTTGGTGGCGGTCTTTTTCACCGCGGCCTTCTTGGTGGTGGTCTTTGCAGCAGCCTTCTTCGCAGCCGGTGCTTTCTTGGCGGCTGCCTTCTTGAACGCGCCACGACCCTTCTTGACCGGCGCAGCGGCGAGGAGCTCGATGCACTGCGCCTCGGTCAGCTCTTTCGGCTCCTGGTCCTTGGGAATGCGCGCGTTCTTTTCGCCGTCGGTGATGTACGGACCGAAGCGACCGTTGAGCACCTGCACGCCGTTGCCGAAGTCCTGGATGATGCGGTTGGCGATCATCTCCAGCTTTTCCTGCACGATCTGCAGGGCGCGCGGCAGCTCGATGGTGTACGGGTCGTCCTCAGCCTTGAGCGAGGCATAGGTGCTGCCCTGCTTCACGAACGGGCCGAAACGGCCAACGCCCACCGACACTTCGTCACCGTTCTCCGCCTGGCCGAGCTTGCGCGGCAGCTTGAACAGCTCCAGCGCCTCTTCCAGCGTGATGGTGTGCATGCTGGTGCCCGGGCGCAGCGAGGCGAACTGCAGCTTCTCGTCCGTATCCTTGTCGCCGATCTGCGCGTACGGCCCGTAGCGGCCGAGGCGCACCGACACCGGCTTGCCGGTTTTCGGATCGCTGCCCAGCTCGCGCGCGCCGGTGGCTTCGCTGCGGTCGACCGATTCGGTCTTCTCGTCCACCTGTTGCTTGAACGGCTGCCAGAAGCGCTCCATCAGCGGCACCCAGGCTTCCTCGCCGCGGCTTACCGCATCGAGTTCATCCTCGAGCTTGGCGGTGAAGTCGTAGTCGACGTAGCGGGTGAAATGCGAGGTGAGGAACTTGCTCACCGCGCGACCCACGTCGGTCGGCTTGAAGCGGCGGCTGTCGAGGAACACGTACTCGCGGTTCATCAACACCTGGATGATGCTGGCGTAAGTCGAGGGACGGCCGATGCCGTATTCCTCCAGCGTCTTCACCAGGCTCGCTTCGGAATAGCGCGGCGGCGGCTCGGTGAAGTGCTGGTCGGCCTCGATGTCCTGCAGCGCGACGCGCTCGCCCACGTCGAGCCTGGGCAGGCGGCGGCCTTCGTCCTCGTCCTCGGCGGTCTTCTGGTCGCGACCTTCCTCGTACACGGCGAGGAAGCCCGGATCGACCACGGTCGTGCCGGTGGAGCGGAATGCGGCGTCGCCACCCTTCACGTGCGGCACGTTGAAATCCACCGACACGGTGTTCATGGTCGCGTGGATCATCTGGCAGGCCACGGTGCGCTTCCAGATGAGTTCGTAAAGCTTGCGCTGCTCGTCATTGAGGAACGAGGCGACTTCGCGCGGCGTGCGCATGGCCGACGTCGGGCGGACCGCTTCGTGCGCTTCCTGCGCATTCTTGGCCTTGGACTTGTAGACCTGCGCGTGATCCGGCAGCGCCTTGTCGCCGAAGTCGCGCGCAATCAGCTGGCGCAGTTCGCCCACGGCGTCCTCGGAAAGGGCCACCGAGTCGGTACGCATGTAGGTGATCAGGCCGACGTTGCCTTCGGTGCCGAGCGACACGCCCTCATACAGGCCCTGTGCCACCTTCATCGTGCGACTGGTGGAGAAGCCGAGCTTGCGCGCCGCTTCCTGCTGCAGCGTGGAGGTGGTGAACGGTGGGGCCGGACGGCGCTTGCGCTCCTTGCTGCTGACGTCGCTGACGGTGAGGTGGCCGTGCGCGGCCTCCTTCAGCGCGTGGCGAGCGGCCAGCGCATCGTGTTCGTTGGTGAGGTCGAACTGCTCGAACTTCTTGCCATTGAGCTTGGTGAGGCGGGCGCTGAAGTCGCCTTCGGGATGACGCAGCGAGGCCTCGATGGTCCAGTACTCGCGGGCCTTGAACGCTTCGATCTCTTCCTCACGCTCCACGATCATGCGCAACGCAGGCGACTGCACGCGTCCTGCGGAGAGGCCGCGCTGCACCTTGCGCCACAACACCGGCGACAGGTTGAAGCCCACCAGGTAGTCCAGCGCGCGGCGCGCCTGCTGCGCATCGACCATGTCCAGCGACAGCTGGCGCGGGCTGGCCACCGCAGCCTTGATCGCCTTGGGTGTGATCTCGGAGAACACCACGCGGTGCAGCTGCTTGCCCTGGGTGAGCCCACGCTCCTTCAGGATCTCGCTGATGTGCCAGGAGATCGCCTCGCCTTCGCGATCCAAGTCGGTCGCGAGGTAGATGTCGTCGGCTACCTTGGCGGCCTTGGCGATGGCGTCGACATGCTTCTCGTTGCGATCGATGACCTCGTAGGCCATGGCAAAGCCATGGTCGGGGTCCACGGCCCCTTCCTTCGGCTTCAGGTCACGCACGTGACCGTAGGAGGCCAGGACCTGGAAATCCTTGCCGAGGTATTTGTTGATCGTCTTGGCCTTGGCCGGCGACTCGACGATAAGCAGGTTTTTTGCCATGAAACTCGGTATCCGCCATCTTTGGCCAAACCCCTGTGGGCTGGCTTCTTATTTAGTTAAAGGCATGCCCGCTCGACGGCGTCAAGCTGGACCATGTGAAAACGCGCTGCAGGTCAACCCGGCAAACGCTGATAACGGTTGCCCGGCAACACCTCGACCAGACCATCCAGCTCCAGCATCAGCAATGCTGATGTCAGGTCCGAGACAGCCCTCCCGGTACTCGCCGCCAGCTCCTCCAGCGCTATCGGCCCGTGGCCTAGCGCATTGAGCAGCACCTGGCCGTCCGGGTTGATGGCTGGCGCAGTGGTTTCCGGCAGCGGATCCACCCGGCCAAGCCGAATGGCCAGCTCACGACCCATTGAGACGGCGGCGGGCGCCAGTATCTCGACAATCTCGCTCGCTGTCTCAACCAGCCGTGCGCCATCCCGGATCAGCCGGTGGCAGCCTTGGGCGAGCGGATTATGAATGGATCCGGGCAGGGCGAATACCTCGCGTCCTTGCTCCGCAGCCAGCCGAGCGGTAATCAGTGAGCCCGAGTTCAGCCCCGCCTCTACCACCAGCGTTCCCAGGGAGAGGCCCGAGATGATGCGATTGCGGCGGGGAAAGTGATCCGCGCGGGCCGGTGTACCCGGCGGAAATTCGCTCACCAGTACGGCGTGAGACGCCAGCCGGCGCGCCAGCGCGTGATGCTTGCGGGGGTAGACCCGGTCCGGCCCGGTCCCGATCACAGCCACCGTAGGCAGGTTGGCGTCCAGAGCGGCCACATGGGCCGCCCCATCGATACCGTCAGCCATGCCGCTGGTGATGGTGAAGCCGGCCATACCCAAGGCCTGGGCAAAGGCGCGCGCATGGGAGCATCCACTGAGCGTGGCGCCTCGGGCTCCTACGATGGCGACCTGTGGATGCAACAACAGGCTGGCGTCGCCGTTCACAAACAAAGCCGCCGGAGGCTGGGGGATGGTCTCCAGCAGCGTCGGGAAGTCCTCGTCCGTGCAAAGCAACAGCCGATGGCCGGGTTCCGCCAGCCATGCCAGGTCGTCGCCCAGGCGGCGCTGGTCCGGTTGCAGCAGCCAGCGGCGGGCGGGCTCGGGAAATGCCGCAGCGCGGGCCTGAAATGCGGCCAGCACCTTGTCGATGTCCCCCGCATGGGCCGTCAACTGCTCGCGCAGGCCGCCTGGGCCCAGCCCCGGGGTGCGCAACAGGATCAGCCAGGGCCGATAGCCTTCCAGTTCGTTCATGGCCGCCTAGCCTAGAGGCGACCCAAAAAGAAACGGCGCGGTGATCACCGCGCCGTTCTGTCGTCTTCTATCGCTGCGTGCTTATTCCGGCAGCGCGAGCTTGTCGTGCTTATGCACCGGACGCAGGCCATCCATGATCAGGCCATAGCTCACGCGGTCGAAGGTGCGGAACACCATCACGTGACCCACGAACTCGTCCGGCAGGTCCACGGTGCGGCCGGTGCCGCGCCTCCAGCTGTTGCTGGCCACGTCGTCAGGGATGTTTTCGCCCGGCTGGAAGATCGAGTAGGTCTGGCCATTCTCGACGCCATCCTGCGCGCCAATGTTCAGCGCCACCACCTGGTGCGGACCTACCGCGTCAAAAGCGTCAGCAAATGCGATCACGCGAGCATTGCCTGCCACCGACTTCGGCGCATGCGGGAAGTAATAGGGGTCGTATGGCTTATCGTCGATCGGCATGATGCGATCGCCCTTACGGATCTCCAGCGTGGAGTCGAGCAGCAGCAGCGTAGACGGGTCGCCCGTGCGCAGCACCTCGGCCGTACCGATCACGGTGACTTCGGTGCCGATCTCCTTGCCGCGACCGTAGTGGCCGTCAGAACGGAAATCTTCCTTCCACGGCGTGCGTACCATGGAGACGTCACTGTCGAGCGGATGGGCAACCAGGTCCGCGCCGTTGTCGCGACCCTTGCTCTCATTGAAGTTGCGGAAGACCTGAGTGGGACGCACGATCGCGAAGCGCTGGCCCGGCTGGGCATCGAGCTTGCGCACGTACACATTCCGGCCAACCGTACCGCGCAGACCCGCCTCTTCGAAGCCCACCACATAAGGCAGGGCAGAGACCTCGTTGGAATCGAGTACCCGCATTTCCTTCAGGAAGGTATGCAGCTGATCGAGCGGAATCGCGGGAACCGCCTCACCCTCGGCACGCGCGCGCGGCTGCAAGCCCAGGCGCGGACCGTTGATAAAGGAAAGATTGAGCACATCGCCCGGGAAGATGAGGTGCGGATTCTGCACCTGCGGGTTGGCCTGCCAGATCTCAGGCCACAACCAGGGCTTGGAAAGGAAACGTGCGGAAATCGCCCAAAGGGTGTCGCCCTTTTTCACCGTATAGGTGTCGGGATGATCGGCACGCAATTGCGCGCCCGCAGCGTAAACAGCGACCGTGACCAGCATGCCGGCCAGCAGCCCAATGGACTTTCTGATCATAAACGGGATTCCCCCATCCCCCGACGCTCGGGCGAGTGTAACCGAACAACTTGTTCACGCAACCGTGACCAGTTGGCAAAACGGCATGCCAGACACGGGCTTGGCGGCGTACAATAAGGGGCATTCTAGATCGCGCCGCGGATTGGTTTTCACCGACTCGCCCGCACTTTTGGCGCTGAGGTGAAGCCCATGTCCGTGTTGACCATTCTCGAGTTCCCCGACCCCCGCCTGCGCACAAAGGCCGAACCCGTGCGCGTGTTCGATGCCGAACTCAAGCAGTTCGTGGCCGATATGTTCGAGACCATGTATGCCGCCAATGGCGTGGGCCTGGCCGCTACGCAGGTCAACGTGCACCAGCAGCTGCTGGTGGCCGACATGAGTGACGAGCGCAACCAGCCGCTGGTGCTGATCAACGCGCAGATCATCGAGAAGGACGGTGCCCAGGTCTATCAGGAAGGCTGTCTCTCGTTCCCGGGCATCTATGCCGACGTCACCCGAGCCCTCAAGGTCAAGGTGAAGGCGCACGACGTGGACGGTAGTGAAGTCGTTATGGAATTCGAAGGCCCGCTGGCCGTATGCATCCAGCACGAGATGGATCACCTCGCCGGCAAGGTGTTCGTGGACTATCTCTCGCCGCTCAAGCGCACCATGCTGCTCAAGCGCCTGGAAAAGCAGCGCAAGCAGGCGGCCAGCGCTTGAAGCTCCGCGTCGTCTTTGCGGGCACTCCCGACTTTTCCGTTCCTTGCCTTGAAGCGTGCCGCGCCAGCGGCGCCGAGGTGGTAGCCGTATACACCCAGCCCGACCGCCCCGCAGGCCGCGGCCGCAAGCTGACGCCGAGCCCGGTCAAAGAGGCCGCATTGGCAGCCGGCATCCCGGTCGAGCAACCCGAGTCGCTGAAGTCTGAAGAGGCACGCGCCGCGCTGGCGGCCTACGCGCCGGACCTGATGGTGGTGGTGGCGTATGGCCTGATCCTGCCGCGCAAGGTGCTGGCCATTCCGCGACTGGGCTGCTGGAACGTCCACGCGAGCCTGCTGCCGCGCTGGCGCGGCGCGGCACCGATTCAGCGCGCCATTCTTGCTGGCGACACCGAGAGCGGCGTCGACCTGATGCAGATGGAAGCCGGGCTCGACACCGGCCCCGTCCTGCTGGAGCGCAGCACGCCGATCACCCGCGACGACACCGGCGGCTCGCTGCACGATCGCCTTGCCGCCTTGGGTGCCGAGGTGTTGGCCGCCGGCCTGTCGCGCGTCATGGCCGGCGAAACGCTGGTGCCCAAGACGCAGCCGGAAGAGGGCGTCACCTATGCCCACAAGCTGGACAAGGCAGAGGCACGACTGGACTTCACCCGCGCGGCGATGGAACTGGAACGCCAGGTGCGCGCGTTCGATCCGTGGCCCGTGGCCGAGGGTGACATCAACAGCGAAACCTTGCGCATCTGGGCTGCGCGCGCCATCGAAGGCAGCGGCGCACCCGGCACCGTGCTTGGTATGAGCCGCGAAGGCATCGATATCGCCTGCGGTGAGGGAGCGTTGCGTGTCACGGCACTGCAACGTGCCGGCGGCAAGCGCATCACGGCAGCCGATTACGTCAACGCCATGAAGACCCGCAGCGCCTAAGCTTGTCATTCCGGCCCGCGCCGGAATGACGACCGGCGAGCACACGGTCTTTACCCTCGCTTCTCACCCCTCTCCACTATTTTCTAGCCCCATGACCGACACCCGCGCCATCGCCGCCCAGGCCCTCGCCGACGTCGCGCTTCGCGGCGCCTCGCTACGCGACGCCATGGAGCGCCACGCCCCCAAGCTGGGCGACTCACGTGACCGTGCACTGCTGATGGCGCTACTGAGCGATGGTTCACGCTGGTGGCTGCGCTTCGACGCCGCGCTCGATCGCCTGCTGGAGAAGCCGCTACGCCAGAAGGAGCCCGCCGTCCACGCACTGCTGGTGCTTGGCCTGGTACAGCTGGAGATTCTGCAGCTGCCGGACTACGCCGCCGTTGCCGCCACCGTGCAGGCAGCGCGCGCGCTACAGCGTCCTCGTTTGGCAGGCCTGGTGAACGCCGTGCTGCGCCGCTGGCAGCGCGAACGCACCGAGCTGCTGGCCGCCCTCGATGCAAAACCGCAGACCCGACATGCCCATCCTGTCTGGCTAGCCAAGACCATCGCCCGTGACTGGCCCGCGCAGGCCGACGCTGTCATGGCTGCCGACAACGTCGAGCCGCCGCTGATGCTGCGTGCCAATCGTCGGCGCACGGAACGCAACAACCTGATCGAACGCCTGCGTTCGGACGGCTATACGGCGGATGCCCATCCGTGGCTGGCCGACGCCATTGTGCTGCCGCACAGCACCGACGTGACGCGCATGCCCGGCTTTGCCTCTGGCGAGTTTGCCGTGCAGGACGGCGCCGCGCAGATTGCCGCGGATCTTGCCGAAGTGCAGGACGGCCAGCGCGTACTGGATGCCTGTGCCGCCCCCGGCGGCAAAGCCTGTCATCTACTGGAACGTGCGGACGTCGCGCTGACCGCGCTGGAGTTCGATGCCAAACGCGCCCAGCGGATCACGCAGAACCTCGAGCGCCTTGGCCTGCGAGCCGATGTTGTCATAGGTGATGCCGGCGAACCGAGTGCATGGTGGGACGGCAAACCGTTCGACCGCATCCTGATCGATGCACCGTGTTCCGCCACCGGCGTGCTGCGCCGTCGACCCGATGTGCGCCTGCACCGCCGCGACAGTGATATCGCGCCACTCGTCGCGCAGCAACATCGCATCCTTGAAGGGTTGTGGCCGTTGCTCGCGCCCGGCGGCCGCCTGATCTACATCACCTGTTCCATGCTGCGCACGGAGAATGAAGCGGTGGTGGCGGCGTGGTTGGAGCATCATGCCGATGCGCGCGCTGTAGCGATCGACTTGCCGGTCGGCCATGCCGCAGCGGTCGGCTGGCAGGTGCTGCCGGGCGATGGTGATCTGGACGGCATGTACTATGCCGTTCTCGAAAAGGCCTGACGCCTCCCCTGCGGGCACAGCACCACCACGCCGGCCTGACACTCTCGCTTGTACGCGGCCCCCGCCGCGCCGGAATCCACGCATGCTCGCTTCATCCCAAGCCACCCCGCAGGAACGCCGCACTTTCTGGTTACTGCTGCTGATTGCCCTGGTGGTGATCGGCGCCGGCATGGGCCTGCGCGATCCGTGGCCGTCGGACGAGCCGCGCTTTGCGCTGGCCGCGAAGCAGATGGTGGAGAGTGGCGATTGGCTGTTTCCGCACCGCGGGAGCGAGCTGTACTCGGACAAGCCGCCGATGTTGTTCTGGTTGGAGGCTGCCAGCTACACGGTGATCGGCAACTGGCGCATCGCGTTTCTGCTGCCGTCGCTGCTGGCAGCATTGGGTTGTCTGGTACTCGTGTATGACCTCGGGCGGCGGTTGTGGAACCGGCAAACGGGCCTGTACGCCGCTTCCGCACTGCTCATCACCTTCCAGTTCATCTACCAGACCAAGCGCGCGCAGATCGATCCACTGGTGATGTTCTACATCACCGCCGCCAACTGGGGTTTGTTGGTGCATCTGCTGAAAGGACCATGCTGGCGAGCCTTCTGGTTCGGCTGTTTCTGCGCCGGCCTGGGCATCATCACCAAGGGCGTCGGCATTCTTTCGCTGCTGCTGCTGATCCCCTACGCGGTCGCCGTTCGCTGGCAGTGGGACGGAGTGGCCCGCATGGGCAAGGGGGCATGGTGGCGCTGGTTGGTAGGTCTGGTGGCCCTGCTTGCCGCCATGGCGCTGTGGCTCGTGCCGATGCTGCTGGGCGCGAAGGCGCATGCCAATGACCCCGCCTACGCCGCTTACGTCAATGACATCCTGTTTCACCAGACGGCGGGGCGCTATGGCAAGTCGTGGGACCACCATCATTCCGCGCTGTTCTACGTACCCATCGTGCTGTTCACCTGGCTGCCGCTGTCGCTGACCTATCCGGGCACGCTGCCGCGCTGGTGGCGCGCACTGAAGGCAAAGGATGCCCGCATCCTGCTGCCGCTGGCCTGGATCGTGCTGTTGTTGGTGTTCTTCTCGATCCCCAAGGGCAAGCGCGATGTCTACATCATGCCGGCGCTGCCGATGCTGGCACTGGTGACGGCGCCCTATCTTGGCGAGTTGTTGCAGAAGCGCTGGCTGCGGGTGGCGGGCCTGCTGTTTATCGGCGTAATGGGTGCGGCGATGCTGGGGGTTGGCAGTGCGGCCCTGGTCGCCCATCCCAAGTTCGCCAGCGAGTTTGCCACCACCCGCGGCTTCGAAGATGGCGGTCACGCGCTGTGGTGGATGTTCATCACCATCGGCGCGATCCAGCTGCTGTTGATCGTCACGCTGCGCGTGCGCCGTGCCGTCACTGCCGTGGCGGCTGGCATGGCCGCCATGTGGTTGGTGTGGAGCCTGTGGGCCTACCCCATTCTCAACGACTCCAGTTCGGCAGCCGGCCTGATGCAGGAGGTGCGCGAGCGTCTCGCCCCTGGCGACGAACTGGGCATGGTCGCGTGGAAGGAGCAGAACTTGTTGATGCTCGACCGCCCGGCCACCGATTTCGGCTTCACCCAGCCTTGGCACGACCAGTACGCAGCCGCGATCAAGTGGCAGGCGCAGGAGCCGGCCCGTCGCTGGCTGTTCGCGCTGGATCCGGTCATGGGTCAGTGCGTAGACCGCAGCAAGGCCGTGAGCCTGGGTCACGCCAATCGTCGCGAATGGTGGATGTTCAAGGCGGATGCAGTGATACCGGGTTGCGTGCCCGATGAGAGTGTCGACCGCGTGCCCGCCGCCGCTCAGGACGACTGAGCGCCAGGATGACGAGCGTTAGCCTTGCCGCGAATTGAGCAAGCGTTGATAAGCCTCTTCGGTGCGCTCGACAAACAACGGCAGTCCAAACTCGCGCGCCGCCTTGGAGCGCGCCGCCTCGCCCATCGCCGGCAGCACCGCGCGCTGCTCCAGCAGTGTCATCACTTTGGCGGCGATAGCGGATCGATCGCGCACCGGCACCAGCCATCCATTGACGCCAGGCTCGATGTTTTCCGGCAAGCCCGCATAGTCGGTCAGCAGCACCGGCCGCCCCATCGCCATCATTTCGCGGCAGGCGAACGAAATGGTTTCGACGTCGTAGGAAAGCACAAAGCCGGCATCCAACGCGGCCACCATCGGCCGCGGGTCGGACAACACACCCGGAAACACCACCTGTTCGGCCAGACCGAGCGCTGCGACCTTTTCTAAATCGGCCGGCTTTGGCGGCACGCCGGCGATCAGCACTCGCAGGCGTTGGCGTGTATCGACTGGCATCGAGGCCAGCGCCTCCAGCAGATCCATCCAGCCTTTGTAGCTTGCGGTGCCGGCATTGCTCCCCAACAACAGCAGGCTTTCGTCGCCACCGTTCCAGCGCTGCCGCTCGACGGCCACCGCTTCAGCACGCCATGGCACCCAATGCTCCGTGTCGACCCCGTTGGGGATGGTCACCAGCGGGTGGTGCCGGTAAGCGGTGTGCGCCAGTTCACGTCGGGTGTACTCGCATACGGCGATCACCAGGTCGGTGTGCCGCGCGCGCAGCCAGTGACCGATGCCACGAACCGGCTTGGAGTTGTGCTTGGTCCACACCAACGCGGGCCGTACCGCCGGCATCGCCGACAGCACCAGGCGATGATCGGCGGAGCCGTTCACGTGGATGACATCAAATGCCTGTTGCTGCAGGTAGTTAGCCAGTTGTGCACGGGCCCGACGACGCTCACGCCATCGGTTCAAACCGTTGGGAAAAGGCTGATCCAGCACTAACACACCGGGCAGTGCCCGCGCCTCCCGATTGAGCCGGCTGCCCGGAGGGGCGGCGACGTGCACTTCATGGCGCGACGCCAGTGCGGCCGCTAGGGCACGGATGTATGTCGTGTGGCCGCCACCGTCATCGGCGTGGAAATTGGTGAACAAAAGCTTCACGCCCAAACCTCTAAAGGACGACAGCAACCTTTTACGACAGGGTGACGTAGGGATCGGCAGAGCGTGTCTTGTGCAGCAGCGCAAGCCCGATTTTCCCCATAGAATGCCATAGATCGCGCACTGGCACGCCCGGCCAAAGCCATGGGCATCCAATGACAGTGAGCGGTATGCACGCAGAACATGGACCCGTTCTGCGCAGACCGACGACGAAGAGGATTGAATGAAAGCAGTCTCCCCTGACACCTTGGCCACGCGTGCTGTACCGACCGTCGTCACGCTGCTGTTGGCCTTGATGCCGCTCCTTTTCGCCGTATCGTTCCGTGCCAAGGCCGCCATCCCCGGCATCCTGATGGTGTACGGCATTTACCTGTTGGCGTTCAACCGGGAAGCCCGCGCCACCTATGCCGGCGCCAAACCGGTGGTGCTGGTCTTCGCGCTGAGCTTTTTCTACGCAGCAGCGAACATTGCCATGCACCGGCTGCGCTGGAACGAGTTCGACCTGCCATCGCACATTCTCCTATTCCTGCTGATTGCCGCCGTCTTCACCCAGCCGATCCGCATACGTTGGTTTTGGCTTGCGCTTAGTTTCACCACAGCTCTGCTGGGTGTGGTGTGCATCTATCAACATCACGTCGAAGGCGCTGCCCGCTCCCATGGACTGGACGGCGCCGACTGGGGCGTGATCGAGCTGGGCATGTTCATGCTGGTGCTCGCTCTTATCGCCGTGGTGCAACTGTTGCGAGAGGAGCTGCCGCGGATGGAGCGCGTCACGCACAGCGTGTGCGCGGTGCTCGGCATGTATGGTGCGCTTCTGACGCAAAGCCGAGGCCCGTTGCTTGCCTGTGTGCCGGTGTTTCTGCTGGTGATCGGCCTGCATGCGATGCGGACCCGGAAATGGCGCGGTACGTTGCTTGTGCTTGTGGGGGCGGCCGTCCTCGCTCTGGTTTCGATGTTCTTTGCGCGTAGCGAAATTCTCGAACGCTTCAACGCCATCGGCCAGGAAGTGAGTACGTACCATGACGACGATTCGCGGGGCGCCGTACGTGAGCGCCTGGAAATGTGGCGTGTGGCTAGTCATGCCTTCCTGGAACACCCGATGACCGGCGTGGGCATCGACCAGTTCGGCAAGTACACGCAATCCCAGCTGGCGAAGGGCGCGGCCAGCGACACCATCGCCAAGTATCAGCACCCTCACAGCGAGTACTTCGAGGCGGCAGTGGCGGGCGGCGTGCCAGGCTTGCTGATACTGCTGCTTGTGTTCGGCACACCGTTGGTGTTCTTCAGTCGCCGGGTACTCGATGCTGACGACGACATAGCCGTTGCCGCCACCGCCGGCCTGCTCACGGTTGTGATGTACGCGCTGTGCGGGCTGACCGACAACGTGTTCTATCGCGCCATGCCCCATTCGCTGTTCTTTTTCCTGACGCTCGGCCTGGCGGTCTGGGTCAGCCGCCTGCAACGTGAGCAGGCACTGCACCATGCCGCGTCGCGCTGAGTCACACACCGGGCATTTCACGAGCTGACACATGGCCAGCATCAACCTCATTGCCTGGGATAACGGTCGCGGCCTCACCCACGACATTCGCCTGCTTGGCGACGCCTTGCGCCATCTCGGCCATGAGGTAAGCCTGACGCCGGTGGAAGCACCACGGCAACGGCGATGGTGGAAGACGCTGGCATTGCGCTGGCAGCGCCTGCGCCACAGGGCACCTCGCTACGACCTGAACATTACGCTCGAGCACGCCAGTCCCGACCACTTGTGGATGGCGCGCCGCAATGCCTTCGTACCGAATCCCGAATGGTTTTCGCGCCGGGATCACCGCTATATCGATCGATACGATGCCGTGCTGACGAAGACGCACTCGGCCACCGAGCGCTTTGCCGGGCTGGGCGTTCGTGCACTACATATTGGCTTCCAAAGCACCGATTGCTATTTGCCGGAACATTCGCGCCAACCCACCTTTCTGCATTTGGCCGGCGCCAGCCGCATGAAGGGCACCGAACGTTTGCTGGCGGTATGGAAGAAGCATCCCGAGTGGCCCGCGCTGCATGTACTGCAAGCGCCTGGAGCCACGCCGGATACCGGCATGTCCGCACCCAACATCGTGCATCGCCGCGAGTACGTGGCGGACATCGCCGAGATACGCCAGCTGCAGAACACCCACGTGTTCCAGCTCTGTCTCTCGGAAGCGGAAGGCTGGGGCCACTACATTGCCGAAGCCCTGAGTTGCCGCGCAGTGGTGCTGACCTGTGACGCACCGCCGATGAACGAATTGGTGTCCCCGGCACGCGGCATCACCGTCACAGCCACTGCCGACGGCCCGCTGAACCTTGCCACGCGCTACCTGTTCAATGAAGACGCACTGGAGGCGGCGGTGGAGCGCTGCATGCGCATGGAACGCCCGGAATGGGAGCACCTGGGCGAACAGGCGCGCGGCTGGTATATCGACAACCAGCAGGGTTTTGCATCACGCCTGACCGCAGCACTGCAGCAACTGCTTTGAGTTTCCCGGCCCGCAAAACGGGGCCACGCCGCGCATCGATGGTCTTAGCCCAACGACAGGTCCTAAAATTCCCCTATGCCAACTCTGCCCATCACCCTCGTCGTCATCACCTACAACGAGGCGAACAGCATTGCGCGCTGCCTGGACAGCGTACCGTTCGTCGCCGAAAAGCTGGTGATTGACAGCGGCAGCACCGACGACACCGTCGCCATTGCGCAGGCGCACGGCGCCCGCGTGGTGCACCAGCCATGGCTGGGTTTTGGGCCGCAGCGCAACTTCGCCACCACCCAATGTAGCCACGACTGGATTCTTGCGCTGGACGCCGATGAGTACCTCACGCCCGAACTCACCGCCGAGCTGGAGAAACGGCTGCCGCAATTGATGACCAGCAACATCTGCGTGGCTTACTTGCGTCGCGCCACCATTTTCATGGGTGCGCCCATGCGCTGGTACCTGCCGGCGGTGGGCGAGAAGATGGCGCGCCTGTTCCATCGCGATCGTGCGCGCTGGGCCAATGTGCGCGTGCACGAGTCGCTGCGTTTCGACGGCCCTTCGGTGACACTGAAGGCACCGTTCAACCACGAGAACAACCCCAGCCTGGCGCAGAAAGAGATCAAGGTGCTGCGCTATGCGGAGCTGAAGTGCCGCGACTGGCTTGAAAAGGGCAAGCCGACCCGCATGTGGCAAACACCCTTCGTGGTGCTGCTGGCCTTCGTCAAGGACTATTTTTTTCGTTTGGGTTTTCTTGATGGCTGGCGCGGCTTCATCATCGCCCAGACTGCCGCGTCGTACGCGGCCTACAAACGCATGCGTTATTACGAGATGCGCCGCAACCCTGATTCGCTGAAATGTGCAGCTGATGCACTGATACGCCACGGCATTGATCGATGAGTAAACAGCCCGATCCAAAAAAGCATTACCTCCTCTACGGCTCGGAGCGCTACGCGCTAGCCATTCTGCGTCCGGTACAGGAGGCGATTCGCGCACGCGGTGATGAAGCCGCGTGGTTCTTCGATGGTCCGGGTGCGGAAGACCTGGTGGCGGGCGAGCACCTGCTCACGGTGGAGCAAGTGCGCGCCTGGAATCCACGCGCGGTGATTACCTCGAGCAATGCGGTGCCGCACTTCTTTCCCGGCGTGAAAGTGGAGACATTCCACGGTTTCGACGCAGGCAAGCCACGGCACGTTTACGTGCGCGGCTTTTTCGATCTGTACTGCACCACCGGGCCGCTCGACACCGCCAAGTTCAAGGAGATCGCCGACCGCACGGGTCATTTCTCCGTGGCGGAAACCGGCTTTCCCAAGCTTGATCCCTTCATGAAGGAGATCACCGGCCCCGTGCCGCCGGTGCGCCAGCCGCCGGTGATTCTCTACCACTCCACCTTCTCGCCGTCATGGAGCGCCGCCGAGACGCTGTACGAAGAGGTGAAACGCCTGTCGCGAGATGGGCGCTGGCGCTGGATCGTCACCTTCCACCCGAAGATGAACCCGGAAACCACCGCGAAGTACAAGGCACTGCAGAACGAGTACCTGACCTTCGCCGAGAATGACAACATTCTCGAATTGTTCCCGCAGGTGGACATGATGTGCTCGGACACCTCGTCCGCGCTCAACGAATTCCTGCTCACCGGCAAACCGGTGGTGACCTTCAAGAACCGTCGACCAGGCCCGCAGTTGATCGATATCGACCAGGTGTCGCAGTTCGAGCCGGCCATCGAGCGCGCGCTGGCGCGCCCACCGGAGCTGATGCAGGCCATCCGTGAGTACGGTGATGCCATCCACCCCTATCGCGACGGGCTCTCCAGTGAGCGCATCCTCCAGGCCGTGGACGATTTCATCACCGCTGGCGGACGCAACCGCAAGCGCAAGCCTTGGAATTTCTGGCGA
Source organism: Dyella sp. PARNA 12/25 (assembly GCF_055702865.1). NCBI lineage: Bacteria > Pseudomonadati > Pseudomonadota > Gammaproteobacteria > Lysobacterales > Rhodanobacteraceae > Dyella > Dyella sp. PARNA 12/25. The sequence continues at coordinate 143,267 of NZ_JBVQCI010000008.1, read as the reverse complement.
AAACTGAAAATTCGCCAGCGCATCGGGTATTGGGGCCCCGCCCGGGTCTGAACCGGTAGCCGGGCTTTCGCTTACGGGCAAGCGTGGAGTATCCCTAGCTCGGGCTAGAATCGTCTCACCGTTACCAAGAAGACTGCCCGTGGCATCCAGCAGCTACAGCCGCTCCGAACACCTGCGCTCCCTCTGGCCCTGGCTGCCGCTATGGGCAGCCGCCGCCTTGCTGGCGATTTTCTCGCACGGTCCGATGCCGCTGTACTCCACGCGGACCCTCGCGGTGGCGTGGGAAATGTGGAATCACCAGCACTGGCTGGTGCCGCATATCAACGGCACACCGTACAGCGAAAAGGTGCCCCTGCTGTTCTGGCTGATCCACGCCGGCTGGTTCGTGTTTGGCGTCAATGACGTCTGGCCGCGCGTGCTCGAAGTGATCTTCGGCGGTACCCAGCTGGTGCTGGTATCGCTGCTGGCGCGGCGTCTTTTCCCCAACCGGGCATGGGTGGCCACTGGCGCGCCCTGGATCTTGCTGGCGCTGGGTTATGCCTTCCTGTTCGGCCTGCAGATCATGTACGAAGTGCTGCTCGCCGTTTGGGTGCTGGCGGCATTGCTGGCCCTGACGCCCAGGGCTAATCGCGCCGAACCGCGCTGGTGGCTGGTCGGCATCTGCATCGGCCTGGGCCTGCTCACCAAGGGGCCGGTGATGTTTCTGCACATCGCCTTCCCGTGGTTGCTGGGCCCGCTGTGGAACGACTGGGCGCGCGACAACCGCGTCCGCTGGTATGGCCGCGGCGTGCTCGCCATGTTGCTGGGCGGCGCCATGCTGCTCGCCTGGGCACTGCCGGCGGGCTTCAGCGGCGGTGAGGCCTACCGCCAGCGCCTGTTCTTTACGCAGACAGCGGGTCGCGTGGTGGATGCGTTCGACCACGCCCGCCCGTTCTGGTGGTACCTGCCGGTCATTCCGGGGTTGCTGTTCCCGTTCAGCGGCTGGCCGCGCGCCTGGGCCGCACTGATTACCTTGCGCCGTCCACTGGATACCGGCCTGCGTTTTGCGCTGTGCTGGCTGATCCCCGTGATGGTGGTGTTCTCCTTCATCAGCGGTAAGCAGCTGTATTACCCGCTGCCCGAATACGCTGGCGCTGCATTGCTGATCGCCGGCGCAGTCGCCGTGCTCCGCGACCAACGTCCGGCGTTGGCCAGCAACCCGTGGCTGGGCACCTGGCCACTGGGCATCGGCGGCATGCTTTTCGGCGTGTTCCTGTTCGTGCTGCCCATGCTGGTGGCGCATAACGAGCTGCATGGCGAATGGTTCGACAACACCCAGCGCTACAGCCGCTTCTTCAGCGTGGTGTTTGTGCTGCTGGGCGCTCTGCTATTGCTGCGCGGGCGCGGTGAGATCCGTCGCCTGGCCTTTGCCGGCATTGTCGGCACGCTTGCGCTCAATACCTTGTTCACCCTGACCATGTGGCAGAACTTCGACCTGCGCCCCTCCGCCCACCTGCTGGGTGCGGCTGACCGTGACGGGCTGGCGATCGGCTACATGGGCAATTACGAAGGCCAGTTCCATTTCGAAGGGCGAATCACCCACCCGATCCAGCGCCTGTCCGAGGGTGACTCTCTACAGCAGTTCGCGCTGGAGCATCCGGACGGCCTGATCGTGGCACGCCCGGAGAAACTGGAACCCACCGACCTGCGCTACCCGTTGCTGGTGCAGCCGTTCCGCTCCACCTGGGTGGTGATCTGGCCGGCCAAATCGCTGGCCGATCTGCGCGCCGGCCGCGTACCTGCCGAGCCGCCGCACCCGACCCGCGTCTACCAGGTCGACGAGTGGCGCTTCCGCGCCCTGCAATGAACGAAGCCCTGATCGCCAACCTGCGTGCGCAATGCGGCGGCCCCCGCGACGGGGCACTGCTGCGGTTTTCGCTGGGTAATGCGCTGCTAACGGCGGGCGACGCGGCAGCGGCAGCGACTGAATTCCGCCAGGCCGTGGCGTTCGACCCCAACTATTCCGCCGCGTGGAAACTGCTGGGCAAAGCGTGTCTTGCGCTCGATGACAAAGCCGGCGCCGCCGACGCCTGGCGCCAGGGCATCACCGTGGCGCAGTCACGCGGCGACAAGCAGGCGGAAAAAGAAATGACAGTGTTTCTGCGGAGAGCGGAAAAGCAGGAGTGAGAAGTGAGAAGTGAGAAGTGAGAGAAAAGCTGGCGACTCCGCGCTTTCTCTCACTTCTCACTCCTCTTCACTCACTTCTCGCTCTTCGCGTCGTACGGGCTGGTCCAGGTGTCCGCCGAAAAGCGCTTGTAGTGCCACTGGTACTGCGTGAAAGCCTGCTCGACGCAGTTCTCGACGCCCTTGTTGAGCGCACGGCACCCCACAGCGATATCGGCATCGGCTAGACCTTCGGGTGCCGGCAGCAGATGGATGCGATACCCCTCGCCCTTGGGCAGGCGCTCTGCGAACGCAAACAACACCGTTGCCCCCGTACGCGCGGCCAGTCGTGGCAGCAGCACCATGGTCAAGGCATCGCGACCGAAGAAGGGTGCGGCCTCTCCCTCGCCTGCGCGCGGCTTCTGGTCAGGCAGGATGCCTACCGTGCCACCGGCCGCCAGCCGCTTGTACAGCGTGCGCACACCGGCGCCTTCGGCACGCACCTGTTCCGGCGCCAGCGCACCACGCACTTTGCGCAGCAGGCCTTCCACCGCGGCAATACGCGGCGGGCGATAGAGGATCGCCATCGGCGTCTTGCGGCACAGCCAGTAGTTGAGCAGCTCCCAACACCCGAGGTGAGGCGCGGCGATGATCACGCCCTTGCCGGAAGCCAGCGCCGCGTCGAACAACGCTTCGCCACGCACCTCTTTCACCAGATCCAGCGCGCGCTCGGCGTCGTTGCCCCAGATCTTGGCGATCTCGGTGGCTGACTTGCCGCTGTCCTCCATCACCTGGCGCAGCAGGGTCGCGTGGGCCGCAGGATCCAACCCCGGTCGGGCGATACTGAGGTTCACTGACGTGTTGTGCGCCGTGCCGCTGCGGCACCACAGCGAGAAGCGGCCAATGCCCGCACCCAAGGCGTGCAGTGTGCGCAAGGGCAGCTTGCCTAGCAGGCGCAGGAAGAAATAGAGAAGGGCAATGTCAGGTCGCATGGGCCACGCAGTGTACCCGTCGGCGTTGCCAGTTCACGGGTAAACGACACATCGCCTGCGACGTTTCTGACTCCAAGGCTACCGACTGGTAGGAGCAGCCCCTAAGCTTCGGCCACCTCTCATCACCCGAGCACCCATGATTGCCCTGATCCAGCGCGTCCAGTCCGCCCGTGTCGAAGTGGAAAACAACGTGGTGGGCTCGATCGGGCCCGGATTGTTGGCGCTGGTAGCCGTACAGCCTGGCGACGACGAGCCGCGTACCAAGCGCATGCTGGAACGCCTGCTCGGTTATCGCGTGTTCGCCGACGACGAAGGCCGCATGAACCGCTCGCTGGCTGATACCAGCGGTGAATTGTTGCTGGTCAGCCAGTTCACCCTGGCCGCCGACACCCGATCCGGCATGCGTCCCAGTTTTACTCGTGCGGCGACGCCCGAGGAGGGCCGGCGCTGGTTCGATCGACTGGTCGAGCTGGCCCGCGCCGCACACCCCAGGGTGGAAATTGGCCGCTTCGGCGCCCATATGCAGGTACATCTGGTGAACGATGGGCCAGTCACCTTCTGGCTGGAGACGCCATGACCGTCATCGGCCCGGAACACTCGCCTTTTCTGCGACAAAACCACCGAAAGATGCCTATTTGGCGCGATTTTTGCGTGTCAGCCATCCCAATTTTCTTCCTTGAAAACTGGTCAAAAAAGCATCACATAGGTATACTGATCGGTTCCTGCATCCGCGGCGGCAAGTATGAATAGCAAAGCTCCTGAGCAACAGTCTGAAATCAAGGCGCTCATCTCCAAGGGTCTGGAGCAGGGCTACCTGACTTACGCCGAGATCAACGACCACCTGCCCGACGACATCGTCGATCCGGAGCAGATCGAAGACATCATGGCGGTGCTCAAGGGCGTCGGCATCGAGGTGCACGACGCCGCCCCGGACTCCGACCCGCTGTCGGACAACGCCCCGGGCGCGTCCACCGACGACGAAGCTGCTGCGGAAGAAGCCGTGGCGCTGCTGTCGGCCGTCGACTCCGAAGTGGGCCGCACCACCGATCCCGTCCGCATGTACATGCGTGAGATGGGCACGGTGGAGCTGCTGACCCGCGAAGGCGAAATCGCCATCGCCAAGCGCATCGAAGAAGGCCTGGGCCAGGTACAGACCGCCCTGGCCAGCTTCCCGCTGACCATCGAGCTGCTGCTCGAGGAATACGACCAGCACCTGGACGGCAAGCGCCGCCTGAGCGAAATCCTGGCCGGCTTCGCCGATCTGGAAGAAGCTGCCGATGCGGCCCAGGCTGCCGCTGCCGACGCCGAGGTTGACGACTCCGACGCCGAAACCGACGAGGACGAAGGCGAAGAAGGCTCTGGCGAAGAAGAAGAAACCGGCCCGACCGGTCCGGATCCGGAAGAGGTCAAGCGCCGCATGGAGCTGCTGCGCGACTACTACAGCAAGTTCCAGAAGTCGGCCCCCAAGGCCACCGACATCAACGATAAGAAGGTCGTGAAGCTGCGTGACCAGATGGCTGAGGAATTCCTCAAGCTCAAGCTGCCGTCCGCGCTGATCGACGGCTTTGTGCGCAAGCTGCGCGACGTGGTCAACGACATCCGTCACCACGAGCGCATCCTGATGGACATCTTCGTCAAGCAGGTGAAGATGCCCAAGGCTGAGTTCCTCAAGGCGTTCCCGAGCAACGAAGGCAACCTCGAGTGGGCCAACGAGCTGGGTCGCAAGCGCCAGAAGTGGTCGCCGAACATCAAGCCGTACAAGGAAGCGATCGACGCCGAGCAGGACAAGCTCGCCTCTATCGAGCGCCAGCTGTTCCTGCCGCTGACCGACATCAAGGAAATCAACCGCACGATGTCGATCGGTGAGGCCAAGGCCCGCCGCGCGAAGAAGGAAATGGTCGAGGCCAACCTGCGTCTCGTCATCTCCATCGCCAAGAAGTACACCAACCGCGGCCTGCAGTTCCTCGACCTCATCCAGGAAGGCAACATCGGCCTGATGAAGGCGGTGGACAAGTTCGAATACCGCCGCGGCTACAAGTTCTCCACGTACGCCACGTGGTGGATCCGCCAGGCCATCACCCGCTCGATTGCCGACCAGGCGCGCACCATCCGTATCCCGGTGCACATGATCGAGACGATCAACAAGTTGAACCGCATTTCCCGCCAGATGCTTCAGCAGTTCGGTCGCGAGCCGACGCCGGAAGAGCTGGCCAAAGAAATGGACATGCCCGAGGACAAGATCCGCAAGGTGCTGAAGATCGCGAAGGAGCCGATCTCGATGGAAACCCCCATCGGCGACGACGAAGATTCGCATCTTGGCGACTTCATCGAGGATTCCAACGCAGCCTCGCCGATCGAGTCCGCCACGGAAACGGGCCTGATGGAAACGGTGCGTGACGTGCTCGCCGGCCTCACCCCGCGCGAAGCCAAGGTGCTGCGCATGCGCTTCGGCATCGACATGAACACGGACCACACGCTGGAAGAAGTCGGCAAGCAGTTCGACGTCACCCGCGAGCGCATCCGTCAGATCGAAGCCAAGGCACTGCGCAAGCTGCGTCACCCGAGCCGCTCGGAGCAGCTGCGTTCGTTCCTCGACATCGACTAAGCGCAACGCAGTCGCAAGCAACAAAAAAAGCCCCGCGAAAGCGGGGCTTTTTATTGGCCGCAATACCACTTGTAGGAGCGCACTTGTGCGCGACAGGAGAACAGCGCGGTGACACTGTGGCCCGCGCGACGACCGATGTGAGGCACTTTGCCAGTTGGCGGTCGCGCACAAGTGCGCTCCTACAACCGGGCTCAGTCCATTAACCGCCCATGTCGTAGAAGAACTGCTCTAGCGCGATCTTGCCGTCCTTCACCTGGTACACACAGATCTCGGTCATGTTGACGCGCCCGTACTCCTTCATGGTCACGTCCATCGTCATCACCACGGTGAACCAGTTGCCAGCAATCAGGGGTTCACTCACCTCCATGCTGTGCATCTGCGTCACATTCGCCTGGAAGCGTTTGCCCTTCTCCAAAATCTCGGCCAAGCCCTTGACGTTGCCCAACGGCCCGTTCGCCGCCGCTTCAGGCTCAATGCTCACGGCATCCTTGGCGTACAGCTCATGCTGGGCTTCTTCGAACTGACCGTGACGGCACATGGCAACAAGACGCTTGGCAATCGCTTCGGTACTCATGAGGCAACTCCGGGTGGGGGATTTTCGAGACTAGCGCTACTCGACGAAGGCCAGCGTGAAGGCGCAGCGAATGCCCGCTGCGCCTCGCACCTTCAGTGCTTGCTGACGTTGTCAGTGTCCTCGATGAAGTGCGCCACGTTGTCATGCAGGCGCTTCAGCGAATCCTGGTGCGCGTAGACCATGTGGCCGGAGGGATACCACGCGTAGGAAATGTTTTTCTGCAGTGCCGCCGGAACCGGCATGTGATGCATCTCGTAGTCGGCCGCGTAATACGGCGTGGCAAGATCGTAGTAACCGCCGTGCAGCGATACCCGCAGGTTCGGGTTGGTCTTCATCGCAGTGGCGAGATCGGGCATCACATTGGTGGATTGCTGCAGCGCTTCCTTGCTGCCCGGTGCCTTGTGCGCGAAATCCCAGTTATCGATATCGGCAAACAATCGATAGGTCTGGCCGTCGCCAAACTTCAGCTGCCGCCGTACGTAATCATTGAATGCGGCCACGTAGGCGGAGCTGATCGCGGACGATTGCGGGTCGTACTCGGAATCCTTGCTGAGCGGATCAAGCGAAGGCCCGGAGAAGCGCGTATCCAGGCGCCCGGTGGTCACGTCACCGTCGGCCTGCAGTTGGTGTTCAAACATGCCGCCGTCCACGCGAAGGTTAGCCTTGAGCAGATACGCCACGGGCAGCCCGGTGTACTCGTGCAACTTCTGGGCTACCGCCTGGCGGCGTGCCTCGTCGAGCTGCGAGCCTTGCATCAATGCTGATGCATACTCGTTGATGGCATAGCGCTCCACTTCGCGCAGGAACGGTTCCAGCGCGGCCGGTTGCTGGGGCAGCCGGTGATGGTAATAAGCAGTGGCCGCGAAGGTGGGCAAGCCGACGATGTACGGCAGATCCACGCCTGGATTGTTGCCGGGACCGTCGATGCTGGTGTCGAAGTTGAGAATCTGCGACAGCAGGATCACACCATTGAGGTCAACGGCGTTCTCGTTCTCCAGGATGTTCGCCACCACGGCCGAACGCGTGGTGCCGTAGCTCTCACCGAAGAGATACTTGGGTGAGTTCCAGCGGTTGTAGGTGGAGAGGAACTGCGTGATGAATTTGGCAAACGCATGGCCGTCACCGTCGACGGAGAAGATCTGCTTCTTGCGCTCCTTCATCAGCTCTTCGCGCTTGCCCTTGTCGGCGTCATCGGCAATCAGACGGCTGAAGCCGGCACCCGGCGCATCGATGAACACCAGGTCGGTCGCATCCAGCAGGCTGTAGTCGTTGTTGACCAGTCCATAGGGCGCGGCAGGCGTGTGCGAGTCATCACTGGTCACCACGCGCTTGGGGCCGAACGCACCCATATGCAGCCACACCGTTGCCGAACCCGGGCCGCCGTTATAGATGAAGGTGATGGGGCGCTTGCCCGGCTCCACGCCTTTCTTGAAGTACGCGGTGTAGAACATGCTGACCTGCGGTTCGGCTTCTTTGTCACCGTCGCCATGCAATACCAGGGTACCGGCGACCGCCTTGTAGTCGATGCTTTTGCCCTCGACTTTCACCGTACCGGAGGTCTCCGAAGTCTGTGGCTTGAGCAGGGCGGCGCTTGGCTTGTCTTCCGGTTTCTGGTCTTTGTCGCTCTTTTCGGCGGCGTAGGTGCTGGTGGCTAGCATCGCGGCGGCAAGGGCGAGGGCCAGGGGGAGCTTGCGCATGGGTGGCGGACCTGTTGGTGGATGAGAGGTCCAGATTAGGTAGCGAGGTGGGTGGGTTTCATACGCCAAAAGTCATTGGGTGAGGTTTTACCTTTTCGGGAGGTTGGGTCGTTTTGGCCTGCTGCCTCATCTGAGTCGTCATCTCTGCGTAAGCGGTACGAGCGCGAAGGGAAAAGGACGCCCGATGGGTGGCCCGAATAGACTTGCCCTCGCGGGAGCGTGTACCCCCCTCACCGTCATCCCCGCGAAGGCGGGAAGCGCTTTTCAACAGCCGAATGGCTGGTCATCCAGTGACTTTGCTCTCGGCTCTCGTCCAGCGTTTCCGCCGGCGTGCCGCCTACGACGCAAAGCTAGTCCCCGTGGGACGCTCGAGTCACTTTTCTTTTGCTGGCCCAAAAGAAAAGTAACCCGAAGAAAACGGCCTCAAGAGCGGGGTACTCGTAGCGTCGTGACTAATACAAGCCTTGGCGCTAACGAAGCTCTGAACTTCACGATCGCCCGACAGGCGGTACGGCTAAACCGCAACGCGCCACAGCGAAGAGGACTTAAAGCGGCCGTTCGCTTCAATGCATGTTCTGGAGTTCGCGCTGCATCACACTTCCCCCTCTCCCCAACGGGGCACGCGGGGAGCGGCCACGGACGGCCGCGGCTTTGAGGAGCGAGGAGAGGGCTGGGGTGAGGGGCCAATCTTGCGACAGCGCTCATCAGGACGGCTCTTTAGCCCCAGGCAATAAGCCCTATTGCCCCGAGCGCCAGCAACAACCCCAACGCATTCACCACACTCAACCGCTCCCGAAACGCGACCGTACCGACCAGCGCACCCAATGCCACCACACCCAGATTCATGCTGGCAAACACCAATGACGGGTGATCGGGCAACGACTGGTGGCCGCGTATGTAGAACACGATGTTGCCGAAGTTGGCCAGGCCTAACAGCAGGCCCGCCACTGCATCGCGCAGGGTGAAGAAGGTGCGGTCATGCCAGCGCCGCCATAGCAGCAGCGCTATCGACACCACCAGCGCCAGTGCAAACGCCGCCTGCAACGATGCGGCAAATGGCGTGCCGGCCTGGGCTACGCGTTTGAACAAAATATCGATGATGCCGAAGCCAGCGAAGACAACCAGGGGCCATAGCCACGGCCGCTCGTTGCTGTCGGCGCCGCGCGGGTCAACGCGCCACACCATGCACAACAGCGCCAGCAGCCCCAATGCCACGCCAGCCCCTTTGAACGCACTCAGGCTTTCACCGAAGAGAATGAACGCGGCGAGCAGGGAAATCAGCAACGATAACCGTTGCGCTGCGTCGGTGCGTACGATGCCGGCGGTGCGTACCGATGCACCAAGCGCCAGGAAGATCAGGGGTAGCAACAATCCAAGGCCGACGAAACCCAGCCAGGGCGCTTGGGCGCTTTGCAGCACGTCCATGGACGGATGAAACACGGCGTAGGTGAGCACGCTGGTCGCAACGTAGTTCCACGCAACGGCCTGTCCGATATCGACGGACAGCCTGCGCGCCAGCTTCAACAGCACCGATACCAGCACGCTGCATGCGACAGCCATCAACACGTAAATCATGAAGCATCCTTATGCAGTGCGGCAGGGCGAGCTCGCGCCCCATGATGACTTGCCGTTTCCATGCCGTGCTCTGGCGGTAGGGCGAGAGTCCAGGGAAACTATGTCGAGTGTGTGAAACGTTCGCGATAACGCGCCGGGCTCAATTGCAGATGGTGCCGAAAATGGTGGCGCAGGGTATCCGCACTGCCGAAACCGCACACCTCCGCAACGCGTTCCACACCCATGTCGCTGCCTTCCAGCAGCTCGCGGGCGCGGCCGAGGCGCTCGCGCGTCAACCATTGCTTGGGTGAACAACCGGTGGCCTCCTCAAACCGCCGCAACAAGGTGCGCTCGCTCATACGGGCACGCTCGGCCAGCTGGGACAACGGCAGTGGCTGGTTAAGGTGTCGGCGCATCCACTCAATCAACTTGCCCAGGGTGGCGCCCTGCTCGGGCAACGGCGACTGGATGAACTGCGCCTGCCCGCCGTCGCGGTGGGCAGGCACTACGGCGCGACGCGCCACGCTGTTGGCGACTTCCGGGCCGTAGTCGCGGCGAATGAGGTGCAACGAAAGATCCAATGCCGCGGCACTGCCAGCCGATGTCAGCAGGTTGCCTTCATCAACGTACAGCACATCGGGCTCGATGCGGATGCGCGGATAGCGTTCCGCCAATGCATCGACGTAACGCCAGTGCGTGGTAGCGCGGCGGCCATCCAGCAGTCCCGCCGCCGCCAGCACGAATACGCCGGAGCAGAACGACAGCAGGCGCGCTCCACGGCCATACGCTCGACGCAGGGCATCCAGAAGGGCATCCGGTGGTTGCGCATCGACGCCTCGCCAACCGGGCACGATCACCGTGCCGGCGTCTTGAAGGCGCTCCAGGCCACCATCAGCCAGCACGCGCATGCCGCCCGCGGCGCGCATCGGCCCATCGTCCACGGCGCACAGGCCAAACTGGTACCAGTCGGCCAGTTCCGGCCGTTGCAGGCCGAACATCTCCACCGCGATACCGAATTCGAACGTGCACAGCCCGTCATACACCAGCACCGCTACCTGGCGGTTGGCGGGCTTGGACGGGCGCCTGGATCGCTTTGGCGGATTTTTCATGGTGAATGGCATTCTTGCCAATGTCGGTGGCGGACGCCAGTGCCGATACTGGCGCCGTCATCCACAACGGAGTCCAACATGAGCAGTGTCGTCCAGCGCTTCCCCGCCGCCGCCAGCACCGATGCCCTTGCGCACTTCCAGGCTCGCCTGGGTTTCGAGACTGACTGCGCGGACATTTTTTACGCGACGAACCACGAGACCAAGGACTTCGTGTTGCTCGACGTGCGCACACCCACGCTCTTTGCCGCTGGCCATGTACCGGGCGCCATCAATCTGCCCACCCGCACGATCAGCGAGCAACGGCTCGCCGATTACCCGGCAGACACCCTATTCGTGGTCTATTGCGCCGGCCCACACTGCAACGGCGCCAACAAGGCTGCAGTGAAGTTGGCGCAGCTCGGCCGCCCGGTGAAGGAGATGATCGGGGGCCTCACCGGCTGGATCGACGAAGGCTTCGGCCTGGAACGCTGACCATCGCCAGCTCGGCGTGAAGAAGAAGGCCAAGTGGCACTGCCTCCTGCCGCTTGAGCTGTCCTGATCTATCATCGCGCCCACCCAAGCCGGAGGCTGCATGCTGGAACTTCGTCCGACCTGCGAGCATTGCAACAAGGCACTGCCGCCCGCCTCGACCGAGGCGATGATCTGTACGTATGAATGCACCTTCTGTCGCGATTGCGTGGCATTGCTGCAGAACGTGTGCCCCAACTGTGGTGGCGGTTTCGCACCGCGGCCGATCCGCCCGGCGCACGCGTGGAAGCAAGGCCTTTCGTTGAGCAGCCACCCCGGGACCCAGCACGTCACGTTCAAGCCAGTAAACCTGGCTGAGCACGCCGCACTTGTGGCACGACTGGAAGGGCTTCCACCGGAACAGCGCTAACTGGTTCATCAAGGCGCCGTCATCACGACGGCGCCTTGACGCGCGCCGTCCTAAAGATGGCGCCTCCCATACCGCTACCGGCCTCAGCGCTCCGAAGCATGGCCACACAAGCTCCACGCCAAACGAGCCGCGAACGACTGCTCCTGCTGGGCGGATCGGCGGCTTTATTCCTGGTGCTTCTTGCCTCGGTTTCCTGTTCGCTGCTGCTGGCGTTGCGCGGTGGTTCCATGGCCTCGATCTGGACCGCCAATGGCATCGCGGCCGGCGTGTTGCTGTCGGTGCCTCGACGCTACTGGCCCACCCTCATCACGGTCACGATTGCGGCCTTGCTGGTCGGGCAGGCGCTCGTGTTCGGAGCACTGTTTGGCAGCCACGTGCTCATGGTGCCGGTGGAGCTGGCGGAGATCCTGGTCGTGGCGGGCATCATCCATCACTACTTTCCGGTCATTACCGGGCAGCAGAGCGGCTACCTCCGGTTCGGCCGCATCGCCATCAGTGCAGCGCTGGCAGGCTGCATCGCGTCCACCTTGCTTGCCGGCGTTGTGCAGAGAACCATTCCGAGCGGCGCCTATCTCGGCACCGCTGATGAGTGGTTCCGCGCCCATCTGCTCGGCATGGTGATCACCGGCATGCTCACGCTGGTGGCGTTTCGCGAACGTGGCCGCATGCTTGGCGTGCGTGGCGAGCGCTGGCACATGCTGCGCGATGTCGTATTGCTGACCGCCATCACCATCGCGGCATTCGCACAAACGCGCTATCCGTTGCTGTTCGTCGTGTTCGCGCCGTTGCTGTACCTGGTATTTCGCTATCGCTTTCCGGGGCTGGTGATCGGCGTGACCCTGATCGCCCTGATAACCAATGTGTGCTCAGCCCTGGGCCAGGGGCCTTTCACGCTTATTCCCACCCAGAACCCAGCAGAGCGTGCATTGATCGCCCAGCTCTATCTGGGCGTGGTGTGCCTGGTCGCGGTACCCGTGGCGTTGGCACTTGCCGACCGGCAACGACTCGCCAGACGCGTCGCCGAGAACGAAAACCTCTATCGACTGCTCGCGGACTATGCGAGCGACATCATTGTGCGCATGGCCAGTGATGGCACCCGACGCTACGTCTCTCCGTCGGTCAAGGAAACACTGGGATGGAGCCCGGAGGAATTCGCCGCCCAAGGCACTGAGCTGATTCACCCGGATGATCGGGAGCACGTCGCGAACGTGGTTGCGCGGCTGCGGGAAACCGGCGAAGCCTCCATGACGCGCTATCGCGTACGCAACCGCGAGGGCGGCTACCTGTGGGTGGAGGCACTCGGCAGGCTGGCACCCAGCCCGGATCACCACGGCGAGACGGAAATTGTCTACTCCGGTCGCGACATAACCGAGAGGGTGCTTGCCGAAGAAGCGCTGGCCGATAGCGAAAAGCGTCTGCGTACGATCGCTGACAACGTGCCGGCCGTGATCGCCCATGTCGACACCGAGCAGCGCTACACCTTCGTCAATGCCTATGCCTCGGAAGTGATTGGCTCCGAGGCGGCATGCAGCATTGGGCGTACCGTCGAGGAGCTGCGAGGTCCCTTGCTCTACGCTTCACTCCGACCCCACATTGAGCAGGCCCTGAGCGGCACCGCCGCCGCCTTCGAGTACGAAGTGCATCGGGGCGACCGCACCCGCTACTTTCAAGCGAACTATGTGCCGGCGATCGCCGCCGATGGAACGTCCACCGGCTTCTATACCCTGACCACCGAGATCACCGCCATCAAGCAGGCGGAACAGCAGCTGGATTTTCTCGCCCACCACGACGCGCTTACCGGCATCGCCAACCGACTTTCATTCCGCGAGGGCATTGGCCTCGCTGTGCAGCATGCGGCTACGACCCATGAGCCATTGCTGCTGATGATGATCGACGTCGACTACTTCAAACACATCAACGACACCTATGGCCATGCTGCGGGTGACATGGCCCTGAGCGAGATTGCCAACCGGCTCAAGGCGAACATCCGCAAGTCCGACCTGCTCGCCCGTGTGGGCGGCGATGAGTTTGTGGTGCTGTGCTACGACATCGATGACATTGCCACCGCCCATCAGCTGGCTCAGAAGATCACGGATGCGATGCTGCTACCAGTATTTATTGGCACCACGGATATCAAAGTGTCACTGAGCATCGGCGCTGCGCTGTGCCGTGATGTCGCCACCGCCGACGCGCTAGCGCAGCGCGCGGACGAGGCGCTCTACCAGGCCAAGGAAGCCGGCCGCGCCTGCTACCGCGTCACCAGCCATGGTGTCTGAACGTTACTCGCGAGCCGCCAGCGCCTTGTTCACACGCAGCGCCACCAGCGTGCACACCACACCCGACAGCAGATAGGCGCTGACTGCCACCAGCCCAAAGCGCGTCGAAAGCCCCAGCGCAACCAGTGGCGCAAAAGCGGCGCCTATCAACCAGGCAAAGTCCGTAGTGAATGCCGCGCCTGCATAGCGCAGCCGCATTTCAAAGTTCGCGGTTACGCTGCCCGCGGCCTGACCGTAAGACAGGCCCAGTCCAGCAAAGCCAAGGATGATGAAAGCGGCCTGGCCGACCCTGCCTCCACCCAGCAACCAGGGCGTGATGAGTGCGAACACGCCGATCAGCGCCGCCATCAAGCCCAAGGTCGTGCGCCGGCCAATGCGGTCCGCCAGCAAACCAGACACGATCATGCCGAGGATGCAGGCGAACGCGCCGATGATCTCGTACACCAACACCTCGGCAACCGAATGTGGAGAGCCCAGCACGATCCACGACAGCGGAAAGATCGTCACCAGATGGAACAGCGCATAGCTGGCCAGCGCGGCGAACGCGCCAATGAAGATGTTGTAGCCCTGGGTGCGCAGCAGCTCGAGGATGCCGATCGGCTCCAGCTCGCGCTCCTCCATCGCCACGGTGTATTCCTCGGTTACCACCAGGCGAAGGCGCGCAAACAGAGCCACCACATTGATAGCGAGCGCGACGAAGAACGGATAGCGCCAGCCCCAATCGATAAAATCTTCCTGATTGAGGTTGGTGTACAGGAACAGAAACAGCGCCGCTGCCACCATGAATCCGATCGGCGCACTCAACTGACCCAGCATCGCGTACCAGCCGCGGCGCTGCGGCGGCGTGTTGAGCGCCAGCAGCGAAGGCAGGCCATCCCAGGAACCACCAAAGGCAATGCCCTGCAGGATGCGGAACAGCACCAGCAGCCCAATCGACCACGTGCCGGCATCCACATAGCTGGGCAGGAAGGCCATGCCCGCCGTGGAGGTCCCGAGCAAAAACAGTGCAATGGTGAGCTTGGTGCCGCGACTCCAGCGCCGCTGGAAGCTCATGAACAGGGCGGTGCCAAACGGGCGCGCGATGAAGGCCAGTGAAAAGATCGTGAAAGAGTAAAGAATGCCATTCAGCAGGCTGGCAAACGGAAACACTTCGGAAGGAAACACCAGCACGCACGAGATGCCGAACACGAAAAAGTCGAAGTATTCGGACATGCGGCCGATGATGACGCCGATGGCGATCTCGCCCGGCGCCACTTTCGCACGGGCATGCAGGCGGCTGATGTGCTCCGGTGTGGTGTTCGTCGCGTCACCACGCTCAGGGTAGGTGCTTGACATAGCCGTTACTCGGAAAGAGGGAGGATGTGCCAGCCGCGCGCCGAACGGCGGAACGTTTTCCATCACACAAAGCGTCGTCGGACACGTCTATGAAGGGTTTCCGCGGACTGCTCATCACAGCCACCGGCCTGCTCGCAGGCTGCCAGACCGTGCTCATGGCGCCTTCGGGCGACCTGGCGCTGCAACAGCGCAACCTCATCATTACATCGACGGTGCTCATGCTGCTCATCATCGTTCCGGTGATCGCGCTGACACTGTTGTTCGCCTGGCACTACCGCGCATCCAACAAGAAAGCCACTTACGATCCCGACTGGGATCATTCCACCGTGCTGGAACTGCTGATCTGGTCCGCTCCGCTGCTGATCATCATCGCACTCGGCGCCGTCACCTGGGTGAGCACGCACAAGCTCGACCCCTATCGCCCACTCGATCGCCTTGCCGTCAATCGTCCGGTGCCCGCTGATGCAAAGCCGCTGACGGTCAACGTGGTGGCGCTCGACTGGAAGTGGTTGTTCATATACCCCGAGCAAGGCATTGCCACCGTGAACGAAATGGCCGCTCCGGTGGATCGGCCCATACGTTTCAAGATTACGGCCACCTCGGTGATGAATTCGTTCTTCATCCCCGCGCTGGCTGGGCAGATCTATGCGATGCCCGGCATGGAAACCCAACTGCAGGCGGTGATCAACGCGCCCGGTGAGTACCGGGGCTTTTCTGCCAACTACAGCGGCAACGGTTTCTCCGGCATGCACTTCCAGTTCCATGGCGTGAGCGAGGACGCGTTCGCGCAATGGGTGCAGAAAGCCAAGGCCAGTGGCAGCGACCTCAGCCGTGATGCCTATGTGAAGCTGGCACAGCCCAGTGAGAACGTGCCGGTGACTTACTTCGCCACGGTGGAACCCGGGCTATATCGCGCCATCCTTACGCGTTGCGTCGACCCGGAAAGCCGTTCATGCATGACGCGCGTGGATCTGAGTCCACATGAATCCAGCAACATGCCTATGAGCAACGGCCAGGCAGGCGTGGCCGATATGTCCAAACCGCAACCCCACTCCGATTGATCTCACACTCCGGTGGTGTCCACGATGCTCGCTCATCCTGACCTTACCAAGCTGATCTTCGGACGCCTGACCCTTGAGTCGCTGCCACTGCATGTGCCCATCGTGCTGGGAACATTCGCCGTGGTGGTTATGGGCGCACTGGTCCTGCTTGGCGCCATCACCTATTTCAAACTTTGGGGCTATCTGTGGCGCGAATGGTTCACCAGCATCGACCATAAAAAGATCGGGATCATGTACATGATCCTTGGCTTCGTGATGCTGCTACGCGGATTTGCCGATGCCCTGATGATGCGTGGCCAGCAGGCAATCGCCTTCGGTGACAACCTCGGTTACTTGCCACCGGAGCACTACGACCAGATTTTTACCGCGCATGGCGTGATCATGATTTTCTTCGTCGCGATGCCGATGGTGACGGGCATGATGAATTTCGTGATGCCGCTGCAGATTGGCGCACGTGACGTCGCATTTCCCTTCCTCAACAACTTCAGCTTCTGGATGACCGTCGCCGGCGCCATGCTAGTGATGGCGTCGCTATTTATCGGCGAGTTCGCTCGCACCGGTTGGCTGGCCTATCCGCCGCTGTCCGATATCGTCTCCAGCCCCGATGCCGGCGTGGACTACTACATCTGGGCATTGCAAATTGCAGGCGTCGGCACCCTCTTATCGGGCATCAATCTACTGGTGACCATCGTCAAGATGCGGGCACCCGGCATGACCCTGATGAAGATGCCGGTGTTCACCTGGACAGCGCTGTGCACCAACGTGCTGATCGTCGCGGCGTTTCCTGTGCTTACCGCGGTACTCGCGCTGTTGGCACTGGACCGCTATGTGGGCACCAACTTCTTCACGACCGAGCTTGGCGGCAACGCCATGATGTACGTGAACCTTATCTGGATCTGGGGCCACCCCGAGGTTTACATCCTGGTGCTGCCGGCCTTTGGCATCTTCTCCGAGGTCACCGCCACGTTTAGCCGCAAGCCATTATTCGGCTACACCTCGATGGTGTACGCCACGGTGGTGATTACCGTGCTGTCCTACCTGGTGTGGCTGCACCACTTTTTCACCATGGGGTCCGGCGCGAGCGTCAACTCGTTCTTCGGCATCACCACCATGATCATCTCGATCCCCACGGGTGCGAAGATCTTCAACTGGCTGTTCACCATGTATCGCGGCCGGGTGGCGTTTGAAGTGCCGATGCTGTGGACGGTGGCGTTCATGATCACCTTTGTCATCGGCGGCATGACGGGTGTGCTGCTGGCGGTTCCACCCGCAGATTTCTCACTTCACAACAGCCTGTTCTTGATCGCGCATTTCCACAACGTGATCATTGGTGGCGTGCTGTTCGGCCTGTTCGCCGGCATCACCTACTGGTTTCCGAAGGCATTCGGTTTCAAGCTCGATCCGTTCTGGGGCAAGTGCTCGTTTTGGTTCTGGGTAGTGGGCTTCTATTTCGCCTTTATGCCGCTGTACATGCTGGGCCTGATGGGCGTGACGCGTCGTCTGAGTCACTTCGATGATCCGTCGCTGCAAATCTGGTTCCAGCTGGCCGCATTTGGTGCTGTGCTGATACTGCTCGGTATTGGCTGCATGATCCTGCAGTTCGTGGTGAGCTTCCGCCGTCGCGAGGCGCTACGCGATGTGACCGGCGATCCGTGGGACGGGCGCACGCTGGAATGGTCCACCTCTTCGCCACCGCCACCGTACAACTTTGCTTTCACGCCGCGCGTGCACGACCACGACGCGTGGTGGATGATGAAAAAGCATCACTATCAGCGGCCGCTGAGTGGTTTCCTGCCCATCCACATGCCGCACAACACGGGCGCGGGCATCATCATGGCCGGCCTGAGCTTCGTCTTCGGCTTCGCCATGATCTGGTACATGTGGCTGCTCGCCGCCGTGTCGTTTGCAGCGCTGCTGCTGGTGGCGATCGTGCACACTTTCGATTATCACCGTGATTACTACATTCCGGCTGACGAAGTGAATCGCGTCGAGACATCCCGCACGGAGCTGATGGCCCGCCATGTCTGATATCGCTGCCACTTTCCCTGCCAACGACGGCCCCTCGCAGGCACTGGTGTTTTACGAGGCCGAAGCTCAGCACCCGGAGAACGGCACGCTGCTGGGCTTCTGGATTTACCTCATGAGCGACTGCCTGGTGTTCGCCTGCCTGTTCGCGGCCTATGGCGTGCTTGGGCGTGAGTTCGCGGGTGGGCCGACCGCGAGGGAAGTGCTCGAGCTCCCCACCGTGGCCCTCAACACCACGCTACTGCTGCTCTCCTCGATCACGTATGGCTTTGCCGTGCTGGAGATGCAGCGCGACCGGCGCAACCCCATGCTGCTGTGGCTGGCTATCACCGGTTTGCTGGGCGCCGGCTTCCTCACCATCGAATTGCGAGAGTTTGCCCACCTCATCTCGATCGGCGCGGGGCCGCAGCGCAGTGCGTTCCTGTCGTCGTTCTTCACCCTGGTGGGCACGCATGGTCTGCATGTGACCTGCGGCATCCTCTGGATGATCGTGCTGATCATCCAGGTACTTAAGAAGGGACTGATTACCGCCAACAAGCGCAGACTGCTGTGCCTGTCGATGTTCTGGCACTTTCTCGACGTGGTGTGGGTGGGCGTGTTCAGCTTCGTCTATCTGATGGGAGTGCTGCCATGAGCGCGCACGACGACCTGGCGCATGGCGGCGGTCCGCATGGCCACGACGATCATGGCCACGAAGACCTGGGCATCCATGCCACCCTCAAGGGCTACCTCACCGGCTTTGTGCTGGCCTCTATCCTCACCATCATTCCGTTCTGGATCGTGATGAGTGGTGGCCTAGCCAAGCCCAGTACCACGGCGGTGGTAGTGCTGGGTCTCGCTGCGGTGCAGATCGTGGTGCACATGATCTACTTCCTGCACATGAACGCGAAGTCCGAGGGCGGCTGGAACATGCTGGCGCTGGTGTTTACCATCGTACTGGTGGTTATCACGCTGAGCGGGTCGATATGGATCATGTATCACCTCAACAGCAACATGATGCCGACCATGATGGATCCGTCGAACTTGCCTTGACGGTCTGCTCGCGACCCCAAACGTGTGTCCCCGATGAAAGCAGTAGATGAAACTGGCCGCCAGCCGCGCGGCCCCGTGGCGTTGACCTTGCTGACGCTGTTTGGCGTGCTGCTGTTTGCCGGTTTTGTGGCGCTGGGTACGTGGCAGGTCTACAGGCTGGCGTGGAAGCGCGACCTGATCGCACGCGTTGACGCACGCGTACATGCTCCGCCTGTGCAAGCGCCTGGGCCGGCGCAATGGAGCGGCGTCGACGCACCGTCGGCGGAGTATCGGCATGTGCAATTGCACGGCACCTTCCTGCATGACCGCCAGACGCTGGTGTGGACTGCCACGGATCTTGGCAGCGGCTACTGGGTGATGACGCCGCTGCAGCAGGACGACGGCTCGGTGGTGCTGGTGAATCGCGGCTTCGCACCCGCCGACTGGTGCGGCGCCAAAGGCGCGTGCGCGCCAGGCCCCACTGGCGAGACGACGTTGACCGGCCTGCTGCGCATGAGCGAGCCCTCGGGCGTCATCCGGCACAACGATCCCTCCCGCAACAGCTGGTACACGCGCGACGTGTCCGCGATGGCCAACGCCCGTGGCCTGAAAGACGTGGCGCCCTACTTCGTCGACGCGGACGCTGCACCGGGTACGCTCGACGCTGGCAAACCGGCATGGCCGCAAGGCGGCCTCACGGTGATCGCATTTGCCAACAACCACCTGAGCTATCTGATCACATGGTATGCATTGGCGCTGATGGTGCTGGGTGCGGGCATCTACGTGGCCCGCGACGAGTATCGCCTGCGCCGCAAAATGTAGGAGCGCGCTTGCGCGCGACCGCAACGTTTAGTCGTCAGCGCTACGCCGGTCGCGCCCAAGGGCGCTCCTACAACAACTCCGCATTACATGTGCAGGAACGACTTGCCCTGCTTGAGCACGGTGTCGCACACCTTGGTGGTGAGCTGGGACTTCAGGTCGCTGGAGCCACCACCGAGCGAGTTGAGGTCCATGTGCTCGCCGTTGCTTCCCTGCAGGATGCCCTTGGCTCCACTGAGGTAAGCCGGGTCGCTGGTGGGATTGCCCGAGCTTGCCGTGCTGCCGGACGACTTCGACTTGCCGCTGCCAGTCAGCTCGCCGAGCATATTGCTCATGCTGGAACCGTGGCTGGTGGCGGCGCTGGTCGGCGCGGCGGAGCCGCCCCCGAGCTTGCTCATCAGCTGGCTCTGGATACCCGAGGCCCCTGAATTGCCGCCGAGGTAGTTGTTTTTCACGCAGTACTCGAGCAGGCCAGCCACATTGCCCATGCTGCCCGATGTCATGGAAGCGCCGCCGGGAATCATGCTGCCGAGCTTGCCCAGGTCCTGTGCACCACTGGTGCCGCAGGCGAGGCTGAGAGCGATGGCCATGCAGGCCGTACCGATGCTGCCGATGCGCTTGTTCATAGGTGTCCCTCCATCTAAGAGCCTGTCTACGATCTTCCTCGTAGTCCGCGCATTGAATACTCCAAATCGTTACGGTTGCGTCATCGAGCCAGGGGTGGTGTACGTTTGCGGTTCAGCTACGCGCCATCGCGGCGTGCCCGATCATCCACCCGACCCATGGAAGCTGTTCGATGAAACGATATGTGGCCCTCGCCGTCCTGGCGACCTTGCTGTCCGGCTGCGCGAGCTCCGGAAGTCTGCGCAACACAAAACCCACCGCCGTCTACGAAGGGCGCGGCAGCGTTGCCAACATTGCCTCCTGCGTAACGGACGCCTGGGCCACCAAGCCCGTGCAGCTCGAGCAGTACGTGCTGTATACCGGCACCACGATCGAGATTCATAAGACCGAGAAAGGCCCGACCGTGGCGCTGGTCGACATCAAGCCGGTCAGCGATCGCACCGTGGCTACCTATTACTCGAACTTTGACGAGGACGACACCTGGTACTTCAGGCAAGTCGAACAGTGCGTGGAGATCTCACCACCCGCGGAGTGACCAGGCGGCGGCTGGTGGCATAACCAGCCGCCTTTCCTGTCAGCCGTCCCGGTGAGAACCGGCATCGTGCGATGAAAATAACCAGGCGACGATCAGCGCAACGCCGCCGCTTCGCGCGCCAACTGTTCGATGCCAGCCCAGTCGCCGTTGCGCAGCTTGTCGGCAGGGGTGAGCCACGAGCCGCCCACGCACACCACGTTGGGCAGCGAGAGAAAATCCGGTGCCGTGGCCAGCGTGATCCCGCCTGTGGGGCAGAACTTCATTTGCGGCAACGGGCTAGCCCAGGCGCCGATCAGCTTGTGGCCACCGGCAGGCACCGCAGGGAAAAACTTCACGTGGTGGTACCCGCGCTCCAGCAGGGTCATCACCTCGCTCGCTGTGGCCGTGCCCGGCAGCAGCGGCAGATCGATGTCGTCAGCCGCATCCAGCAACCCAGGCGATACACCCGGTGATACCGCGAAACGCGCACCCGCCTTGTGAGCTGCACGCAGATCCTTCGCGGAGAGCACCGTGCCGACGCCGACCACGGCGCCTTCCACATCCTCCGCGATGGCCCTGATGGCATCGAGTGCGGCAGGTGTACGCAACGTCACCTCGATTGCCGGAGTGCCGCCGGCCACCAGCGCGCGGGCCATCGGTACCGCAGCGCGGGCGTCCTCGATGATCACCACCGGCACCACCGGCGCCAGGCGCAGGGTGGTTTCAATCAGCTTCTGCTTCTGTTCGATGCTCATGGTGTTCCGTCAACGTTGAAGGTAGAGAACTCGCTCAGAACACGCCCGCGCCGAGGTCGGCGGAGTTGGCGGTGTTGCGGAACAAGCCGAACAGTTCGCGACCCATGCCGAACTGATGGGACGAAAGATCCGCCGTGGCGGGCACACGCGCCGCAAACTCGCCGGCTTCCACCAGCACGTCCAGTCGACCATGCACTGCATCCAGACGCACCATGTCACCATCACGGATGCGCGAGATGGCGCCATTGTCCTGCGCCTCCGGTGTCACGTGGATCGCTGCCGGCACCCGACCGGACGCGCCGGACATACGACCATCGGTGACCAGCGCGATGCGATGGCCGCGATCCTGCAACACCGACAAGGTTGGGGTGAGCTTGTGCAGTTCCGGCATGCCAATGGCCTGCGGACCCTGGAAACGCACCACCGCAATGAAATCGCGGTTGAGTTCGCCGCGCTCGAACGCCTTGCGCACATCATCCTGATCATGGAACACGATGGCCGGCGCTTCGATCACGAGACGATCATCCGGCACCGACGACACCTTGATCACCGCACGCCCCAGATTGCCGCTGAGCATGCGCAGGCCACCATCGGCGCGGAACGGCTCGGCCACACCGCGCAGCACGCCGCGATTGCCGCTTTCCTTCGACACCGGCTTCCACACCAGCGCACCGCTCGCATCCAATTGCGGTACCTGCGTATAGCCATCCATACCGGTGCCAAACACGGTGCGCACGTCGGCATGCAGCAGCCCCTGACTCAACAGCTGGTCGATCAGGAAACCCATGCCACCCGCTTCATGGAACTGGTTCACGTCTGCGTAGCCATTGGGATACACGCGCGCCAGCAGCGGAATCACCGACGACAGCGCGTCGAAATCATCCCAGCGCAGCTCGATGCCAGCGGCGCGCGCAATGGCCACCAAATGCAAGAGGTGATTGGTGGAGCCGCCGGTGGCATGCAAGCCGATCACGCCGTTGACGATGGCGCGTTCGTCGATGATGTGGCCCAGCGGAAGGTGCGCGCTGCCCGGCGCACTCAGTTCAGCCACACGATGCACCGCCTCGCGCGTCAGCGCATCGCGCAGCGCCGTATCCGGTGCGACGAAGCTCGCGCCTGGCAAATGCAGGCCCATGATCTCCATCAGCATCTGATTGGAGTTGGCCGTACCGTAGAACGTGCAGGTGCCCGGCGCGTGATACGACGCGGCCTCGGCTTCCAGCAGCTCCGCCTTGGTGGCCTTGCCCTCGGCATAGGCCTGGCGAACCTTGGACTTCTGTTCGTTGCTGATACCGCTGGGCATCGGGCCGCTGGGCACGAACAAACCCGGCAGATGACCGAAGCTCAGTGCACCGATAAGCAGACCCGGCACGATCTTGTCGCAGATGCCCAGGTAGAGCGCGCCATCGAACATGTCGTGCGACAGCGACACCGCCGTGGCCATCGCAATCACGTCGCGCGAGAACAGCGACAGCTCCATGCCGGCGCGGCCCTGCGTAATGCCATCGCACATCGCCGGCACACCGCCGGCCATCTGCGCGGTGATGCCGGCCTCGCGCGCCACATTGCGGATCAGTTCGGGATAACGCTCATACGGCTGATGTGCCGAGAGCATGTCGTTATAGGCGTTGATGATGCCCAGGTTGGGCGCATGCCCTTCGCGAAGGCGCTGCTTGTCGGTGCTGCCACAGGCGGCAAAACCGTGCGCGAGGTTGCCGCAGGAGAGCCGCTCACGATGCACACCTTTGCCGCTTGCAGCATCAATGCGCCGCAAATAGTTGGTACGCGATTCGTGACTGCGTTCGCGCAGGCGCTCGGTGACTTCGGCAACGACGGGGTGAAGCACGCTCATGTTCGAAACTCCGGAGATTCAGGCGGCGCGCTAGCGAGCGCGCCCTTTAAGCAGGCGATGCCGGCGACTTACGGGCACCAATAGACAGCGACCGGTACGCGCGACTGTGTGAGCACAGCGCGCACCGGGAAACCTGCCGCCTCGCCAAGACCCAGGCGCGCATCGGCCAGCAACTGGCGCTTCGCGTCGCCCTCGATGTGAAGAAACAAGGCGCATGTATCGAGCAGCGCCGACAAAGTAAACGTAATCCGCGGCTCACCCGCGCCGGACGCACGCATCGGCAACACGCGCGCCGTATTGGCCAGGTCCAACGCCTCCGGCAGACGGTCGCCACCAGGGAAGAACGAGGCCGTGTGACCGTCGTTGCCCATGCCAAGCACCACCGCATCGAACGGCAACGGCAACGCCGCCATGCGTGCACGCACCGCGGCCAAGCCGGCTTCGGGCGTCGCAGCATCGGCGTACAGCGGCACGAACCGCGCCGTTGACGCCTCGTGCTGCAACAGCAGTGCTTTCAGCATGCCCGCATTGGAGCGTTCATGGCTTTCCGGCACCCAGCGTTCATCCACCAGGGTGATTTGCACGTTCGACCAATCAAGCTTCTCGCGCGAAAGCCGTTCGAAGAAATGGCGAGGCGTGCTACCACCAGATACGGCCAACAGCGCCGCACCACGTTGGGCGATACCTTCGCGCAATCGCTCCGCCACACGTTCGGACATCGCCGCAGCGAGCGCCTGGCAGTCGGTGAAGCTGTGCGTGGTGACGTTCAGAGTCTCAGGCATGGTCTGACAAGGGCAGGGCGAGGCGGACAACACACGCATCGACGGAAGACGAGTTTAGGTGTGGCTTCGCGATGCACAGGTGAAACGACCGTGCATCGCTTGGCGTGGCGGCGATGAACCGTTTACTCACGGTCCTCATACCAATTGCGGCCATCGCGCTCGATCAACGCCACCGCCGCGCTTGGCCCCCAGGTACCCGAGGTGTACTGGCGCGGCGACTCACCACTGTTGGCCCAGGCGGCGAGGATGGGGTCGGCCCAGCGCCATGCAGCTTCCACTTCGTCGCGGCGCATGAACAGCGTGGGATTACCGCGCACCACATCCAGCAACAGGCGCTCATACGCATCGGGCTGCTGTACGCCGAAGGCCTCGGCGAAACTCATGTCCAGCGATACGTAGCGCAAGCGCAGGCCACCCGGCCCCGGATGCTTGATGGTGACCCACAGCTTGATGTTTTCGTCCGGCTGCAGGCGCAACACCAGACGGTTCTGCGCAAGCGCACCCGCCGATGCATCGAAGATGGAGTGCGGCACTTCCTTGAACACCACCACGATCTCAGACACGCGTTCCGGCAGACGCTTGCCCGTGCGCAGATAGAACGGCACACCAGCCCAGCGCCAGTTGGCGATCTCCGCCTTCAGCGCCACAAAGGTTTCGGTGTCGGACTTGTGATCCTTCAACTCGTCCAGATAACCCGGCACGCCCTGGCCTTCGGCCGCACCGGCACGGTACTGGCCGCGCACGGTGAGCTGCGCCGCGTTATTGCCATCGATGGGCTTGAGCGAACGCAGCACCTTGAGCTTCTCATCGCGCACCGCGTCGGGCGCAAGCGACGAAGGCGGCTCCATCGCCACCATGCAAAGCAGCTGCAGAATATGGTTCTGCACCATGTCGCGCAGGGCGCCTGCATGGTCGTAGTACGCCACGCGCTGGCCCACGCCCAGCGTTTCGGCCACGGTGATCTGCACGTGGTCAATATGCTCGGCGTTCCATAGCGGCTCGAACAACGCATTACCGAAGCGCAAGGCCAGCAGGTTTTGCACCGTTTCCTTGCCGAGGTAATGATCGATGCGGAAGGTCTGCGATTCCTCGAACACACGACCCACCGCATCGTTGATCTGGTTGGCGCTGGCCAGATCGCGGCCGATCGGCTTCTCCAGCACCACGCGAGCCTGACCCTTGTTGAGGCCGTAGGCGCCGAGGCGATTGCAGATGTCGACAAACAGCTCGGGCGAGGTGGAGAGATAGAACACGCGCACGTGATCGGGCTGCTCGCCGATGAAAGCCGCAAACGCATCCCAGCCCTCGTCCTTGCGTGCGTCGAGCGAGCGGTAGCTGACCTGACGCAGGAACACGTCCACCTTGGCGGTATCTGCACCGCTTTCCAACAAGGCCTTGCGGATGATGGTGCGGTAGCCGTCGTCGTTCAGGCCTTCGCGCGCTACGCCGATGATGCGACTGGATTCGGGAATCTGCCCGTCCCCATAACGGTGATACATCGCGGGCAGCAGCTTGCGTACGGCGAGATCGCCGGTTCCGCCAAAAATCACCAGGTCAAAAGGGTCGACCGGCTGGGGAGAAGCAGTCACTTCAGTCACCTCGAGGCGATGCGGGGGAGCGGTACGTGGCATGCATACCACGTGCAATGCCTGTCGATCGTACCAGTGACATACCAGACAACACCAGTTTCTTGTGCGTCAGCTACGAGGCCGCTTCAGGTAATGGTTTCAAGATAAAACTGGTGCTATCGAGAATCCGCGTGGGAAAGCCTTGCGGAGCAACTGGTCTGGTTATTGGTATGGTTTTGAGAGGAGTTACCCCGGAAGCGTGCCGACCTGGAGCCACCGGCAGATTTCATCCGCCGCCCTGCACCGCGGGTGACTCCACGCCCCCAACACTTGGTACCTCGATGACGAAATGGCCGTCGTTGCCACCATTCGGCATCCACTCTTAGCCGCGTGGATGACATGCGCCGCCCGCATTCTTCGCTGTTGATTTCAACATCTCACCGACATTTCTCGATGACGCGACCGCAGTGCGCCGATAACGCTTTGCATTCATGCAGCGATTTGTGGTCGATGCGCTTTTTTTCATGAAAGGGATAACGCTGATTCCACATCCAACATGTCAAGAATCGCGTGGGCGAAGCTCTTTTTCGCGATTCGCGTGATCAGGGTCACTTTCCGCATCATTGGCGCAGAGTGTTTTTCAGAAGATTCCTATATTTCACTCCGTACTCGTGTCCTAGCATCTGGCGACTCAACTTCTCTCGGGAAGTTGCGGTGATAGGTAAGCGCGACAGTTATTCGTAGCTGCCACACACGGAAGTGATCGTGGTCGCTCTACATGTCTTTTGGGCGCAATAACCCCCTCTCGCGCGCCAAATAACTCAACACAACGAAGCAAATGACTGAGCTAGACGTCCAGTCACTGCCGTTGCGCGCCTTGCTGTCACTCCGTCGGCTTTGTCACTGGTCCGGACGACGGTGATGAAGGCATTCGCCGGAGCGCGAATGTCAGTAACACCAACCCTTATCTCAAGGAATGTTCACTATGAAGCACATCAAGCTCGCCTCCGCGATCGCATTCATCATGGGCACCGCTGCCACCGCAGCGTTCGCTGCTCCTGCAGGCAACGGCGGCACGATCACCTTCACCGGCCAGATCAACGACACCACCTGTACCGTTTCCGGCGGCACCGGCACCAACAATGGCACCGGCAACTTCATCGTTGCACTGGAACCGGCTGACGCCAGCCAGCTCGCTACGGCAGGTACCACGGCCAACCAGAAGCAGTTCGACGTGATCATCGGCGGTCCGGATCAGCCGACCTGCACGGACGGCAAGGTCGCCAAAATGTCTTACCTGATCTCCAGCCCGCAGATCGACGGCGGCACCGGCGCTCTCAAGAACGCGCTGGCGGGCCAAGCCACCAATGTGCAGATCCAGCTGTCTGACAGCAACAACGCAGCGATCAACCTGTCCAACCCGGGCCAGAGCTGGTCGACCACCATCGGCGCCGTCACGCCGAACACCGGCAAGCTGACGTTCTTCGCGCAGTACCTGGCTGTCAACGGCGCCGCAACGCCGGGCCAGGTCAGCACCAGCGTCGTGTACTCGGTGGCCTACAACTAATCCGCCCGCGGATCAGTAACGCATCGGCGGTCGCGAGACCGTCGATGTCCCCAGCTTTTTGAGGTGATGTATGACCAACGTATTGCGCTACGCCATGGTGGGCTTGATTGCGATGGCAGGGATCTGCGCCGGCCGCAGCGAAGCCAGCGTGGTGATCGGCGGCACGCGCGTGGTGTATCCCTCGCAGGAGAAAGAAGTCACTGTGAAGCTCACTAACGACAGCGACCGTCCCGCTCTCGTACAAGTGTGGCTCGACGCAGGTGACGAGCGCTCAACGCCCGATACGGCCAAGGTGCCGTTCACCGTGGCTCCGCCCATTTTTCGCATGGAACCAGGCAAGGGCCAGGCATTGCGCGTGATGTACACCAAGGAACCCTTGCCGACGGACAAGGAATCCCTGTTCTGGATCAACGTACTCGAAGTGCCGCCGAAGGCAGAGAACACGGATGGCAAGAATCTTCTGCAGTTCGCTTTCCGTACACGCATCAAGATGCTGTTTCGGCCGGCCGAACTGACCGGCGACGTTTCGACTGCGCCGGACAAACTCCGTTGGAAGCTGATCCCGGGAGAAGCCGGTAAAGGCTTAGCTCTGCAAGTGAGCAACCCGGCGCCCTATTACGTGAATTTTGCACGCGTGGCCATCCAGGCAGGCGGGCACGACAAGGGTAACCAGGGTGGCGGCATGGTGGCCCCTGGCGGCAGCTCGACGTTTCCACTGAAGGACATCGAAAGCCGCCCAAGTGGCGACGTAACAGCAGCGTTCTCCGTTATCAGTGATTACGGCGCCGTCAAGGAAATGACCGCGCCCCTGTCGCCCTGAACATCGCCCATCGTCAATCGTTCGCTGCGCACCTCAGAGGTGAGGCGCCTGATGCCGTGTTGTTTGCTCACAGGAGATGTACCACATGGACCGCCGAGTCACCGGATCACAAGCAAGCCGCGTGGCGCGGTCAGCATTGCGCCTGGCCGTATTGCCGATCGCGGTACTTGGCGGCCTGGCGCAACCGGCGCATGCCTTAGCCGCGGCACCCGCTTCACCCGCCGCACCCAGCGGCGCATCGTCGAGTTTCGACGAGGCTTTTTTCCCGAGCGGCATGGCACCCAAGGTCGACCTTTCCCGTTTTGAAAAGAGCGGTTACATCGCCCCAGGCACGTATCGCGGCGACGTGACATTGAATGGCGAATGGAGGGCACGCGCCGATATCGTTTTTGCGTCCTCTCCCGGCCAAGGCGATCCCCAGCCATGCTTCACCGCAGAGGCGCTGTCCCGTTACGGTGTGGATTGGCGCAAAGTGGCCGCTGACACGCAGCATCCCACGCTGAAGCCGAAACCCGGCGAGCAGTTCTGCGGCCCACTTGGCGACTACATCCCCGGCGCCACGACCAATTTTGATGCCGGCTCGCAGGAGCTGGCTCTGTCTGTGCCGCAGATCTACACCAACCAATCCGCCCGAGGTTACGTTGACCCCTCCCAGTGGGATGCCGGCATCAACGCGGCCACGCTCAACTACAACGCGAATATCTATCGCAGCGAACACAACGGCCAGGAACAGACATCAGGCTATCTGGGCATCAATGCCGCGATCAGCCTCGGCTCATGGCATCTGGCCCAGCTGGGCTCGCTGAGTTGGTCCCATCCCGGCAGATCGCATTATCAGAACACCGCCACCTATCTGCGCCACGACATTCCTTCGTGGCGCGCTCAGCTCACTGTGGGTGACACCTATACGTCGGGTTACATGTTCGACAGCGTCCGCGTGAGAGGCGTCAACCTGTCCAGCGACGACCGCATGTTGCCCCAATCCATGCGGGGCTACGCCCCCATCGTTCGCGGCGTGGCGGAAACCAATGCCAAGGTCACCATTCGCCAGCGCGGCTACATCATCTATGAAACCAGCGTCGCGCCGGGCCCATTCTCCATTGACGATCTTTTTCCCACCGGGTACGGCGGCGACCTCGATGTGCAAGTCACCGAGGCCGATGGGCGCGTCAAGACATTCGCCGTACCGTTCTCTTCGGTGGCGCAGCTGCTTCGTCCTGGTCAGAGCCAGTGGAGCATCGTCGCTGGCAAGGTCAACCAACAAAACCTGCTGGATGAACCCGGCATGGTGCAACTCACTTACCAGCATGGTCTCAGCAATCGCGTCACCGGGTACACCGGTGCGCTTATCGCGACGGGATACGAGTCCATGTTGTTTGGTGCCGCGCTCAACACCGATGCGGGCGCGTTCTCAACGGATGTAACACTGGCGCGTACCCACATACCGCGCCAACCGACCACGGATGGTGCGAGCTTTCGCCTTGGATACAACAAGAACATCGTTGAGACGGGCAGCAACTTCGCCGTTGCGGCCTACCGCTATTCCACACCTGGCTACATGGGCCTGAATGATGTCGTCATCATGCGCGATATCGCGGCGCGGGGTTATGTCAACCATCTCGCCCAGCGCCAGCGTAGTCGCCTCGACCTGAGCGTCAATCAGAATCTCGGCGATCGCTTCGGCTATCTCTACGTCGCCGGCTCAGCGCGCTACTACTGGAACAGCGCCGGGCGCCAGGTCGATTTTTCGGGCGGCTACGGCAACCGCTGGCGCTCCATCAGCTACAGCCTGTCTGTGCAACGCACGCGCGACAGCGTGCAAGCGGTGACGTCGCCCTACCTCTACCATGGCATTCCCGGCGAACCGAGCGGCTACACCGCGGCCATCATGCCCACGCGCCGGGATACCAGCGTTTTCTTGAACATCAGCATGCCGCTGGGACAGTCGGCGCATGCGCCATCGCTCAGCACCTTGTTCAACCACTCCGACACCAGCGGCGATGCGGCCACGGTATCTGTGAGCGGTACGGCAGGTGCCAACAACCGCTTCAGTTACGGCGCTGCGGTAAGTCATTCCAACGGCAGCAACACCTACAACCTCAATGGCCAGTACAACGGCAGCAAGGGCAACGTGGCTGGCGGATACAGCAAGGGCAGCGGCTACCAGCAATGGAGCGCCGGCGCCACGGGTGGCGTTGTGGTGCACGCAGGTGGCATCACCTTCTCGCCGTTGCTCGGCGATACCGTCGGCCTGGTCTACGCGCCCGACGCGGCGGGCGCTCGCATTGCCAACGGGCAGGGTGCCACCGTGAACTCGCGGGGCTATGCCGTCACGCCTTATCTCGCTCCTTACGAACTCAACACCGTCACGCTTGATCCCAAGGGTACTGACGTTGGAGTTGAGTTCAAGGAAATCACGCAAACCGTGGCGCCCCGGGCTAACTCTGTGGTGCTGCTGCGTTATGAGACCACCAGTGGCCGCGCACTGATGGTGGAGACATCGCTTCCTGATGGGCGTCCCGTGCCATTCGGCGCGGATGTGTTCGACGACAAGGGCAACAAGGTGGGTGTCGCTGGTCAGGCGAGCCGCCTGGTTGTCAGCGATATGCCTGACTCCGGCCTGCTCACAGTGAGCTGGGGCGAAGACGCGGGTGAAAGTTGCCACATCCATCTGAAGCTCCCCGCGCAAGACAACGCTCATCGCAACGAGATGCAATGGGCGCAGGGCGTATGCGAATTCGGGCCATCCGGCGTCGGACGAGTACCAGAAACAGTCAGGCCAGCCGAAGACAAGCCAGTCGCCTTCCTATCGGGAGGCATGCAGCCCCACCGTATCAGTGATCTGCCAGGCAGGTATCGGCTTCGCGGGCACGCCGGGAAAGTTCCCGCCAACACCACCATGGCCGCGTCACAGAGCGCAGCACACCAAGCGTGAATGCCTCAGCGGAAACGTAAGGAAGGAAAAGGTTCTCTCGATGATCATCAGCCAGCTCTTTAGCCAGAATCACGCTTGCAGAAGCCGGAAGCTCTTGCTGATTTTGTTGCTTCTTGTCTGCCCGACATTGACCTGGGCGCAGACGAACTACTGTCGTCATCTTCAGCCCACCGGGGACACAGACTACTATGTGCACGCCCCGAGTCCTCTGTCAGTACCGGCCAATGCGACGGTTGGCACCGTACTAGCGCAGTATGACTCGGGTAACGGCTCCAGCTATTGGGGCTGTCAGTCCTACACCACGCCCATCCAGTCGGGTGTTGGCATCAAACCGCTGAGCGGCACCTACGTCAATACCTACACCATCGCAGGCAGGCAAGTACCGGTGTACAGCACCAACGTGCCCGGCGTCGGCTACGCACTCGATTTCATGCTGAACAACTCTGGCTGTGGCGGCCGTGTCAACACGCCCATGCACATTGTTCCCAACGATTACAGCTGGACGGCTTGCACAACCGTCGGCTATGTCGGCGTTTTGGGGGCATATACAACGTTCTACCTGATAAAGACCGGGCCCATTACCCCGGGCACGATACCGGCCACGCGCCTGGGAAAGGCAGCGCCCTATGACAACGGCGTGGTCTATCAAACGGTAGGCGTGTTCTACCTCGTTCTGAACATCCCTGTAGAGATCATCGATGAAGTGAATACGTGTGTGTACACCATGCCTGACATGGATCTTGGTACCTATACCGCGTCGTCATTCACCACACCGGGAAAGACCACACCGTGGTCGAATCCCATCGTCATGCGCGTATCGTCTTGCCCGTCCTCGGTTCAGGACATCTACCTGAAATTCACCGGCGCGCCTGACCCGGACAACAGCAACTACTTCAAGACCATCAGCCAGTCGGGCAACGTGACGAATCTCGCTATCGAGCTTGGCACCTCCTATAGCGCCACCGTTCCGCCAAACACCACGCTGAAGTGGTCGCGCCCCATCCTGGGCGACAGTTACGCCGTGCAGGCGCGCTTTGTGCAAACCCAGCCCAATGTCACGCCGGGTGCGGTCAGGACGCCCATCACGGTCCTCATTTCCTACAACTGAGCATCGCCCGATGAAACGGAATTCTCTCTGCCGTCTGTTCGCCGTCATGCTGCTTGTTGCCGCACCGCTTTCCCATGCGCAATCGGTGACCTTCTACCTTACCGGCAACATCACCCAGGGCACCTGCAGCTTCACGATTCCCGACCGCGACCTCGGTACTTACGCAGCATCGTCGTTTACGGGCAGCACCACGACGGCCTGGTCCAATCCCATTGCCATCCAGGCGGTGAGTTGTACGTCTGATATTCAGAACATCCGCATGACATTCAGCGGCACACCAGATGCCATCAACAGCAACTACTTTGCGCCAATGAGTACATCGGGGAATGTCACGGGCGTGGCTATCCAGCTGGCCTCGCTCTATGAAGCCCCGATCACGCCAGGTGGTTCGCTGAACTGGTCGCTTGGCGCAGTTGGCACCACGTACACCATCAAAGCCCGGTTTGTTCAGACCCAGCCCAGCGTGACGCCAGGTGTGGTGAGTACTCCTATCACCGTCCAGTTCACCTACTACTGATCACCAGCCATCAAGGGACGTGCATTCGATGAAACGCCGCGGCTCACCGCTGTTTGCGCTGCTTGCGCTTGCCGTCATCAGTAACGGTGCACATGCGCAGTCAACGACATTCCATCTGTCAGGCACCATTACGCCAAGCACCTGCCAGTGGTCCGTTGCATCCGATGCGGACCGCACAGTGGCGCTGGATCCGATCCAGGCTTCCGCGTTGCCGGCGAGCGGCGCGACAGGATTCAAGACGTTCAGCCTGACGCTCAATCAATGCAGCCCAGGTCTGACTAGCGCGGAGTTCGCCTTTAGTGGCACCTCTGATCCACGCGACCCCTTGCGGTACCAAAGCTCCGGCACGGCGACGGGCGTGGCGATCGAGTTGCAGTCGGCTGACGGAGCGACCATAGGTGCAAACGGGACCAACAACACGCGCACCACGCCCATCACGGCCGACCAGACCTCGCTCGACTTACGCGCTGGCTACTGGCGATTGAGTGGGGCAGCGGTCAGCGCCGGCACGGTGAAGTCGGTGGCAACCGTGACGATCAGCTACCACTGAAATCTGCCTGCCTTGCCGGCAGCTGGCATGCATACCACGTGCCCGCCTCTTTCACTGAACCACTGAGATACCAGACCACACCAATTTCTTACCTCACCGGCCAGAGCACGGTTCTGTAGCG
This sequence comes from Dyella sp. PARNA 12/25, assembly GCF_055702865.1. Taxonomy (NCBI): domain Bacteria; kingdom Pseudomonadati; phylum Pseudomonadota; class Gammaproteobacteria; order Lysobacterales; family Rhodanobacteraceae; genus Dyella; species Dyella sp. PARNA 12/25. The sequence goes on along the minus strand of NZ_JBVQCI010000008.1, from coordinate 109,477 downwards.
TCAATAGCCGGTTGAACTGGTAACACCGGAAATTCGTGCGCCCGCGGCCAATTGCCATACTGGTATGGTCATTGGTATCGTGCCGGCATGGAAACCGCTCTCGTCAACGAATACCGCCGGCTCAGCCGCGACCCCGCCACCAGCCAGCCGTTGGCGTACCTGCGCCTGCGTCGTGCCATTCGCAATGTGGTGGAGCACCGCGATATCGAACCGGGCCAGGCCTTGCCCAGCGAACGCGACCTCTCGCGTCTCTTGCAGTTGTCGCGTGTAACGGTGCGCAAGGCGATTGCCGGCCTGGTGGAAGAGGGCTTGCTCAATCAGCGCCATGGCGCCGGCACCTTCGTGGCGGAGCGCATCATCAAACCGATGTCGCGGCTCACCAGCTTTACCGAAGACCTTCGCGCGCGCGGACTGAACCCGCGCTCGGAGTTCTCCGAGCGCATCGTGGGTGAGGTTACGCCCGAAGAATCCATGGCGCTCAACCTGTCGCCCGGCGTACTGGTCGCTCGCCTGCACCGCGTGCGTTATGCCAAGGAAGAGCCACTTGCCATCGAGCGCAGCGTCGTGCCCGCCAGCATCCTGCCCGACCCCACAATCGTGCACGACTCGCTCTATCAAGTGCTCGAAACACTTGGCGCTCGCCCACGCCGCGCCTTGCAGCGCCTGCGCGCCGTATCGCTCGGTGCACAACAAGCACGATTGCTGCACGTGCCCGCCGGCAGCGCCGGCTTGAACATCGAGCGCCGCAGCTTTCTCGACGACGGCCGCGTGGTGGAGTTCACTACCTCGTGGTATCGCGGCGACATCTACGATTTTGTGGCGGAACTGCAAACGGATTGATGCAAGTGGCAACACTCAAGTGTTGCCACTTGCATGGCGCACGGGTGACTTCGCAGTCAGCGTAGCCTTCACATACTGCGCGACGTTTTCGCTGTTGCGCAGGACATGCCGCCCGGCTGCATGGCGTGGAATTCGATGGACACGCCAAGATCGTCCTGCGTGGGCGCCAGAATGGACTCGCCAGACACGCCGCGATAGGTGGCCAGCTTGCTTTCGTAGCCACGCTCGACCCAGCGCTGCGCGCGCTCGAGGTCGGTTACGCCGTAGCTGACCCCCAGAATGCGCGGCCCGTTGGCCATGACGCGTTCGGCGAGGCCTGCACCATCCGGCTGAAGCACCAGCAGCGCGGTCGGACCCACCGGTACGCAGAATCCCTTGGCACCGACGTGTGACAGCTGCACCGGCACCGCGTGGCCGTAGCCCATCTTCTCGAGCTGCCGGCGATCGGCATCGGCATCGCCGGACACCAGCCATATCGACGAGAGCTCGCGCGCGCCATTGGGATGTTCGCGTGTCGCGCGGTAGTCGTCGGCATTGGCAGGATCAAACTGGTCCGGCGCGTAGCCGGCGTTGTAGTCGATGAAGAAGGTGTTGCTCGATAACGGCGCACGGTCGAATGCAAACAGGCGCCAGCCCGGCTTCGCACTATCGGGGCCAGAGAAGAATGGCGTAACCGCGTAGTGCAGCGTCTGCAGCGAGGTGCGGATGGCATCAAGCGATGAGGAGCGGAAGCCAAACGTGCGCGAGCCCGGCCCGCCCTTCAGGGCCTGCTGGTCTTCCTTCATGCCCGGATCGAACGTGGGGTTTGGGCGGGTAACGCCAAGCAGCTCGATGAAACTGCTGTCCGAAAACCGGATATAGCGATTGGCGACGCCCTCGGGATCGCGCCCCGGGCGAACCTGGAAACCCAATTTGACGGCCATCACCGATGTCACCTGGTCGATACCGCGGCCCCACAACAGGATGTGGTCGAGTCGCGTATCGGGGGTCGCTGGTGCAGGCGTTGTTGTGGCGGCCTGGGCAGCGCCGACACACAGCAGGCATACGGAAAAAAACGTGATCAAACGCATGCGAATCCTCGCGTGAAGATGGGTTTCCTTGAGCGGGTCGCCAACCACATGAAGTTCGCGCCCACCGGTACGTCGATGCCGGGCAGTCGGCTGGTCCGCAAACAGGATGCTGGACTGAGACACCCGGTGCGCTTCTTTATCGATGCTCGGGCCGGTACCCGCAAGGACAATTTCCGGACAAAAACGGTCAACGCGGGAACGCCGCGGCAAACGCTGCGACCTTCAGGCGCCGGCACCGCGACGTAATGACTGGGGCGAGGTACCGAAGGCGCGGACAAAGGCACGACGCATGCGGCTCGCATCGCCAAAGCCTGTCGAGGCAGCAATGTGGTCCATATTGAGATGGCTGGTCTCGACAGCCACGCGAGCCGCCTCCAGTCGCAAACCTTCCACGACCTTCGCTGGCGTCGCACCGATCTCCGCCACGAAGGCGCGGGCGAAATGCCGTGGGCTCATGGCGGCGCGCTCCGCCAACCGCTCGACGGTCATCGGCTCGGCAATGCGCCCGCGCATCCAGCGAACCAAGTCGCCGAACCGTCCCGTCTTGCCACCCTGCTCCACCAGCACGGAGTACTGCGACTGCCCCACATGTCGCCGTTGGTGCACGACAAGCTGCTGCGCTGCGCGTCGCGCGATGCCGGGCCCGAGATCGTCCTCGACCAGCGCCAGCGCCAGGTCGATTCCTGCAGAAATGCCTGCCGAGGTCCACACATCCCCATCCCGGATGAACATGCGGTCGGCATCGAGCCGCACCTTGGGGTAGCGCAAGCGGAAGCGCTCGGCGGCAGCCCAGTGCGTGGTGGCGCGTCGATCATCAAGCAGCCCTGCCTCTGCGAGGAAGAACGCTCCGGAACAAACGCCCGCCACACGACGGCACGCCTCGTCGCCTAGCCACGGCACGATGTCGGGCTGGCTTTCTTCGAGCTGGGCAAGATTGCCGCCCGACACGATGACCGTATCGAAACGCCCCGACTCCATCGGTGCGGCAGCAAGGCAAACGCCTGACGAACTGCGTACCACCCCGCCGCCCGGTGCCAGCACGTGAATCGCGTAGCTGTCAGGGCGAAAGCGCTCCGCCATCTCGAATACGGCAACTGGGCCGGCGGCATCCAGCAGTTGAAACCCCGGGAAAACGACGATGGCGATATCGCGTCGCATGGTGGCCGTCGCATGACTTGGTTCAGTGCCCGGAAAGTGGCCTAACAACGATGCGGGCGTCAAGTTGACTGATGGCCTGTTGCGACCGACGCCGGGCCAGTCCTTACGGCCGGCGCACTTTTCTTATCCAAACCAGACATCCCTCATACATGGCCTCAACACACGGCATCGCTCGCCTTTGAATCACGGGTTGCGCCAGGGGTTTGGGACCGCATCGGGTCGGGGTATGTCCCTGGCCTGGCCGCCAGAGAAGACGAAGTTGGCGCGATAGGCCACATCTAAGGCCCAACGGGCAATCGCCCTCGCGCGTGGCTCGGCCAGATCGAACTCAGTCTCGTAGTAGCGGGCAAGGTCTCTTTCCGCGATCGCGTAAGTGCGCTGGATCTCGGCATACATCTGGGCGTATGACACGCCGTTCTCCGACCATTCCCTCAGGCCAAGGTCAACCTGCTCTCTGGAGTTGTAGGCTTGACCGTCAGAAAGTGCCCAGGGACGAAATGCAGCGTTCCTCCAGACATGCTGCGAGAACGCGCGGAGGCTGGCCGTAGGGTGCAAAGTCCCCTCGTTGTTTCCTGGGCCCAGCGTTTGGTCAAGGAGACTAATCAGATGCCTGACGGACTCAGGCAAGGGTAAAGCTTCGGTTGTTCCGTTGGGCCAAAAGGCGATCTCGCACGTTTGCTCGTACTTGCCAGAATCCGCCGTATACACTTCCCATGATCCAGCGATTTCGTAAGTGTCGTTCACGTCAATGAACCACAAGCTATTCGAAGCGTTCGACGAGAACACCAGTGGTGGCCGCCATTCGCCATCTATCAGTGGCTGGTATCGATGACTCCCGCTTTGACTTGCCAGGTCCGCGCGAAATTGATCTGGCGTAATGTCGCTCTTCAGCGCATAGAGCGAGTACATGTCCCCGCGCCAACCGACTGATCCCGCAGTTACAACGAGTCGGCCGCCACTCCCGGCTTTCTTTCCCCAATGTATAGATGCATTTGATACGTCATCGGGTGGTTGTGTTTCTTCGGCAAAATGATCCGGGGTACCGGAGAGTGCATCGCCACCGGAGATATCCAGCTCGGTCGCCCCCAGCGCAAGCGTGCTACCCATGTCGTCGGGCAGAGTCAGGGGTGCATAGAGGTACTCAGCGTCTGACTCATACATGTGCTTCGCCAGTTTCCTGGCATCGACGCACGCGGGATTCAACGTGTCACCCGAAAGGCTCGGCCGTGGCTGTGCCATGGCCGTCGAGAAAATGAATAAGCACGAGAAGATTCCCGATGCTACCGGAATTGATTTGACCATCCTTTCCCCCCGATGCTCCAGAAATTTGTCGGGAATTATGAGCGAGAAGAATGACCGTGTCGGGCTCGGGCCAAGGAAAATATATAGCGGCGCAGTGGCAGTACCGAAAGTGGCGTCTGCTGGGGAGTGGCAAATGCACGTGCCATCGTTGCAGCGGTCGGAAAGGCGGACCAAGAAGAATGTTCGCGCGCAATGCATGGCCATCCTGGGTGCGGCATACCCTTCTTTCTGATGGTGGAGTCCGATTCCGACTTCGAGCTCGGATTGCCCGACCAGCGTCGCGACCCATGACAGCCCCTGCAGCAGCCCGACACGGGAGCCCCGGCGACCGGTCAGGCATCGAACGGGTCGGCGTATGCATCTTCGTCGCGGGGTGTGGGGTAAAGGTACTGGCCTGAACGCATCCAGGGATGGTGGCGGCCGCTCCGATGTCGTGGGTGGTTACTCGGATCGTCTTGCCACGTGTTCAATGACGGCATCCTGCATGGCGCGCCGAAATGCACACGTCGGGGAGCTCGTTAGTGCGTAAGCACGGCATCGTGTTCAACGGAGAATCCTCCATGAATGTTCCGCTTCTTGACCCCACCAGCTGCACATTGATCTTCGTCGACCAACAGGCCGGCCTTGCCTTCGGCGTAGGATCTGAAGATCGCCAGGTGCTGCTCAACAACTCAATCGCGCTGGCAAAAACCGCCATAGTGTTTGCGCTTCCCATCGTGGCATCGACATCGGCGACCAAGGTTTACAGCGGACCGATGATGCCGGCGCTGCAGCGCGCCATTCCCGAGGTTGCCTCAATCGATCGGCGCAACATGAACGCATGGGAGGACGACACCGTACGTGAGACGATCATCCGCACCGGCCGCAAGAAGCTATTGGTGTCCGGCATGCTGACCGAGGCTTGCGTGAGCTTCCTTGCACTATCCGCAGCCAGCGACGGTTACGAAGTATTCGTGGTCGCTGACGCTTGTGGCGGGCTTACCCCCAAAAGCCACGAGCTTGCCTTGCTTCGAATGCAATCGGCGGGTATTCGCATGACAAGCTGGATCCAGGTATTGCTTGAACTACAGCGCGACTGGACGCGCCGCGATACCTATGACGGCGCCCGGGCCATTGTTGAAGAGTTTGCCGGTGGATATGGCATTGGGCTCGCGTACGCGCGTGACATGATCAAGCCTTGAAGGTCTCCGGAGAACACATGCCCGAACCGCAGACGCTGGGAAGTTGGCAGGGGGTATCCCTCGACATCGCTGCCTGGGACGGCGTGGCGGCCGATGTCGATCTCTCCTTCGCCTGCATGTTCACTCACGAGCTGGACGGCGCACCGCACGGTGGGTTGCTCCATTTGAACCATGCGCTATCGGGCATGCTGGTGCGGTTGCGCGATGAGGGCGTATTTCTCGGCGCGCCCATGGAGACGTTGCTTATCAGTCGGCCACCGGCAGCCATTGCGGCACGCGCCGTCATGGTGATCGGCATGGGTGCGCCTTCGCAGTGGACCACGGCATTGACGGCCCAGGCGGTCGCCACAGCAGTTCGTGCTGCCACGCAACTTCGCGTCGCCAGCGCCGCTTTTGCGCCAAGCCTGCTGGACGCGGGGCTTGCACCCAAGGGAACCACGAACACGGCATCGGAAATGATGAAGGCCGTTACGCATACCATTGATGCCCAGGTGAGCCTCGCGACCTACGGCCTGGCTCCGGCACCTTCGTTGCGCCGCTGGATATTTGATGTGGGCGAAGCGGGTTTTGCGACGGCGGCGGAGGCATTCCAGACGACCCTTGCCCAGCTGAAGGCCGGTTGATCCGCAGCACCCGTCAAATCTGTATCGCACGCCATCCGAGTGACTGGATGGCGACGAGTTGGCAAAGCGGACGTCTGAATGAGCGTTGGTCACCCTAGCGGCCTGGCCCCACTGGATTTCCGGCGAGGTCCGCTGCGGCTCTTCAAAAGACCGTGAAGGGCGTCTTCGCGATCGACATCGCTACGAATGGCAATGACGCCATGTGGGCGACTCTGATCCGCCTCGCAAGGATGACCCGGCCTACCTGCGCCAGCTGCTCGACCTGGCTGGCCTCACACGAGCGCAAGCAGCCGATGCCATCGGCATCACGTCCCGCGCGATAGCGTATTGCGTCGCGCTGGATGACACCTCACGCCCGGCACCGCACCTGGTGCACTACGCATTGAAACCGCTTGCCGCGCACGTCACGGAGTAAGCCATGAAAACACGAATCATCGCCATCGCCATCCTATGCGCCTTGATTATCACGGCGATCGGCCTGGGCATCTTTGAGAAGTCCAGACACCCAAGAGTGGCGCCTGAAGCCGGCGCGCCAGCGGCGCCAAGCACGCGCTAGCCCCCCAGTCGGCTCAAGCGAGATGTTCAGCGGTCACTGGGATCAACATTCAACGTGACCGGAATCCGTATTCTTCTTTCGACATGTCGTCCTCCGACCCGAGGCCGACCCCAAGGGCTATGCGAGCAGCCCGGATGAAGCGCAGCAAACATCCGGTGACGGCCTGAAGGTAGCGATGTCGATCGAGTGGAGTCGTCGCTTCACTCACGCGTGGTTCGAGCGGGCTGCGTCAACCCCTGATTCTTTCGTTGGCTTCATCCGGGCCACTTGCGCCCCTGAGCTGCTGATTCGCAGCATTATCCAGCCGGTGCAGGCGTCGACTGATAGAACACATTCGTCCATTCGCCGTGTCGCTTCATCCACAAGGACGATGCGTAACTATTGAGATGGAATGCCTTTCCATGATCACGCCCTGCTGCTTCCACATGATAGGTAAGCAAGATGGCGTCTTCGGCGACAACGTGAACGTCGAAGGCTGAGAGGTCGCATTGGTCGAAGTGGATGCTCGCATCCATGGCGAAATCTTCGCTGTGTGTTTTATCCATCACGCCGGTTCCGGTGAGCGTGAAGTAATCCGGTGCGTGTAGTGCTTTATAAGGGATTGCGTCCCGCTTGATAGCGAGGTCCCAGCTTGCCTTCTCGTCGGCAATCAATCGCTGCGAGATCGCGTCTTGGGACGTGACGGGTGACGGAGCAGGGCTTTGCGATGCGGCATGAACGACGACGGGTGCAGCGATGGCGACGGTCCACGCCAACGACACGAAGGCCAGGGTGATTCGATTCATGTTTGAAATTCGGTTATTTGTCCAGCAGTTAGAATGATATTAGGATGATTAAACCGTCAATCGAATGTATTTCGTCCATATGGCTGCCGAAATAGGTTTTGATCGAACAGACTTCGCCATTCTTGGTCTTTTGATGAAGGATGCCTGGCTGTCCAACAAACAGATCGCGGCGGCTGTGGGCCTTGCGCCTTCGAGTTGCCATGAGCGCATCAAATCACTCAAAGCGCGCGGTGTGCTCCTGGGTGCCCACGCCGAAGTAAATCTCCAGGCGATCGGGTTTCAGCTGGAAGCGGTGCTGTTCGTGCAGTTGGGCAAGCTGGAAGTTCACGTGGTCGACGGGTTCATAGATGCCACCGTCGAGGTTCCGGAAGTGCGCGGCGTGTTTTTGGTATCGGGCCGCTCTGACTTGATCGTCCATGTGGCGGTGCGCGACATGGAACATTTGAAGTTGGTCATTTCGCAGCACTTCAATCGTCATGCGGTGGTGGAGCGCGTCGAAACCTCGGTGGTGTTCAATCACCAGCAACGACATGCCATGCCGCACACGGATAGCGAAGCGCGCGCGGCTGATAGGCGTGGCGACAAACGCTGACGTCAGCTTGTTAGCGTTCGCCTCTGCCAGCTCGCCACGCAGCGTATGACCATCGACGCGGCGGGCTTCGCTCAACGGAGTGAACGGCCATCAGCCACAGCGGCATGCCATGCACGCGCAACACGCTGGGCGAGGGATTAGTCCCAGCGATTGGCGTTCTTGGGAAACCCCGGCCGCTGTATGCGGACGACGCAGAAACGCTGCCCACTAGGTGCCTGCATCACGACCCAGCGCTCGAGGCGATTCACCACTTGCGCACCCAGTTTCTCCAGGCGTGCCACTTCGGCCGGAATGTCATCGGCCTCGATGTCGATATGCACTCGGCTTTCATGCGTGACGCGCTGGATCTGCACGATGGGTTCGTCTTCTGGCGTTTCCAGCATGCGGTAGTTGCCGCGCGTGCCCGGGTGATTCATGTCGATCGGGCGCCCTAAGGCTTCGGCCCAGAAATGGGCGGCCTCGTCGATATCCGGTGTGTTGCAATCAATAAGCAGCGCGCAAAGACGAGAATGATGCATGCCTTTCTCCTTCGGGTGGGGTGGGGCGAAGAAAGCGAAGCCGACCGCGGAAGGCTACCGCAAGCCGGCTGCCGTCCATGAGGCCTGCATGTGAAGGCGCGGATGGTCTGCGCGATTTCGTTTGGGCGTCTGTTTCACTGCTGCGCACGCGCTTTCGTTCGATGTGAGGCTCCACGTCCCTGTGGAGCCTCTTGGTTAATCAACGCTGGTGATCGGCTTCTATGGGCGTGGCGATGAAGCCGTGTCGCTTGCCCGCCGCGTCGAAATATTCCCCGGAGGCCACGCCAAGGTTGTTGATGGTGGTGATAAGCGTGCCCGCTGCGCCCGGCATGTCGAGGGTCTGGAACTGGCCTTGTGATTCGATGAAGGCGTGAATGGGTCCGGTGGTGCCCCAGTAGTAACCGGCGATCTGCCCAACGTCGTTGATGGCGAATGCCACGGTGCTCGCGGCGTTGGGTACGTCCAGCGTGGTGATCTTGCCGTTGGCATCGCGGTAGAAGCCGTGCGGCACGGGCGCCTTCGGGTTGGTATCCCAATAGCCGACGGATTGGCCAAGGTCGTTGATGCCCAGCGGATACGTTTCGGCGGCACCGGCGACATCAAAGGGCGTATCCAGGTTCTTGCCCTGGCGCAGGATGCCGTGGAATGCGCCATCCGCATCCCAGTACACCCCGAGAATCGTGCCGAACTCGTTGATGCCGTCGACGTTGGAATTGAGGTGGCCCGGGAAGTCCTCGGTAACGAAATGGTTGCCGCGCAGCACGAAGCCGTGCTGGATGCCGCTGGCGTCGGCATAAGCCCCATACGTCACGCCCAGGTCATTGGGGCCGCCAGCTGCGCTGAAGTAGGTGCCCAACTTGGCCGGGTCGAGCGGTTCGAAGCGGCCATGGCGATAAACCATGGCGTGCGGTGTGCCGCCCTTGATGGCGAACTGGCCGGCCAGTTCGCCGAAGTCATTGATGCCCCAGAAAATCGTCTCCGACGAGCCGGGGACATCCAGCGTCTGGTAGCTGTAAGTGGGCGCACCGGCAGCGGGGGCGGGAGCGCCTTCACTCGCCATGGCAGCGCCGGTAAGGCTGGCCATCGCCAGCGTCAGAAGACCCGCGGCGCGGGTGAGCCGACCGTACGTAGCACGATGATTCGACATGATTTCTATCCTCTGTTGGATGCGACGGGCGATGGCATTCCCTGGGTCTGCGGCCGTTCTGAACGGCGCCATCTACCTGTACAGCGCAAAAGAGCAGTGGTTACCGACACGATGGCCCCGGCTGACCGATGAGGCTCCACGGCGGGCCTTCCCAGCCAATCGCCTCCGTGGCGTCGCAGAAAAGCCAGTCTTTGAGGGTGGAATACGAGGCCACGTCCCCATTTCTCTCCGCTCAGGCAACAGGTGCCCCTTGCATGCCCCATGGCTTGAACATCCGTTGATCCTCAGCGGCCGCCTGATCGAACTCCGCCCGTTGGAGACGGAGTCGCTGGACGCGCTTTTCCGCGTGGCCTGCGACCCGGAGATCTGGCAGCTGACCTCGGTGGACTACTCGGACCCCGCCATTTTCTATCCCCACTTCGAAGGGGCCTTGAAGGACAGGGCGTTGGGCAAGGCTTACCCGTTCCTGGTGTGCCTGCGCGACAGCGGCCAGATCATCGGCACCACACGGCTGCTCGACCTTCATCCGCACGACAAAAAGGTGGAAATTGGCGTCACCTGGCTGGCACGCGCGTTTTGGGGCAGCGGTGTCAACACGGAATGCAAGCAGCTGTTGCTTACGCACTGTTTTGAGACGCTCGGAGTCAATCGGGTTCAGTTTCGCGCCAAGGCGGACAACGCCAGATCCCGGCGTGCGCTCGAAAAGCTGGGCGCCACCTGCGAGGGCGTGATGCGCAAGGACAAGATCGAACCCAACGGCAACGCCAGAGATACGGCGCTGTACAGCGTCATAAGCGAGGAGTGGCCGCAGGTGAAGGCGCAACTCTTGGAACGGCTGGGTGGGGCCGGCCACGCCTGCGCGCAAACGGCTTGACAAAGGTGGCCGGTGGCCTTCCGTTCGCCCCACCACGCAGTCAGCAGCCACCACCGATTACCGTGTAAAATGGTCGTTTTTTAGCCAGTAGTTATGGTGCAGGCCTCCCAACGGACGACAGTCCGTGGCCCGACGTTCATTCGCTTGCTTGCTCGCCTGACGGACGTTGGTGTTACCCAATCGAATCCATCGCTGTCGGACCGGCTGAGCCAGTGGCTCGACTGGACGCACTCCATTGCGCTTTCCACGGCGCTTGATGGCAGGCCGTCCGCACCCGACGCGTACGGCCAGACCTTCGGCAGCGCCGAAGAGGACGAGTGCGCTCGCATGCGCGAGTCGCTGGCCCACGCCATCAGCAACGATGCCGAACTGGCCACCTTGCGCCAGCGAGCAGCCGAGCAGGCGCTAGCAAGCGAGGGCGCCACCGTCGACTACGCGGCTTTTCGCCAGCGCTATCTCACCTTGCAACGACGCATGCTGGCGGCCACCGGCCACCTGCGTGGGCGACTGCGCGACATGCTCGCCCAACGGTCGGCCGAGATGGCACGGCTGGCGGAGGTAGACGCGGTGATGGAGCGCGCACTGAGCCCGCGCGAGCAAATGCTGCTGGCCGCGGTTCCCACCGTGCTTGGGGACCACTTCGAACGATTGCGCCAGGCCGAACAAAAAACGCTGGCCGAAGCACCAGGCGCGGAGAACGCCGCCGCCTGGCTGGATGTGTTTTGCAGGGACATGCAGAGCGTATTGCTCGCCGAACTGGATGTTCGTTTTCAACCGGTGGAAGGCCTGCTCGCAGCGCTTCGCACCCGCTAACTGGGACGTCATGTCTAGAAATCTTCTCAACTACGCTGTGTTCTTTGTTGGCCTCGCCGCCGTGACCTGGATTGGCGTGGGCTACATCGGCTCGAACCCGCTCGGCGCTGCCGTGGCGATGGTGATTGGCGCGTGCTATCTCGCGGGCGGGCTGGAGCTGTATCGCTACCGGCAAGCCACCACCTCGCTGCAGCGTGCGACGACAGAACTCTCCACCACGCCGCACAGCCTGGGCGACTGGCTTGAGCGCGTGCATCCCAGCTTGCGCAACGCGGTGCGTCTGCGCGTCGAAGGTGAGCGCGTCGCCCTGCCCATGCCTGCGCTGACGCCGTATCTGGTCGGCCTGCTGGTTCTGCTGGGCATGCTGGGCACGCTGCTCGGCATGATGGCCACGCTCCGCGGTACCGGCCTGGCGCTGGAAAGCGCGACGGATCTGCAGGCCATGCGCGGGTCATTGGCCGCGCCGGTCAAAGGCCTCGGCTTTGCATTTGGCACCTCGATCGCCGGCGTTGCCAGTTCGGCCATGCTTGGGCTGCTTTCGGCGCTGTGCCGACGCGAGCGTCAGCAAGCCGTGCAGCAGCTGGATGCGAAGAGTGCGACCACGTTGCGCGTCTACTCCAGGACGCATCAGCGAGAGGAATCCTTCAAGCTTCTGCAGCAGCAGGCTGCGGTGATGCCTGCATTGGTCGACCGGCTGCAAACCATGATGGCGACCATCGAGCAGCAGAGTGTGGCCGCGCATGAGCGACAGCTGGCGGGCCATGAGGCGTTCCATGGCCGCACCGAGGCCATCTACGCGCGCCTGGCCGCATCTGTCGAACAGTCCTTGAAAACCAGCGTTACCGAAAGCGCACGCGCTGCCAGTGCCACGCTGCAACCGGTGGCGGAAGCCACCATGGCGGGTCTTGCACGCGAAACCACGGCACTGCGCGAAACCGTCACGCATGCCGTGCAGCAGCAGTTGGATGGCCTGTCGGCGAGCTTCGAAACCACCACGACTACCGTGGCGGATATCTGGAACAAAGCGCTAAGCACCCAGCAGCAGTCGAACGAAACGCTGACCCGCGATCTGCGCCACTCGCTGGAGCAGTTCACCGGCACCTTCGAGCAACGTTCCGCCAGCATGGTGGACGGCATTTCCGCAAGTATCGATGCAGCGACGCTTGGCGCGACAGGCGCCTGGAATCAAGCACTATCGCAGCAGGCTGCCGCCAACCAAGAAATGGCGGAGCGCCATCAGCAAGCGCTTTCAGCTGCCGCCGCCATGATGAAAGAACACGCCGCGTCGCTGGTTCGCACGGTGCACACTTCGCATGCGGAGCTGCAGACCGCACTCGAGTCGCGCGATCAGGAGCGTCTCGCGACCTGGACGGCATCGTTCAATGCGGTGACCACGGCGCATAGCCAGCAGTGGGAGCAAGCCGGCGAACAGGCGGCGAACCGCCAGCAGCAGATCTGCGACACGCTTGTGCAGACAACCAACGACATCTCGACATCGTTCGGTGCAACGGCTGCGGCACTCGGCCAGCAATGGGAACAGGCCGGCGAACACGCCGCCAACCGCCAGCAGCAGATCTGCGACACGCTTGCGCAGACCACCAGCGACATCTCGGCATCGTTCGGCGCGATGACGACGACGCTCGGCCAGCAGTGGGAACAGGCCGGCGAACACGCCGCCAACCGCCAGCAACAGATCTGCGACACGCTTGCACAGACGGCCAACGACATCACGGCCCAGGCTCAGGCACACGCGCGCGACACCATCGCGGAGATTTCCCGCCTGGTGCAGGCCGCCTCGGAAGCACCCAAGGCCGCTGCCGAAGTGGTTGCCGAGCTGCGTCAGAAGCTTTCCGACAGCATGGTGCGCGACACGGCCATGCTGGAAGAACGCAGCCGCCTGCTGGCCACGCTGGAAACCCTGCTCGACGCCGTCAACCATGCCTCCACCGAGCAGCGCACGGCGGTGGATGCACTGGTCGCCACCTCGGCGGGCCTGCTGGATCGCGTCAGCAAGCAGTTCACCGATCACATCGAAGCCGAAACCGGCAAGCTCGGCGTGGTGGCCGCACAGGTCACCAGCAGTGCCGTCGAAGTCGCCAGCCTTGGCGACGCGTTTGGCGTGGCGGTGCAGCAGTACGGCCAGTCGAACGAGTCGCTGATGGAACGCCTGCAGCATATTGCGGAAGCGTTGGACAAGGCGCTCGCGCGCAGCGACGAACAGCTTGCCTACTACGTGGCTCAAGCCCGTGAAGTGGTGGACCTCAGCGTGCTGTCGCAGAAGCAGATCATCGAAGAGCTGCAGCAGATCGGCGGCCAGAAAACCGCTGCCGAGGCTGAAAGCGCATGACCGACGACATGGAGGTCGAAACGGAGTCGACCGCGCCGATCTGGGCGGCCTTTGGCGACCTGATGTCGGTGCTGCTGGGCGCGTTCGTGCTGATTCTGGTCGGCGTGATCGCCGTGCAGCTGCAGCTCTCGAGTCGACTGGATGAAGAGGTCAAGCAGCGCCAGGCCGAAGAACAGCGTCGCGTGACGCTGGAGCAGGCGCTGGCCGCGCCGCTGGCCTCGGGTCGCGTCACACTGGTGAATGGCCGCATCGGCATTCGCGGCAATGTCCTGTTTGCGCTGAACTCCGATCAACTTCAACCCGAAGGGCGCGAGGTGCTGAAGAGTCTGGCGGAGCCGCTCAAGGAATACCTGAAGTCGCGCAACGAGATCCTGATGGTCAGCGGCTTCACCGACGACCAACAAGTGCGCGACAGCAACCGCCAGTTCGCCGACAACTGGGAGTTGTCGGCCGAGCGCGCGCTGACGGTGACGCGTGCGTTGATTGCCGATGGTGTGCCCGCCTCGTCGGTGTTTGCAGCGGCGTTTGGTGCCGAGCAGCCGGTGGCTGCCAACGACAATGACGAGGGAAGGGCCAGGAATCGCCGCGTGGAGATTGCCCCCATTCCCAAGCCTTCGAACGCGGCCGCGACGCCTCATGAGTGATCGCAAGGCAACGGCCCGGGCACGCCTGGATGCGTGGCGCGAGCAGCGGGCCGATCGCCTCGACCCCATCCGCTTCCATGTGATGGACGCGCTGGAAAGGCGCGCCGCCCACCATGAGGGCGAGGCGCGACGGCTACTGGACGACAGGTTGTCCACGTTGCTGGAAGCGTATGCCGGTGATCTCCAACAAGCGGCCCCCCGCACGAGTGAATCATTGACGCCTGAACCAGCCACGAGCGGCACGCTAGCCGGGCTGGTCGAGCGCATCGCCGAGCATGCGTCGGTGCGCGCGGTTGCCCCCACGGCCGACGAGCCATCGTCTCAGCCCGCGCTCTTTCCCAGGCTGGACGCGCTCGATGACTTCAAGAAGCTCTGGTCCCGGCTTCGCACTGAGAGCCAGTTGCGGCAGTCGCTGGAACAGGTGCCCGCCAACGCCGGCCCGCTCAACTCTGGCGCGCTGGTGCACCGCTCGATCGCCCTGATGCGCGAGCTGTCGCAGGGGTACCTGCAGCACTTCCTGTCGTATGTGGACGACTTGTCGTCGCTGGAGCCGCTGGGCGCATTTGGCGCATCCACCCTGACCGACACGGCCCAGCCCGCCGGCACAGCCAAGCGCACCCGTAGCAGGTCGCGCGCAAAGCGCGATTAATTCCGGCCTTGCCTGGCGCTTGCCGCCAGCGGCAAGCCATGCGGCACGATGTCACGACCGGTTGTGATCGGCTGAATCAGCCACCCGCGCCTCTTGCGCCTGGATCGCCTTCTGCGCGACCATAAACATGTATTCAGCATACATGTTCATATTCTCATGCGACTCAACGTCTTTACCGACTACTGCCTGCGCACCCTCATGTATGTGGGTTTGCGTGAGGGAACGCTGATCACGCGTGGCGATATCGCCGCCGCCTACGATATTTCGGACAACCACCTGATGAAGGTGGTGAACTGGCTTGGGCGCGAAGGCTATATCGAGACGGTTCGCGGCAAGGGCGGCGGCATGCAGCTAGCCCGCGCCCCCAGCGCCATCTCCATCGGCGAGATCGTGCGCGCCTGTGAGGACTCCACGCCGTTGGTCGAGTGCTTCGACCCTGCCACATCGACCTGCCGCATTGCTCCCGCGTGCCGCCTGAAAGGTGTCCTGGGTGAAGCCATGGAGGCCATGTACAAGGTACTCGACGGCTACACCCTTGCTGATCTGCTGACCAAGCCGCGACCACTCGCAGCCTTGCTGCGCATCGCCTAACCCCCACCCATCACTCGCTGGAATCCATCCGCATGGATATCGACTATCACATCCTTATAAGTTTCATTTTATATACATCTTTGTAGCGAACTGACGCAGCATAGGCAGGAGACATTCAATGCAATCGACTCGGAAGCTATGGCGCTGGCTCGCCATCATGTTTTTCGCTTCCTTCGCCGTCCTGGTGTGGTTGGGGCGGGAAATCTACCTGGAGGCGCCGCCGATTCCCCAGCGCGTGGTGGCCACTGACGGCTCGGTGATCTTTACCGGCGAACAGATTCAGCGCGGCCAGCAAGCCTGGCTGCAAGCGGGTGGCCAGCAAATGGGCACCGTTTGGGGTCACGGCAGCTACGTGGCACCCGACTGGTCGGCTGATTGGCTGCACCGCGAAGCCATCGCCCTGCGCGAAGAATGGGCGACACAGCAGTACGGCAAGCCGTTTGATCAACTTGAGCCGGATCAGCAGGGCGCCTTGTCTGCCCGCCTCAAGGCCGCACTGCGCACCAACACCTACGACAGCACCACAGGCACGGTTACCGTGAGTGCGGACCGGGCAAAGGTGATCGCTGCCGTTGCAGATCACTACTCGGGTTTGTTTGGCGACGACCCGGCCCTCGACAAGCTGCGCGAACAGTACGCCATGGTGACGGCATCGCTCACCAACAAGGACGACCTCAAGGCCCTGCCGGCCTTCTTCTTCTGGTCAGCCTGGGCAGCGGCAACGGATCGACCGGGGGAAACGCATCTCTCCTACACCAGCAACTGGCCGCATGAGCCGCTGGTCGACAACGTGCCCACCACCGCCAATGGCATGTGGTCCATCGCCAGCATCATTGGGCTGATCGCCGCGATCGCCGGCATGGTTTGGTATCACGTGTCGCATCATGAGGATTCCGATCCGGTGGCGCCGAAGGCCGACCCGCTGTTCAGCCTGAAGCCCACGCCGTCGATGCGCGCCACCATGAAGTACTTCTACGTGGTGATCGGGCTGATGCTGCTGCAAATCGGCATGGGCGTGATCACGGCGCACTATGCCGTCGAGGGCAACAGCTTCTTTGGCCTTCCATTGGCGACGGTGTTGCCATGGGTTGCCAGCCGCACCATCCATACACAGCTGGCCGTCCTGTGGATCGCCACAGCCTGGTTGGCGACGGGTCTCTACATTGCCCCCGCACTTTCCGGGCACGAGCCGAAGTACCAGCGCCTGGGTGTGAACGTGCTATTCGGCGCGCTGCTCTTCGTGGTGGTGGGTTCGCTGGTGTTCGGCTGGATCGGCACGATGCAGAAGCTGGGTTTCCACTATGCGTTCTGGCTCGGCAACCAGGGCCTGGCTTACACCAGCATGGGCCGCGTGTGGCAGATCCTGCTGTTCATCGGCTTGATGTTCTGGCTGCTGCTGATGGGCCGTGGCTTGTGGCCGGCGCTCAAGCGTCCGTCGGAAAGCCGTGGCCTGATTACGATGGTGTTTGTATCCGCCACCTGCATCGGCTTGTTCTACGCCTCCTCGCTGGCATGGGGTGAGAACACGCATTACTCCATGATCGAATACTGGCGCTGGTGGTTGGTCCACCTGTGGGTGGAAGGCTTCTTCGAGGTGTTTGCCACCGCCGTTATCGCGCTGATCTTCTCGCGACTCGGCCTGATTCGCGCGGCAACGGCCAATACCGCCATTGTTCTGGAAACCATCGTGTTCCTGTTCGGCGGCATTCTCGGCACGCTGCACCACCTGTACTTCACCGGCACACCCACGGCTGTCATTGCATTTGGCGCCATGTTCTCCGCCCTTGAAGTGGTGCCGCTCGCGCTGATCGGTTTCGAGGGCTATCGCAACTACCAGCGCAGCAAGGCCGCTCCGTGGGTGGCGTCGTATCGCTGGACCATCCTGTGCTTCGTCGCCGTGGGCTTCTGGAACACGGTGGGCGCGGGCCTGCTCGGCTTCACCATCAATCCGCCCATCTCGCTGTACTACGTACAGGGCCTCAACCTGACGCCGGCCCATGGCCACGCAGCATTGTTTGGCGTGTACGGCATGCTCGGCATCGGCCTCGCCCTGTTCTGCCTGCGCGGTCTGGCGCCCAATGGCCACTGGCCCGACCACTGGCTGAAGCCCATGTTTTGGCTGCTCAACATCGGTCTGGCGATGATGGTGTTCATCTCGCTGCTGCCCTCGGGCATCTACCAGGCCTGGGCCAGCGTGGAATACGGCCTGTGGTACGCCCGCTCGCCGGAGGTGGTGCATTCCAGCCTGATGCAGATGTTTGTCTGGCTGCGTGTGCCTGGCGATATCGTGTTCACGCTCGGCGTGCTGTGCTTCGCAGCATTCGCGATCAAGCTGATCACCCCTGCACGTCAACGTCTGGCGACGGAAGCCGCCTGATGCCCTGCGCGGCGCGCCCTGCATGGGCGCGCCGCATTTCTTATTAGCCGCTGTGTTTATTTGCGCGGCGCGATGATTTCGCTCAGGTAGTCCGGCGTGCCATCGACGCGCACCAGATGCGGGTACTGCAGGCCATCGTGGTAGTCCACGCGCACGTTGCGAAAGCCACCCTGGTATTTCAGCAGCAGTTCGATCGGCGTCTTGTTGTTCTTGGCAGCCGTGATCGCACCCTTCAGCACATCGCTCGAATAGTCTTCGCCGTTCACCGCCACCACCGTGGCACCCGTGCTGACGCCGGCCTTGAACGCCGGACCGTTCCAGCGCACGTCGTTGATCTGTCCCTTGTCGCCCATGGTGAGGCCGATCGACCACGCGAAGTTGTAAAGGTGGCGGGACGGCTGTTGCCGGCTGTTGTACTGCTTCTCGTAGTCGCTTTCCTGATCGGTATAAACCAACTTCCACCCAGTGGCGGCAAGACCGTTTTGCAACGGCGGCTCCAGCGTATCCACGTGCGCCTTCAGGAAGCTCGCCCAGTCGTAAGGCGCCACGTTGTTGAGAGCCGCCACCACATCGTCGAAGGTGTAGGTCTTGGTGACGAAGCTGCCGTCTTCCATGCCGAAGAAAAGATGCGCAAAGTCATCCAGTGACTTGCCGTCTTTCGTGAGTGCACGCAGCTTGGCGTCCACTTCCAGCCACATCATCTGGCCGCCGCTGTAATACTCCTCACTCATCTGCCAGCTGCGATAGGGCAAGCTCGAGCGGCGCGCGACGGTCGGGTCGTTGGTGGTGTCCGTCAGGGTACGCCACTGAAAACCCGGGCGGTTGCGATCGTAATTGGCGGCAGTCATGGCCAGCGCATCGCGAAATTGCTGCGCTGTCCACAGGCCAGCGCGCGCCGTGAGCACATAGCCCCAGTACTGCGTCTGCCCTTCGTAAACCCATAGCAGAGAGTCGCCCATCGGCACGTTGAAGTTGGGCGTCCACAGATCGGCCGGGCGGCGGAACTTGCCGTTCCACGAATGCACGTACTCATGCGCCAGCAGGTCACGGCCGGGCGCAGCGTCGCTCCATGCGGTGAAGTAGTCGGCGTCGAGGCCGTCTTCACTGGACTGATGATGCTCCGTGCCGTTGCCACCCAACTGGTCCGACAACGAGAACAGGAAGTTGTAATGGCCGTAGTGACGGGAGCCAAACAACTTCACTGCCTGGGTGACCAGATTGCGGTGCACCTTCTCCTGCTCAGCGGTGATTTCGAGAAACTTGGGCGCATCCGCAAACACGTCGAGATGCACGGGCGTCTCGCCTGCCGTGCTGAGTTCGAGACGCTTGAAGTACTGGCCCGCATAGATCGGCGAATCGACCAGCGTGTTGAAGGTCGTCGGCTTGAAGGTCACGGTATTGCCGGACTGCGTAGCGGTTTCCAGCGCGGTACCGAACTTCCAGCCTTGCGGCAGGGTGACGCTGGGCGCGTAAGTGATGCCGCGCGTGTAATAGCCGGCCGGATACAGCGCGACCTTGCTCCACTCCATGTCCATGATGCGATCGGTAATTTCAAAACCCTCGCTTTCGGTGCGACCCGACAGGTACTGGAACTCCACGTTGATGGAGGCGACACCTTGGGGCACGTCGACATGGAAGGCATACACGTTGAACTTGTCGCGCTTCCACGGCAGCGGTTTGCCGTTGGCACTGAGCTTGAGCCCGGCCAGCATGGCGATCGGCCCGGTCGGTGAGTGATCGCCCGGAATCCACTGCGGATACAGCAGGGTCAGCGCGCCCGCCTTGACCGGTATCGTTTGCTTGACGCGAAAGATGCCCTGCAACTTGTCGCTGGCATCGACATGGATGGTCACCGTGCCCGGAAACTTCACGTCCTGCGGCGGCGGCACGGCGTCCGCGCCTGCCTGCTGCGCAATGGCCTGACCGGCGCCCAGCGCCAACCCAACCGCCAGGGCAAGACGTGAAAACGTACGACGCGTGGCAACCGCGCGGACGGCGGCAGGGACACGGGACATGAGGAGCTCCGGCAGGCGAGTGATTGGTGCGGCAACTTAACACCATGGCCGGGTGGGGGCGCCAGAGCGGAGCGCACACCCGTCAAGTCGCTCCGCCGGTTTCACCTTGGTCCTGTCAGGCAACGTGCCCCGACGAGCGGACGCGCGTGAGCACCAGCCAGGCGAACAGCGCCACGCCCAGGCCAGTGAGGACGGTGCCGATGCCGAGCACAGGATCCACTCCGTCCACGCCTTTGAGCATGGCGGCCAGCCCAAGCAACATCATCGGGACGCCGATGTTGTACAGCCAGAACTGCCATGCAGCGATGCGGCCCACGGTGACCGCCGGATAGGCCAGGCCGATAAAGCCAAACAGCGACATGGACACCCAGCCCAGCAGGTTGATGTGCGCATGCACGTCCATCAGCGAGTGGTCACCGGAAGCCCCCATCACGATGCCCAGCGCAACAGCTACAACGAAATAGACAGCAGCCACGCGAAACCAAGCACGGCTACGAGCGTTATCAGTCATCTCGATTCTCCAAGGTTGATGCGTCGTCAAGCGTTGGCGCCTTAAAGGGAGGCGCCGGCACATTCACGGTGCTTTGCAGCGGCAAGAATCTAGCGCTGCCTCTACGCGTGGAGAACATAACTTGCGGCGGTGATCCAATGTCATAGGCCATTCGCCATGGCAGCGGCCGCAAGGCCGCCGTCACACACACCGCAACGAGTCAGCGTGCTTCCCGTGGTTCAGAAGCTGTCGACGTCTATAACTGCCTTGGCAAAGTCCTGCGGTGCCTCCTGCGGCAAGTTGTGGCCGATGCCGCCGGTGACCAGACGATGCTCGTACTTGCCGGTGAACTTCTTGGCGTAAGCGCCAGGCTCCGGATGAGGCGCGCCATTGGCGTCACCCTCCAGCGTTATCGTTGGAACGCCGATAGTGGGCAGGCCAGCCAACTTCTTTTCCAGCGCGTCGTACTGCGCTTCGCCTTCGGCAATGCCAAGACGCCAGCGGTAATTGTGGATGGCTACGGCCACCTGGTCCGGGTTGTCCAACGCGGCGGCGGAACGCGCGAACGTGGCATCGTCGAAGCCCCACTTCGGCGACGCAAGCTCCCAGATCAGGCGGGCGAAGTCGTGCGTGTATTTCGCGTAGCCGGCTTCTCCGCGCTCCGTGGCGAAGTAGTACTGGTACCACCATTGCAGCTCAGCCTTGGGCGGCAACGGCGCGCGGTTGAGCTCCTGGCTGCCGATCAGATAACCGCTTACCGACACCAGCGCCTTCACGCGCTCCGGCCATTCTGCGGCCATGATGTTGGCAGTGCGTGCACCCCAGTCGAAACCGGCGACGATGGCCTTGTCGATCTTCAACGCATCCAGCAATGCCATGGCATCGACCGCGAGTGCCGCCTGCTGACCGTTGCGCTTGGTATCGGTCGAGAGGAAATGCGTGTCGCCATAACCGCGCAGGTACGGGATGATCACGCGATAACCAGCTGCAGCAAGTATCGGCGCCACATCGACAAAGCTGTAAATGTCGTAAGGCCAGCCGTGCAACAGAAGCACCGGTTTGCCGTGGGCCGGACCATCTTCAGCGTAGGCCACATCGAGTACACCGGCCTTCACGTGCTTGATCGACTTGAAGGAAGTATGCCCGCCGCTGGCCGCTCGCTTGCCATCGCTCGATACGGGTTTGGACGTCTGGGCGCTGGCAAGGGAACTGAGCCCCAAAGGAGCCAATGCGAGGCCTAAGGCCGTCGCGCCAAGAAAGCTACGGCGCTTCTGATCGATCTGGTCCGACATGGCTCGTCTCCCGGTGTGTTGTCCGGGTCATAGGAGACCATGGCGATATGTCGCCTTTATGTGGAGATACGGCTGGTTTGCAACGGTGTGTAACACGATGCCGGCCGGATACATTCGGATACAAAGCCCGAGCCGCCACAGCCGGCACCATGGGTTGCCCCACACCGTCGGGACCTAGCTGCCCGTTGTCGATGCCACCGGGGCTAGCCACAGGCGTTCGTGCGCGAGATCCATGGTGATCACCCATTGGCGCAGCACCGGAGCACCGATATTGCCGTCCACCACGAGATCCAGCACCTGCGCACGCCCTTTCATTGGAAGGTGTGAAGCCAGATCCAAAGCTAATGGCTGCGCCTGCCCGGACGAAGGATCGAGGCCGAGAACGTCAGCGACGGCGCGATTGACCATGATGTCCGCATCACTGCCGCAATCGAGTTCGAACCAGAGCCTGCCCTTCGGGGTTTGAATCGCCATCATCGGCGTAAGCGATGCGCCACCGACTTCGCGTGCCAGTCGCATGGGCACCTCAACAGCGTGCGCGGTACGTGCCTTTCCACTTGCCGACGTCTCGACAATGAGTCGATGACTCGACAAATCGAGGGTGATCATCTTGCCGGCAAACGCATCGAGGGCCACCGAACCATCCAGCGGCGGCGCATCCTTGGGAAGCATCTTGGAAAAATCCCAGACGCCGGCTTCGGGAATGGTCAGCGCATGCCCCTCAACCTGCGCAACCACGTTATCGCACCGTGGCAGATCAAGACGATCACCGCGCATGCGCGTTCCGGTCATACGTCCCCAAGGTTCGCACTTGGTTTTGGCCACACCACCGGGCATAAGCACGGTCAGACCACCCGCGGTATCCAGCAGCACGGTGGATGGTTGCCCGCCCAGCTGCACCTCCATCGAGGGGATGGCACCCAGATACGACTTGAGTGGTATCACCAAAGCCGGTGCAGGCGCAGCGGCGTGGCTCGTTGCGACAAGCCCGACAGCAGCAAGGAAACCGATCAACACAGTGCGTACCAGCATACGTCCCCTCCCCAAGTGAGTTGTCTGTCGCTGTACCGCCATCCACGTTCGTTGCCATTCGGCATGGGTCGATAACGAACAGGGAGACGTCCAGAGCGCGAAGCTTCCCATCTCCCTCCTCACGCGCGCGGCGAGGTTACTGTGCGCCTTGGCATCGCCCTGCTCACAGTGCCGAAGCGCACGGTTGCCGAACGCCGACGACGGGGCTGCTTGAAGTACAGGCTCGGAGCCATGCAGCTTTCGTCAGCAACCCGAAAGCAAACGACAAATCTCCGTACGACTGCCTGACAAAACACTGAGGCCGATCAGCCCGTTGAAGCCATCGACCCTCGCAATCGAACGCGCGAAGCCGCGCCTCACCACCGATACGCCAGGCCAAGGTACATGTGCTGACCAGGGGTCACCTGATTCAAGCCGAAGTTGGCGCCAAGATCCAACTGCAGATTCGAGTTCACTGCGTTGAGGAAGGCGGTGTCCGCCGATTCCTGCTTCACGTGCCCCGAGGGGTCCCGGTTGTCCTGGCGCCAGTATTCGACGGCCATCTACGCCGCCTCGATCAAGTCAAAGCGTGGCGATGAAATCATGCAGCGTCTTTTGAAACTTTTCGGGCTGGTCGACCATCACGAAATGTCGTGACGGCGAGATCGACACCACTTTTGCATTCGGCGCACCGGTGAGCAGGCTTTGGTAGTAACCGGCCTTTTCCTGCTCGGTAAATTTCATCGGCGGCGTGCTGAAATCGGGCGCGTAGTACGGCGAGATCTCGAGGATCGGCACGTTGGCG
This sequence comes from Dyella sp. PARNA 12/25, assembly GCF_055702865.1. NCBI lineage: Bacteria > Pseudomonadati > Pseudomonadota > Gammaproteobacteria > Lysobacterales > Rhodanobacteraceae > Dyella > Dyella sp. PARNA 12/25. The sequence goes on along the minus strand of NZ_JBVQCI010000008.1, from coordinate 85,797 downwards.
TTCTTCAAACCCGCCCGATAGTCGGCTGCCATGTCTTCGGCCATATATTCGGCGGTGGCGGCGATATCGCTACGAGCATTCAACGGTGCGTAACGTTCCGCCTGATGTGGATCGATGACGCCGATAGTCTTCATGTAGTCGAGCACCTGGACCTTGAACTGGTCCCGCGTTGCCGAGGCCATCTGCTCATGCGTCTGCGCTGCGATGGCCTGACGCTGTTCCGCGCTCACCTGATCCATCCCAGGGATAATCGGCAAGCCATCGACCGCCAACACGCCAGCGATGAGTTGGGAGTGCTCGCTGGCAAGGCGCAAAGCCAGCGTGCCGCCCAGGCTATGGCCAATCAACACCGGCTTGTCGATTTTTTCCTGTTGGATGAGATCCATCAACGAAGCATCCGCACGGTCAAGCAAATGGCTGTTGTCCTTCGGCGCAGGCATGCCATCGAAGCCCGCCAGAGTGACTGCATATACCACGTGATCTTTCTGCAACTGCGCGATGGTCTGCTCCCACACCCAGGGCCCACCTTCCAGACCTGGGATCAGGATCACGGGGCGGCCATGATCGCCGTGGCGTTCGGCCTTGAGCGTGCCGACGTGAATGTCGGTTACCGACGTGTCGGCGGCAAGCGCCCCTTGGCTCAGAGCCAACGCGAGCGACGCGGCGAAAAGTGGATACATCATTCGGCGAAACACAGCGGATCCGTGCATGGTCGTTTCTACCTCGAGGAGGAATGTCAGGTTTGTGTCAGCCCTGTAGCGCCGGCAGACGATCTCCTGGGTGCCGCTTCGTCTTGTCCAGGGTGGATGTCGCTGAAGAGACGGGCAACCAGGTGCGGGCATATTCCGGTGCTTTCGACATGATCCGTACGTAGGCACCGTCACCGATGTTGGCTGACACATGTCACGGCACTTAGCGCGAGCTTCAGGCGCCACGCCTTTTCGATCGGTCTAAAGGCGGAAGAAGAGGTGGGTTGCCCCTGTGTCGAGTGCACTCGAGCAGAAGCCCCCTTGATCCTGCCCATCCGTCCGTGCAGTTATCTTCGGGCTGGCGTCGGACGTCCAAACTTGCAGGCTGACAGGAGCTGTCGCAAGGTATGCGGCGGATGCCGTCCACCTTCGGCGTCATTCCACCCGGTAGCTGCGGTATCTTCCGGGTTCCAAACTTCAGAACATCACTCGTCGGCAAGAGGGAAACGATGAAGATTGAACTTGTCGCCATCCTGCTTTTCTGCGCATGGTTCTTGTCGGAAGGGCTGATTCTTCGGAAGGCTCGTGACCGGAGTGGCGGTGACGTAGACCGCCGATCCATGCTCCTGCTGGCCGGCAGCAACATGATCTGGCCCTGGCTTTCCATAGCGCTCTATGTTCTGGGCATAGGCACGATGACCACGGCGCCATGGCTCAAGATGGCCGGTGTTTGCGTGATGCTCGCGGGATTCAGTATCCGCTGGGCCGGCATGTGGACGCTCCGCGCATTCTTTTCGGCCAACGTAGCGGTGCAGGATGGCCATCGACTGGTGGTCGCCGGGCCATACAAGATCGTTCGTCACCCCGGCTACTTCGGCGGATGGCTTGCGTTCGTCGGCCTTGGCCTCGCACTTGGCAATTGGGTTGCGCTGATTCTGTTGACAGTCCTGACGGTACCCGCATTCCTCTATCGAATCGAAGTCGAGGAGAACGTTCTACGCAGCGCGTTCCCGGACTATCCCGAGTACGCCACACGCGTAAAACGCTTCGTCCCTTTTGTGTGGTGACATCATCAACGCTTGAGTGGAACGCGGCGCGATTACCCAACAGCGCATGCTCTGGCATTTCTTCGTGATCCGCGTCCATCGTGCGAGGCGCCCCTTTGGTTCACATCGCAGATGTTGAACCGCGTGGGTTTGCCCGGGTTCTACCGAACGACTTCGGTGGAGGCATTCATGGGCACGGCCAAGGCGCAAGTGGATCCGCCCGCGCAAGGATTCGACCGCAACAACAATGTTGCGCTGGAACAAGCATCTGCGTTTCTGGCGGGCCGCATGACCGAGCATCTGGGCGTGTTTGCGCAGGCCAGCTATTCGGACAATGGCGGCAAACTGGGCTGGGACCATGCCGAGCTTCGCTACGCGCGCACGCTTCATGCGGATGGCCACGCGGGCATCTGGGGCGTGTCGCTCAACAACCATCCCGGCCTCAGTGGTGTGTTCAACACCACGCCCGCCTTGCTGTATCCCGCGACCGGCCGACCAAACACGAATGGCGGCATCGTGGAGTTCAACTGGAACCCCTTCGGCAAAGCGGACTCGTGGGCGACGCCATTTGCGAATCTTCGCCTTGGCATGCAGTACACGTTCTACACGCGCTTCAGTGGTGCCAGCAGCAACGTTGACGGTGCGGGAGCAAGGCCAGCGACAACAACACGTTGTTCGTCTACACCTGGCTGGCGCTGCGAGCGGTATGCGCTGACGGCCTGGTTTCGGGCATGGTCAACATGACTGGAAGTACCGCCAGGGCGATTACGGCGATCATGGCGCCTGGTACGGCGGGCCATCCTGTCAGCTGGGTAAGTAGCTCGGCAAGGAATGGCGTAAGCCCACCGAAGATGGCCGTGGCCATGGTGACGCCGAGTGCCAACCCGCTCATGCGACCTTCGCCGGGAAATTGCTCTGCCGTGGCGGGCGCACCGACAGCGCTGACGCCGCCCGCCACGCAAGCCAGCACCACGGCACCAAGCATGACCTGCGCGTAAGAGCCGCCTGCCATCAGTGCGAACATGATGAGGGGTAGAACGATGCTCAGCACAGCAAAGGCGGCGAGCACTGGCTTGCGACCCACACGATCGGAGAGAGCGCCCGTCAGCGGTGTCACCAGAATCACGGCAACCGCGGCCACGGTGGACAGGCCCAGTGACTCACCTTCACCAAACGTCCCCGTCGAGTTGAGGAACGCGGGCACATAGGTGATGCCGACGTAGTAAGTGATGGAGCCCAGCGCTGATATGGCGAAGGTGCGCAGCAATGCCGCGCGATGATGGGTGAGGGTATAGCGGGCGGGGGACACTGGTACGGTTCCACGCGCGCGTTGTCTTTCGAAGTCGGGTGACTCCTGTATGGTCGAGCGCGCAATCAGGATGCCGGCCGCGAGCGCGGAGCCGACAAAGAACGGTACGCGCCAGCCCCAGGTGTCGAGTTGCTCTGTACTCAAGAGGCCAACGGTCATCGCGGGCACCACCACGGCCAACAGCGCACCAATTTCGCTGGCGGCCGGTGCCAGTGACGTGATCAAACCGCGTCGCCGAACATCCGCGCCTTCGAGCAAATAGGCCACCACCCCCGTGTATTCGCCGCCAACCGAAAAGGCCATCATGCAGCGTAGCGCCAGCAGCAGTGCCCCGGCGGCGGGTCCGATCTGGCGATAAGTGGGCAAGAAGGCAGTGACGAGCATGGCCAGTGTCATCAACCCCATGGAAAGCAACATGGTGCGACGACGACCGGATCTGTCGCCAATGTGGCCAAACACCAAGGCGCCCAGCGGGCGCATGGCATAGGAAACCGCGAAGCCGGCCAGCGTTTCGAGCAATGAGGTGGCGCCACCGCCGAAAAATACTCGGGACAGCACGGTGGCGAAGTAGAGATACAGCGTGAAGTCGTACCACTCCACGATGGTGGAGAGGGCGGCAATGGTCATCGAGGCGCGCGATATCTCTGTCGCTTGCGGTTGCTCGATGGCCATCTTGGACGGTCCCTCAACGTTGCCAGGTGGCGACGGCTCAATATACCTGCGTTGGGAGTTTGGCTGATGGTCGGATCAAATCAGCTAAGAGGTCCTGCCTATTTTTTTGGGGCTGGCTTTATGGTGCTTGTCGCAGCGGAGCTCATGCGGGAAGACTCCGGAGTCTTTAGCGAACGAGTTGTTCATCCTCACCGTCATCCCCGCGAAAGCGGGAAGAGCTTCACAACAGCGAAGCTGGTCATCCAGCGACTTTCGGTCTTCGCTCGGCGCTTAAAGACACTGGATCCCCGCCTCCGCGGGGATGACGGTGATGGGTCGGGTTGCCCTGAGGAGTTCGCGAGGCACAAAGCCCGGGATAGTTTGAAAGATTTCGAAGCCAAACTAGCGATCTACTTTTGACGCAACGAAGCCCGCCCTGGCTCCACCTCACGAGCTCGTGCACGTGCACGTGCACGTGCATCAATGTTTACCGATGACTGATCCAAACCGATTGCCAAAGAACGCCGCCGCCTCCGCGTAATCGACCGCAGCGATAGCGCAGTAACACCGCCGGCCGAGCTAGCGCCACCCAACCAAAGCAGCGCGGAGCCAATACATAAGGGACACATGACACACCTCCAGGTCAGGAGTGCTTGCAGCAGGCGGGTTTCCTTGCCACCTCCGGCCACTCGCCGATGCCACCGGGCAGCAGATCAAAGAAATGCCACAGCGTGCAGAAGTCATCGCTTGGGCTGAAGCCCGTGTCGGAGACACGCACAATGACATCGCCTTCACGCCTGAACACCGAAACGCCCGGCATCCAGCCACCACTGTCCGACACGTAGCCCATGTCCGCTGCGAAGGTCGAGCCTGCATGACTCACCATGGGAAATTTCCACCCGCGGCTTTCTGCAAATCGCTTTTGCACGCTAGGACGATCGGGGCTTGTCACTGCGAAGCCGGCGCGGGTGACCACGTGTTGATGGATGCCGTTGTAACCGTCCGCCCATAGCGTGCAGTTGGGGCACGAAACACCCATGTTGTGAATGACGATGAGGTCGTCGTGTTCTCCGAACAGCTGGGAGAGACGCACCGAACCCTCGGTATCGGTGAAGTCGTAATCCAGGACCTTCTCCGGCTCCACCGTGGCCAGCGTTTCCCGCATCCGTTCGCGAATCGCCGCGATCTGGCGACGATAGTCCGCGAGCTTTCCGTTGACGTCGGTGTACTTCATGGCTCAATCCTCCTGCGTGTCGCGCTTCAGGTTCCGTAGGCGAAGCGGTGTTTTACCCACGACGCGCGGGGCTGCAAACCTTCTTCGTCCCGCCCTTTGGGCGCGATATCAAGGTAGTGATACGCCGTATTGAGCATGTCCAGGCCACGCGCGTAGGTGGAGTAGGTGTGGAACACCTGGTCGTTGTCCTTGATGAAGGCGCTGATGCCGGGAAGTTCCGGATAGGTGACGGGATCGGAACCGTAGTTATAGAAGCCTTCCTTGCTAGCGATGGTCTCGGGCGAAAAGGAGACGTTGTAGTCGTAGTTGAAGTCGGTGCCGTTGGACGAGACCCATTTGAAGGTCCAACCCTGCTTTCTGGCGTGCTCTTTCAGCTTGGCCAGGGGCGCGCGCGAAATGACCACGAAGGTGACATCGCGCTGGTTGAGGTGCGGAATGATGCCGTTGAAGTTGTCGGCCCAGAAAGAGCAATGGGAGCAGCCGATGTCCCATTCCGGAGCAAACATGAAGTGGTAGACGATGAGCTGGCTGCGGCCGGCGAACAGATCGGCCAGCGTCTCCTGGCCTTTCTCGCTTTCGAACACGTAGGTCTTGTCGACGCGCTCCCAAGGCAGCTCTCGACGTTGGCGGCTGAGCTCATCGCGAAGATGAGTGAACTCCTTTTCTTTCGCCAGAAAGCGTTTGCGCGCGTCGATCCATTGCTCGCGATTCACGATGTGATGACTGACCATGACACCCTCCGTAGGACGTTGTGATACAGACTTCGGAGTAGCGCCGCTGCGCGCGGCGCGGCTCACTTTTTGCGGGGCGCTGGTTTCCCGGCCCGTTTGGCTGGCTTGGCGGGCGCTTGCTTCTGTGCGCGTCGCTCGTCGATGTCCGCCAGTGCGGCGGCCAGCACGTCGAACTGCTGCTGCCAGTACTTGCTGTAGCGGTTCATCCACACCGCCGCATCAAGCATGGGGCCGGCATCCAGGCTGCACCGGCTGATGCGCCCCGTGCGTTCCTGCTGAATAAGCCCGGTTCGCACCAGTACCTGGATATGACGAGACACGGCCTGCAGCGAGATATCGAACGACGCAGCGAGCTCGGACACAAGCAAGGACGGCCCATCGAGCTGCTCCAGAATCTGCCGGCGCACGGGGTCAGACAGGGCAAAGAAGACCTGATCCAGCTGCGCCTGCGCGACATCCGGATCCAACCCGGCCCCATCCACCACTCGCATTGTCGGCCGCTGACTCATCATGGCTTAAAACTATCAACCTTTTGGTTGATTGTCAACCTATATGTTGATTATTTGGAGAGAGAGTTGTGGCCCCTGCAGGCGGCGAAAGTCCTTGGCAACGTCGCCGAGTCCCCGTTTCTGTAGCAGCCAGCTTGACGCGACTATGCTCGGAAGCAGTTGAGGCCTGAGAAGCCGCCATGTCTACGGATACGAAAACGCCGTTGGAACATGTCAACGACACCCTTGCGCAGCTCAAAGAGATGCGCCACTACGCGAAGAACAACGTCGAAGCCCTGACGGCGCAGTGGCTGTTGTTCGATGGTGAGCTGAAGAAGCTCAAGCAAACCGCGTCGATCGAAACGCTGATGACCCACCAAAGCCAGTTGCACGACGCGCTGAATGAGGAGATTGCCGCGTTGGAGAAATTGGCGGCAGCGCTGCAACCGCCGCCTGAAGAGGCTGCGCCGGCAGCGCCGACTCCATCCTCCAACCGCCATGGCAAATAGCGGGGGATGTTTGGCGCGCATGAGTGGTGATGCAAGGGCCGCTTTGGCCGGTATCGATATGAATGAGCAGAAAGCTGGCACGCCTTTCCATAGAACTGCGAACGACCCCGCGCCAACGCCATAGGCAATCCGCTCCTCTTAGCTGACGCATTTGATAGCCAAGCGCATCAACGATGCGTCATGACGGCGTGCAACCGGCCCACTCATCAGGTCGTCACATCGTCGCTCGCCATCGTGGTGACGCCCTGATTGCCCAAGGCCACTAAGGGATCAACCCAAATTGGGTGGCGCGTGCTTCGATATGCGGGTCGAGCGCACGTGCAATGCCAAGATCAAGGTTGCCCGCATCCGTTTCTCCCTCGCGCAATTTCGCCAGGCCAAGACCATAGTGCGACCATGCAGAAGTGGGTCTTTGCGCCAGAGACTGCTGGTAGGCCTTGATCGCCTCGGGGTAGTGAGCAAGCCGAAGCTCGACCAGACCGAGGCTGTCCAGGTAGGCCGGGTTGGCGCCGTCGCGTTTGATCGCCTTGCGGCAGTCCTTCAAGGCATCGTCAAGCATCTGGTTGCTCAGGCCTCGCGCCCAGCAGCGCTGATTGAGCGCAAAGCCGAGCATGGCGTCGTCCTGGTGCAGGCGAATCCAGTCGTCGAGCAGGGGCAACGCGGCGGCGGGCTGATCGAGTTCGATGTAGAGGGAGGCAATCGAGTGTGCCCGTGTCGATCCTGCCGGTGCGATGGCACTTGCCGCCAACGCATCGGATGTCGCGCCCGCGCGGTCGTTCCGCTTCTGGCGAAGTTCCGCACGCATCACCAACGCGTCGGCGTTCCTGTGATCCAGGCTCAGGGATTTGTCCAGATCAGCAAGCGCAGCATCGAACTGCTTGTCCGCCTTATACGCCCCAGCACGGTCCACATAGTAAGCGGCCTGATCCGGCGCCAGTCGGATCGCTTCCCCCAGATCGGCGATGGCTGCCTTCGGCTCGCCGCGAGACAGGTGCGCCTGGCCCGACAAGGCGTAATCACTCGCCGCCCTGGATGACGTACCACTTTCGCTGGCAGCATTGCCCGGTTCGAATTTGTCTCCATCGCCAGGTGCCACCGCGTAAGTAAACACGCGGCCACCGTTGTAGGTGAAGTAAACCTTCTTCTTGCTGTTGGCAATGAACATACGGTGGGCGAGAAGAAAATCCACGCCGAGCAACATGTCGGTTCGGTCACCAATGCTTCCGTCCAATACCAACATCTGACTGTGCTGAATGGTTTCGGAGCCGACCGAGAACGAGTCGATCTTTGCGGACCATGTCTTGATTGACCTCGCACCAACGCCGACGCTGCTGCCAGCATTGCCATCCAACGCTGATAGGTTGATGCCAGCGCGCTCGGCGGCATCACGGCTAAGTATGGTGGCCGAGGCTCCGGAATCGATCAGTGCCCGCACCTTCTTTCCATTGATCGTCACTTTGAGAAACGTTCGGCGGTCGTAGGGGTTGTCGGACGACTCAATATCGGCAACATTGTAGTTGCCATCCTTTACCCAGTACGCCAGCGAAGACTTTTCGCAATCCTCGGCCTTGAATAGCGTCACCTTGCCATGGGCAAGATCGATCTCCAGATCGACGATGTCGAGCAGATTGGCCCCAAGCAGCCCATCGCCTGCGTCAGTACCACCGACGATGAAATCAACGTTCTTCAAGGTCGTGTCGAGGATGCCGAATTCCTTGACGTGCGCTTGATGCGTGTTCGCCTCGCCGCCGATGCCGCTGACACGATATCCAAATGGAGCAGGTTCCAGCTTGAGTCCAAGCGATGAAGCGTTGGCGCCGGACATGATGTTGAAGAAGGCGCCCGTATCGAGAATGAAGCGCGCGTTGTTTCCGTTGATCTTCACCATGGTGGTCGCCTGACTGCCGACCATTTCAACGGGAAGGGTGCCGTAACTCGTCAAATGGCAGCCGTCAGCCCAGGCCCGGCCGGCGAGCATTACGCCTATTCCGATGCAGAAGAATCGCAATATAGCTGGCCCGTCTGCCATGTCCGCAGCATGCCTCTTGCACAAGGCGTGGCGCAACAGTCTGCACGGGACAGTGGGCTACTCCGTGCCAATCGAATATCGAACAAGGCAGAAACCGGTCGATCCGGCGTCGGCAAAACCCTGAAGTGTCTGTGTGCCTTCAAGCACGAAGAGGCGATTGGGAGCCGGCGCGCGACTAGCCCATCGTGGCCCAGCACCGCAAAGCGGTGCGGATGTTAGAGGCCGGATATACGTGTGCAGTCGATACGGACGCCAGAGCACGAGGGGCTTGCAATGGGGAGGAATCCATATACGGGCACTTCGGCTTCACTCGCGCTCAATAGACATTACGAGTATTTCCCCTGGACACCCGGACATGTGCCCGCAACCGCCAAGTCGCTTATCCGGGCCTAGTAGCGATCCGGTAACAACGACCCTTCTCCTATTCCATTGGCGCAAAACCGCCTCGTCCAGCTGAATGCTTCCGGTGCCCGCACTGAGCCAAAGGGCAGAAGCTCCAGATCCATAGTACGAGCCTAGTAGTTCGTCACACTGCTCTGCGACCGGATAGTGTCGAAGGGAAACGTCTTCAAACTCAAAATGCAGAATTCCAAGAACGACAACTAGATTGCCGGCGGCCGTTTCAAGTTGGTCGATCGCTTGGTTTACGGAGATCGAGCCTTCCATACGTTCCCCAGAAACTGCTTTCAGCGGAGTGCCAAGGTCCGCTTAGGGTCGGAAGCAGACATCATTCATAGGCCAAACGCCACTCTTTCGCCGCGGTCTATCACTCAAACCTAAGGGCCAAGGCGCTAATAGCAATTCCAAGGACTAGCAGTCCACCAAAGAACGCGACCATCTTCTTCTGCGTCGACCAACCGTCTGATTTTTGCGCGTAGTTTCCAGGCAGTACAATCATGAGCTGTGGAACAGCTTCGCCCAGAGAAGCTAGCAATTCTCCTGCTGTACCCGGCACAGGCAAATCAAGTTCGTTGTCCGCGCGTCGCGTCATCAAAAGAAGATTTCCGGCGTTGGCCTGAATAAGCGACGGCGGCATATTCCAACCGCTGTAAGAGCTGAATTTGCCGGACTGGAAGACCACCCTGTTAATCTTCTTTCCTTGATCTGGTCGCAGGTCGGTGGGAGCCCACATCATCGTGGCAAACAAGTCGGCAGCACCGACACGAAGACTCTCTTCACCCAGGTCCTTATCGAGCTCGCTGAGAAGGTCTATCGAACCAGTATCCCCCGGATGCCTACGAACGAACTTTTCAGCGCCTCCTCCCACCCGCCAACAGGCTGCAAGCGGCTGGAGCTTTGTATCGAAAACGACAGCGACGGAGGCAAGTACATCTCGAGTCATGCCCACGCCCATGACTTCTGGCTTGCTTACCCAGTCGGATGGGAAATCGATACCTCGGTAGATCTCCGCTACTACTCGAGATGCAACTACCGCTGCCATGCGCCCTTCTTTTTAAGTCACATGCCAAGTTGTCTGCTTCGGGTTCAATAACCGAACCAGGTTGACTTATAGGCAAGGCAAAAACTCAACCTGGTACCGTTATTGAGGCGGCCACTTTAACGACCTTCGCCCCTTTTCCCGGCGAAGGAAGACGCCTCCAACGACAAGGCTTCTTCGCTAGCAACGTCAAGACAAAACCTGACAGGCGAGTGTGCTGGGGTTCTGCTACGTTCGGCAGGTCGCTCGCGCCGTCATTGTTTGGGGCTACGCGAGCGACCATGGCAGCAATGTCATGAGTCGCGGGCCGCAGGTGCTTGAACACCTACGACCCGCTAACCACAACCAACCGACACGAGTTGATCATGGCTAACCGCGATCATACGGCACGCGCTCGCCCGTCAGATCCCCCTGACGGCACCCTCACTGCACCACCCGGCCGCCCGCACCCTGCGGGCACCCAAGGCACTTCACGGTTGTTGGCGTTTCCTGTCGATCCTGCATTGGCGGCGTACGCCTTGATGCGTTTGCGGATCGACATTGCGCGCTATCGGGAGGCCGAGGCATCGGGCCTGCCGGTCAAACCGGTGGCATGGCCGGTTTCTGGTGAATTTATTGCCTACCTCACCACGGCCATTCATTGCCTGGACCACTACGCCGGCATGCTCGGTCCCGAGCCACCAGTGACTGTTTAACCCCGTCCGATGATCGTCCCCGTGGCGCATCGGCTCTCGGGCCGATGCGCCACACCTGGATGATCACGGACGGGCAATTAGGTCATTCCCCTACACGGATTAGCGTAGTCGCGCCTGCGCGGTTTTGCCGTGCCCAACTGGAACGCCGGCCCATGGACCTGATCAAACTCACGCCACGCATCAGCGTGGCACCCTCACTGCCCCTGCGTTGCCCGGGACAAGTGCTGCTGCATGACTATCTGCTACCGCAGAAGTTGAACAACCCGCAGCTCGCCCGCCGCACCGGCATTCCGGTCGCGCACATCAGAGCATTCATTCTGGGCAGCCGCCCGGTGACTGCCAACCACGCGATACGACTGGCGACCGTTCTCGGCACCACCGGGTTCTATTGGCTGGCGCTACAAGCGCGCTACGACCTGGCGCGCGAGTGGGATAAGTGTCGCGCAGCGTCCCCGATGGCGGGCTAGGCAAAGTCGACAACGCATTCGCTTGGGAAAATTTGTCAGCGCGATGCTTGGGCAGGCTTGGCGAGAGCGATGGAGCAAGAAAAGCACTCTGATCCCTTTATTGGGCAGGGGGCAATCCGGGAAAGGGCGATCATTCGATCCGTGGGGTATCCAGCAGGGGCGATGCCACGCAGACCCGGATGTTCCCTCACATTGCCGGCGCCCAAGGGGATCAGCCTTTGTTGCCTCGTGTAGCGATCTGCCAAGTGTTCCCCCAGCCGTCCCTCACCATGGCCCGCCTGTCACCGTAAGGCGTGTCGGTGGGCGCTTCCAGCGACACCGAATTGGCCGCTATCGCCCGCTCGTAGGTCGAACCGGTGTCTTCAACATAGACGTACAGAAAGGCGGGCATCATGTCGCGCTGACCGCCGCCATCACTGATCATCAGCATGGAATCGCCGATGCGCAGTTCGGCCGGTCGTCCCGGATGAAGCTCGCCCTGCGCATTGAAGACCGTCTTGATAAAGGCGACCAGGCCTTCTGCGTCGGAGGTGACGATCCGGGGCGTGACAGTGGGCCATCCATCGGGCTGAAATCGGGCCATGTTCCGCATCCTCATTGAGGCACTGGAATGCATTGTCCTCCGGACGCAGGCTGTCCACAAAGAGTGACTGTGGGCAGCGCCTCCTCCCCGCAAAAGGAAACCAATGCCTACCGTCCACGTTGGGTTGCGGATTCAGCCGGTCGTTGCAACACACTAAAGACTGCGCGAGCAGAAGGAGTGTTGCAACGACCGGCTGAATCCGCAGTCGGAGGCGGACTTTAACTGATCTGCTGAATGGCCTTCCAAACGACTAAAAGAACTACAAATGCGACGAAGGCGGCGGCATTGGCGATGAGCAACTTGCGCGACAGGCTCCCTAGCTCCCGCAAATCAGGCTCAGGTAGCTCCCTGTAGCGCTTCGCTTCCAGGTACTTAACCTTCGACGGGAGGATGGGCCCGTACCTTGCCCCGATCATTGGCGGCGGAAACGTCTCACCTAGCTCTGGGTGCCGAGCGATCAGTCGCTCGAAAAACCGGTCGGAAACGATTTTAGTGGCTACCGTAAGCCCAAATGCGGAGAGGCCCGTGATGATGGCCAGCGACACCATAAGCGCTGATTGCATGGAAAATGGCCTCAATATCGCTGTAGTAAGGTCCGCTTAGGGTCGGAAGCGGACCTAACGGTCGCCTTCTAAATAAGCCCTCTCAATACACAGATCATCACTACCAGCGCAACAATCAGTCCGGCGAACCACAGCAACGAATTGGAGGCCGGTCGTTGCACCTTCGGACTTGCCAACAAGATCAGAGCAAGCCGTGACGAAGCATAGACCGCCGGCACCAGCACAAACGGCCAATGGCTACGAAGCGCGCCAGCCCAACCGAGCGCTAAGAGCAAGGTAAGGACAAGACAACAGTTGGCAAGCAACATAGCCACAGGTCCATACCGAACTAGCTGGCGGCAAGATGGACACGTCCGGGCTTGGATGTCAGCGGAAGCCACAAGGCTGGGCCATGACATATATGCCCGGTGATTACACGACATAGCTCCCCCAAACTTCTCTGGTTCCCGGATTGTTTAATGTGTCCGCTTCGGGTCGGAAGCGGACGTTACCTCAGGCACCTAGCTGCCAGGTCACGACCTGTCCATTGATTACCCAGTGGCCATCGGACTTTTCGAGATAGAAGTATCGCCCCAAGGACTTGCTCTGATCTCGCCAGCTAACGATGCCTACGTAAATGAGTGCGTGAAGTCCGTCTTTAGCGACGGCGGGCCGCGACATGTAGAACGCCATCTCAGGCTGCCCCGATGGCTTTTCAGTTACGCCTTTGCCGTACAGAAACTGGGGCACGCTCACCGGCAGCGCGTGTGTCAAGGTTACAGATGCCTTGCCTTTTTGAAGCAACTTCTTTGAGAGCTCGGATGTTATCGATGGGATGGCGGCCCTAACCTCCTCCATAAACGCATCCGGCGTGATGTCAGCCGATCTCATTCCGCTGCATCCACCAATTGCGAAGCCGTTGTCTACAGGAGGATTGCAATCAAACGTCGCCGTCTGCGTTGCTACCAGTACCGGCTTATTGCTCTCTGCTGGATATTCGGCCTTAAGAACAGCGGCAGCCACTTCGTAATCAACTGGGGATAATTCCGAATCAGTCGACAGCTCCTGCGCCATCAACGAATGCAACGGCAAGGCCAGACAGATCGTGGCCGCCAAGCCAAAAATTAGATTGCGCACTGATTCCCCTTAGGACGTCCAGCACCATTCAAACCTGGCCCTAATCATGCAGAACGATCGGCCAATCGACAATGTCCGCTTCGGGTCGGTAGCGGACCCTTCGCTTCACCATACATATAGCTAGATTCGGTGCTTGATACAGAAAGCTGATGCTCTAGCGTCGGAAGCCACTGCCGAAAACTCACTCGCACCGAGCTGCTTAATTCTCTGAAGTTCTTCCGCACCTCCGACCACAGCGGCCACCTGTATAGCTCGCCTGACGATATCCGGAAGCTGAGACTCAAAAGCTAGATTCACGATGGATCGAACGCGCTCCTCAAAGCCGGGGGTGGTTTCGATGAGTTCTCCAATGATTCGATGGAGATGATCAATCCCAATATATCCGGCAGGCTCCTTCTTTGTTTGACTCCATGTGAACCTTGCCCCATGCGGACCTCTTGTTACCAACCAAGTCCAGACTTCATCGGAAGGGTCTCCACCTAGTCTCGAGATCTCGTTGAATATGACTCTATCCATTGCGGAGGTCGTTCCTACCTCGGTGGTTAAGACCTAAGCCTAAGGTCCGCTCTGGGTCGGAAGCGGACATTAGGTTCCGTCTATGTTTCGACCAAAACCGGCGAGCTTGAGTATGGCGGCGACATCGCCCAAGGGCTGCTCTCGCTCCACGGCTTCCCAGGATGGTAGGGGTCCGTCCGGCTCCTGCACCCAGATCAAGATGCCTGCACCGTGCCGTTTCCAATCCAAATGGTGGCCCTCCGCCAGACATCCGGTTATCTGCGCCTCGATTTCGTCAACAGGGACATTGAGTGCACCAATGACGTCTATCCCGCAGTAGTGAACAAGACGGCAGCAGGTAGGCTTCTCGTCTGCTATAAAACGCCGGTAGGCCTCCAAGGTCGAAGCTAGCTTGATCTGGAATTCCGCCGCCCAACGAGCAATTTCAGTTTCACCGGTCATGGAATCTCCGCCTCGCATCGACTGAATACCGCCACGTCAAAAGCGTCATCTTTGGGTCGGAAGCGGACATCCTTCTCAACACTCGAAACCCTTATTTTCGCTCGACGCCAGCAGGCCATGGCTTCTGGTCTACTTTTGATGGCGGGCCATATAGCTCGGTCTCCCAGGCCTCGAATGGTGGAGTTACTTCATAGGCTGGGTCGCACCACCGCCGAATGCACTGTGCAGCTCTGAATTCGGCGTACTTGGCATTGATAGGAACACCGCCCTCATCGAACTCCAAGACGTTCGCATAGATGGCGTAGACCTCCTCCATGAGACTCGGCGACTCTTTGAGGTCATCCCAGTATTCAATGCCTTCCAACAACGGCAAACCCACAGATCCGTTAGCCATCCAAAAGCTGAAAGTTCTGAGAGCGCCCGAGAATTCATGGCTCAGTTTCGCGGGATGCTTCATGCCTGTATCAGTCCCCATGCCTAAGAATTGACCGTCGTAGCGATGTCCGCTTCGGGTCGGAAGCGGACATTGCTGGCTAGCCACTGCGCTACAAATCGTCTTCGCCGAGAAACCATTTGCGATACCAGCTGGGGATCTTGCGTCCGCGGCGACGCAGCCAGAGCATCCACAAAAGCAGCATCGCAGCCGCGATCCGAAGACCAAGAAAGACTAAGGCACTGATGTTATCGAGGCTGCGGGAATGAAAGGAAATCAGCAACCCAAGAAGGCTACAGAAGAGAACAAAGCCAATGAGCCCACTTAGGCTAAATTGACTTCTTCCAAAACGGTGGTCTTTCATCTCATTCCCCCAGCCGTGCCAAAGCCCGTCGAACGTCTTCGCGCCATCGTGGATATGTCCGCTTCGGGTCGGGAGCGGACATAAGAAACTCATCATCCCCTCGGCTTCCAGAGCACTCTCGGCACATAGGGAACCCGCCCCGTCCCATCATTGACGGTGATGACCTTGTGACCGAAACACTCTAAGAAGGCCACCATGCAGCCGGTGCCGCCAAACGGATAACTCAGCGGATTGAACAACAGATGATGGCTGCCTCCGCGATCCTCGATTGCCATAAGTATGTATTCGCCATCGGCAATTGAATCGAGCACAGCTCCGAGATCCCACTGAGGCCCTGGAAGCAGATGACGTTCAGTGGGCGGTGTACCGAACCACATTGCCGCCCACTCGGCCCGCTCATCTTCCGATGGGCTCCAAAAGAACGACTTCTCTGCATCAGTTAACTGTGCGGAAAACACTGCGTCGTCCAGCGTCGCCCCTTCCAGTTTCGCGGCCTGGATTTGTTCGAACAGCGCCCTTGTACGGGTCAGCGTGGCGAAGTCGATTGGCACGAACTCGACCGAACAGCAGTCCATTCTCTCCCCCTGTTAGGTCCGCTCTGGGTCGGAAGCGGACCTAACGATACGCGAAGAAATGACTACGTTTCCATGCAAGCTTTGAACGAACTCGACACAAATGTGTGGCCCGCCAAATCCCTAAACTGAACCTTGAAGCGCTTGGCGTAGTCTGCAGGTGTTAAACCGTATAGCGAACCCACTACTTCGGCAGAATCGCCGGGGCCGATAGCCAATGTGGACGGCGGCATCGGCCCATGCCCGCTTGGGCCATGCTCCCAATCTGTCTTGCCACCTTCGCCGAGGATTTGGTAGCTGAGCCAACTCAGGGCATACGGAGGCTGGTGCAACGCGGGGTCAATCCAAACCTCCAACTTTCCCTGACTATCGTTGCGCACGCTTATGCGGACAGGAACCTCTCGGTCGGAAGTGCCGCAAATCTGGGTAATCGGCTCGACGCCAAGCTTGACCCGAGCTGGATCGACAGCATCGCAGCCAGTCATGGAGATGGCGCCCCATACGAGAAGAAACCAGCGCATCGCTCCTCCTGAAATTGCGCCGAAATAGGTCCGCTTCGGGTCGGAAGCGAACCTTGGCTGACACTGAAAGATGCCAATCTACCAGCGTCAATCCTCGAAATATCGCTCCCCAGCATCGGGAAATAAGCACTCATATCGGCACCGGGCGGGGAAAACGGACCAATCAGTCGACAACAATATCGAAATCCGCCCGGCATCCTCGATCGACCCAGACACCGTGGCGTGACCATCCCCAACTGCGGCCGTACTCGCATGCGGATACCGACTGGCGCTCCCGCAGGCGCACTCTTAGCACGCGCCCATCCGCATCGCATTGGCGATAAGCGTTCTCGTTACTTGCGCAGGACAGTGTCCGTACTTCGCCAGCACCGCGCTCATGCCTGCCGTCGTGCCACTGCGGGTCGGCGGCGCAGCCGGCAAACAGGATGACCCCGAGCAGGGAGACGTAAAGGAGACTTCGAAGAAGCAAGGGGTACATGGCCGTCGCTCCTCTTCTCAGAACCGGTAATCAACGGAAGCGCTGGCCAGGTAGCCCGTCTTCTTCTGCACGATCGGACTCTCGGCGACATCCTTGAGGTATCGCACGCCGCTGGCGCTCAAACGAGTCATCCAGTGTTGGCCGAAGAGATGCGTCCAGGCGACGCCTGCAGAGGCGGCATTCAAACCAGCGCCCGGAGCGAACCTTTGAAAACCTGTGTTCGCGGCTTGTGCGGCGGTCACGCCGAAGTAGGTCTGGTTGTACTTGTCGTTGCCGTAATGCAGGGCGGCGTCGATGTCGATGCTGTCGCGCGCACCGCTCCAGGCCTGCATGTGCCCCGCAAGGTGATAGCTCATGCCGTAATCCGCATGGTTCACCGGCTTGCTGGCGCTAAGCCCAATATCTGCGCGTTGGCCAAGCTTGACCCCGAAGCCTACGCTGGCCAGCACAGAGGTCTTGATATCGCCCATACCCTTCAAGACATCGGATCCGGGGCGGGCAACATCATCCTGGTCCTTTCGACCTGGATCCAGGCCTGCAGACGTTGTCACGAAGAAGTGATCAGTAAGCCGAAAGCGAAAGCCAGCGCCTCGCGCACCGTCAACAAAGAAGCCATTGCGGAAGGTGAAGGAGGCATCAACCAATGGAGCTACCCGATACTCCTTGCTGCCAGCGTAGCGAGGCAGGTAGGCGACTCCGCCGCCAACGTAGGAAGCAACGCTGTTCGCGTCCTGGGCATGGACGATCGGCGTGAAGAGAGGCAGCGCGAGCACAAGGTACGAGAAGCGGAACAGTTTCAAGGGAGGCACTCCTGGCCATGGGGACGGGCCAGGATCGTAGGTACCTGTCGGGGCGAAGTATGTGGGCGCTTTGTGGGACAAATGTGCCTATCTGTAACCACCCGCTACAAATAAACACAATTTCGAAGCCGTTATCGATTGTTGCTGCGCCTGAAGCGATGTTACGTTGGCATGATTCAAGCTCGTGATGCCATGCATAAATTACTTCTCATCGAGGACGATCACCGCCTCGCGTCCCTTGTGGCGGAATTTCTTTCCCGATACGAGTTCGACGTCTCCATCTGTCCGCGTGGCGACATCGCTGTGGCTGCGTTCCATGATGTTTCGCCAGCTGTGGTTGTACTGGACCTCATGCTCCCTGGCATGGACGGTGTAGAGGTTTGCAGGCGGCTTCGACAACTGGGTGAAACGCCCATCGTGATGCTAACCGCACGCAGCGATACGATGGACCAGATCGCAGGATTGGAGATCGGAGCGGACGACTACGTACTGAAGCCTGTGGAGCCGAGGCTCTTGCTCGCGCGCTTGCGCGCGGTGATGCGCCGGCATGTCATGCCTGAGCGCACAGAGGATGCATCGCGCGAGCACGTGATGGTCTTCGGTGGCCTTCGCATCGACGATCTATCACGCGAGGTCACGTGGAAGGGCGCGGCTGTAGAACTCAAGACCACCGAATACAACCTGCTGCTGGCCTTTGCGAGGACACCGGGTCGCGTACTGAGTCGCGACGAGCTGATGAAACAGCTACGCGGCATCGAGTTCGACGGGCTCGACAGGACCATAGACGCCGGCGTTTCACGCTTGCGCAAGCGTTTCGATGATCTGGCTCAGGAGCCACAAAAACTGAAGACCGTCTGGGGCAAGGGCTATCTGTTCAACCCGTACGCGTGGGAGGACTGACCGGCCATGCTGCGTACGTTCTACAAGCTCTATCTCACACTCATCGCCAGTGTCCTCCTGGCCGTGGTTGTCGTTGTTCCTGCCATGCAGTACATGCTGGTGCCAAGGTTGACGCCATCAGATGCTGTTGACGTACGCTCGACCATGTACATCCTTCGTGACATGTTGTCGGCCCAGGATGAAGCCAGGCGAAAGCAGACCCTTGACGAGGTACAGCCGACGCTCTCCATGGTTCACTTCGACCTTATCGATCGATCGTCCGTTACGCTGTCGGACGACCAACGGCGGCGCCTCGATATCGGCTATGCGGTCGACACGGACTCTCCCGGGACCCTCCTTCTCGCTATCCCTCCTTCTCACCAGCTACTCCGTACACGCGAGATGCAGGCGCCGGGTTCCGGCTCCCTGTTCCGCGTCGCCGCGTGGACCGTGGTGGTCGCCATGCTGCTTGGCGGCCTGTTCCTTTGGCTGCGCTCTCATTGGCGTGATCTCGAGATCCTTCGCGAGGCGGCTCAACGCTTCGGCGATGGGCAACTGCATGTGCGATCGGGCTTGCCGGCGCGGTCCAGCGTGGCACCTCTCGCAACGCGCTTCGATAGCATGGCGAGTCGCATTCAAACTCTCGTTTCAACCCAGAGCGAGATGATCAACGCGATATCGCATGAGCTTCGAACACCTATCGCCCGTTTCGGATTCGCGCTGGCGTTGCTGAAATCGGCCCAGGACGAGGCGGAAAGGAATCGCCAGATCGATGCCATGTCGAACGATGTTGGTGAGCTGGACCAATTGGTCAGTGAACTGCTGTCGTACGGGGCCCTGGGGCAACCAGGTCGCGACCCGGAGTACTACGAAATCAATATCGCGGAGTTCATCGACAGCGTGACCGGCAGCCTGTCGTTGGAGATGGAGGCGCGCGATATTCACTGTCGTGTAGTGATTGAGCCGAACCTGACGGTGGCGCGTATCGATCCGAAGCTTTCGGCTCGTGCCCTGATCAACCTCGTCCGTAACGCGATGCGTTATGGGCGGATGAACATTGATATCACCGTGACGAAAGCTGACGACACGCTGGTGATCCATATCGACGACGACGGTATCGGTGTTCCCGAGGCTGAGAGGAAGTCCATATTCGAACCTTTCCATCGACTCGACCGCAGCCGTGATCGAAGCACCGGCGGTTTCGGTCTCGGGCTGGCAATTGTCAGGCGCGCGATCACGTCGCAGAAAGGCAGTGTCACAGTTGACGATTCACCCACTGGCGGGGCCCGTTTCACCATGCGATTGCCAATCGCTACGAACGCCAGATACCCGGCGAGTGCTGCATAGGAGCGGTGGTTTCCCTGGGGCGCACTAGTGGAAGATGTCTCGCTTTCCGTGGATGTCCGCTTCGGGTTGCAGATTCAGCCAATTGCCGGCCATGCGTGCACCTCCGGCGGCCAGCCGGGAGCCAACTGTATTGGTACCATGCGGCCACTAGTCGCCAAGGAAGCTGCGCATGTACTTCAAAGTACGAATTAACGGGACCGAGTTTGGAGTCTTCGGTCACCCCAACGTCCTGAACATGCATCTTTCAGTGCAATGGGTTCGCCTGGATGGCAGCGAAGGAGCTGAGCTATTTGCCAGCGCGGTGTGCGTAGAGAATGGCAAAAAATACTTCTACGACTGGGTGCAGCACCCTCTTTCATCCACAGATGTCGTTGAAATCGGGCCAACGGACGACACGCGCGTTCCGGAGCCACGAATCAAATACGAGATGAAATCTCGGGCGGACGACGAGTGACGGGAACGTCCGCTTCGGGTTGCGACTTCAGCCGGTCAACGCAACACACCATAGACGCGCAAGCGGAAGGAGTGTTGCGTTGACTGGCTGAAGTCGCGGCCGAAACCGGACCTTAGAGAAATCGGCTAACGGACGTCCAACACCGGTCCATCAGCGTTAATGGCTTCCTCGAAGCAATGTATTCCGTGCGCTGAAAGGCGCCACGCCCTCGTCGCGCACATCTGCCCACTTGATCGTTCGCAATAATTTGCGAACTCAATACCTTGAATTGCCATTGAGAATCATTGTCATTTAGTATCGCGCCACATTTGATTCCAGGGGCTCCCTCATGTCACGTCTCCCTACTCGCCATTCGCGAGGCGGTCTGCTCACGCTTGCGTTGCTTGCCGCTCTCGGCCTGCCCGCATCTGCCGCCCACGCTAGCGAGGAGGAGCTCAAGGTGTTGATCGCGCAGCTGCAGAAGCAGGTGACAGAGCAGGCATCGCAATTGAAGTCGCAAGCCGCCGAAATTAAGCAACTGCACCAGCAAACGGATCAACTGGCTGCGCAGCAGACCAAAGCAGCGCCAGTGGCTGAGGCCACGCCAACGTCTGTCGCGTCGACGGCGCCTGCTGCATCCGCGCTTCCGGCAACGGTTACCGCGTCATCCTCAGTCGGTGCACCTGCTAGCGGCGCGGCATCCACTGCTGCTCCGGCGGCCCCATCCGTGGCGAGCGCAGGTTCCTCGACCAGCTTTGGTGGTTATGGCGAAATCAATTACAACAACTACGTACATGACGGCAGCCGCACAAGGGCTGATCTACGGCGCTTCGTGATTCTGCTGAATCATCAATTCTCTGATCGACTGAGCTTTAACAGCGAAGTGGAGTGGGAGCACGCGGTAACCAGCTCAAGCGATCAGGGTGAAAGCGAGATCGAGCAGGCGTTCTTGAACTACCAGATTGCTTCAGGCGTAAACCTCAAGACCGGTCTGTTCCTCATGCCGTTCGGGTTCCTGAATCAGGCGCATGAGCCGCCCATGTTCTATGGTGTTGAGCGAAACGAGGTGGAAACGCGCATCATCCCTTCAACCTGGCGCGAAGGCGGCATCGGGTTGTACGGCAGCACCAACGCGGGCCTGGCATGGGATGTGGGCGTGACCACCGGTTTCGACATCGCCAAGTTTGACGACCCGAGCATGCCGCTGGCCTCTGTCCATCAGGAATTGCAGCTCGCCAAAGCGCATGATCTCTCCGTCTACGGTGCGCTCAATTATCAGGGCATACCAGGCTGGGTGATTGGCGGTGGTGTGTTCACCGGAAACAGCACGCACGACAACGCCGATTACAAAGCCAACGCCGGTGGCCCGGATTTATCGGGCATCAAGGGACGCGTGACACTTTGGGATATCCACACGCGTTGGCAGCGCCATGGGTGGGATCTTGAAGCGTTGTACACGCGCGGCACCATTGGCGAGGCGGCGAAAATCAATGCCTCGATTGAGTCATTCAACATAGCCAATCAGGCGACGCGGCCTTATGTTCCCAGTGCATTCTACGGTTGGCTGTTGCAGGCGGCTTATACCGTTTGGGAGCATGGCAACATGTCGCTCACGCCCTACGCGCGTTACGAGCGATACAACACTCAGTCGCACATGCCGCCAGGTTTCGTCGCGGACCCCGCCAATGCGGATCACGTCGCCACGGTTGGCTTGTCATTCAGTCCTTACCCGCAGGTCGTTTGCAAGGCGGATTATCAGAAGTACGTGGACAACCACAAAAACGATCGCTTCAATCTCGGCATTGGCTACATGTTCTGAACCATATAAGGGGCAGGGCGCTTTTGTCAGATGTGCTTGATCGAAACGTACCCTGCCACCTGTTTTGCATCAGAAGAAGCGGCGCTAGCCATGGCCGCTTTGGGCTGATGCGGCTAGCGGCCTTGGGCGCCAGCATATAGGCGCCGGTTCGTACAGGCACCCGGAGTGAGGGTTGCAAAGAGCTCTGCTCACCGAAAAGCACGTTCCGTCTCACACTAATCGCCGCATTGACCCACAGAGGCCATCGACGCGGCGACGAGCGCGAACCGCCTCAGATATCGAACTGCACTGACAGCGATACCGTGCGCGGAATGCCGGGCCAGACGGAGCCGTAATTGGCGGCCGCCCAGTAGCGCCGATCAGCCAGGTTCTGTACGCCGGCACGCCATACCGTTCGGTGACCGCCCATGCTGGTCTGATAGGCCGCTCCGGCATCAACGCGTGTATATCCCGGCAAGGTAGCGCTGTTCTGTGCATCCAGCGGTCGGCTGCCGACGTAGTAGATGCCGGCGTTGACGCCAAGGCCGGGCACCGCCGCGATGCGATAGTCGAGGAAGGTGTTAGCCTGGAAGCATGGCACGTTCGCGGCGCGCTTGCCGTTGGTGCTTACGTCACCGGTATGAAGCAGCTCGGTATTCAACCACGCGGCCCCAGCAATCAACGACAAGTTGCGCGTCAGTCGACCGTTTGCCGTGAACTCGACGCCGGTGTGGCGCTGTGTGCCACCTTGCACGAAGTAGTTGGCGTTATTGACGTACTGCAATGCCTTCTCGATGCGGAACACTGCGGCGTTGAGCGAAAGTGCGTTGGACACGTCTGCCTTCACGCCCGTTTCGTACTGCTTGCTCTTGACCGGCTGCAGGTACTGCCCCGCGTTGAGTGTGTTGTAGGGCGCGACACCGCCTTGCTCAAAGCCTTCGGCATAGCTCACATAGGCCGACAACGTGGCGAGCGGCTTATAGACCACGCCTGCCGATGGCATGTTGGTGTCGGTGCGATAGCTTGAGCTGCCACCGCGCGCCGGATACGAGTCGCTGGTGTAGTGCACATGGCGAAGGCCCAGCATGGCGGTCCAGTGTTCGCCCATATCGATCAAGTCGCTGACGAAAGCACTCGGCTGCTTGTTGCGCGTTTCATTCTTCGCAGGCGCCGGAATTGACAGCTCGGGGGAATACACCGGATGGAAGATGTTGCCCACCGTGACATCGGCCACGCCAAAGCCACCTTCATGCGAGTGGTAGTCGCGCGTTGATACGCCAGCCACCAGCTGATGCGCCATGGTTCCCGTATCGAAGTGCCCTGTGACGAAGGTGTTGGTGGACAAGACGCGGAAGCTCTGGTTCGGCGAGAGATAGATATCGCCACTCAGGATGTCGCCATTGGCCGCCACCGAATAGACGTCCGGAAAGGCCGCATCGCGGCTGTTGTACGACTGCGCCACCTGCGTGGTCAGGCTCCATCGGTCGCTGAGTTGCCAATCGAGGCGGCTTCCTAGGTTGTAGGTGCTTGTGCGGTACTGCAGCCAGGGCTGGCCCAGCAGTGTGCGTGGATCAAACGTCGGCGGCAGCGATCCATCTGGCTGT
This sequence comes from Dyella sp. PARNA 12/25, assembly GCF_055702865.1. Taxonomy (NCBI): domain Bacteria; kingdom Pseudomonadati; phylum Pseudomonadota; class Gammaproteobacteria; order Lysobacterales; family Rhodanobacteraceae; genus Dyella; species Dyella sp. PARNA 12/25. The sequence goes on along the minus strand of NZ_JBVQCI010000008.1, from coordinate 62,063 downwards.
GTGCCGATCACGGGCTGTGCCGCGAGGCGCTTGCGCTGGTAGTCCAGGTCGAAGCGAAGCAACACACCAGGGGCAATCGACCAATCAAAGGCTGCACTGGCCATGCCGCGCTTGAGATCGCCTGCATGGCCGAAGTCGCCCACCTTTTCGCCAGCAACATTGATGCGATAGCCAAACGATTGGCCGACCGGTCCACCGGCATCTAGCGCGCCGTAGTACCCGTCATAGCTGCGGACCTCACCGGTCACCGTGGTGAAGGTGTCCTGCGTGGGCCGCTTGATCACATAGTTGACTGTGCCCCCCGGAGAGTTCATGCCGTACAGGAAGCCCGAAGGCCCCTTGAGCACATCGACACGCTCGATATTTTCCAGTGGCAAGTCGTAGTAGGGCGCAACCGGCATACCGTCGCGACGCATCGTATTGGTCCAATCGACGGGAAAGCCTCGGATACTGATGTTGTCCATCGCACCGCCGACCGCTGTGTTCTGCACGGAGGGGTCGTTCTTCAGAACATCAATGAGTGTGCGGGCGCCCTGCGCCTCGATCAGCGGGGACGCATACGACTCCACCGACAGCGGCAGCTCCTTTGGATCCTTGGCTCCGAGCGCGCCGACGTTGACGTCAGGCACCGCATAGAGTGAAGGACGAATACCTTGCACCGATACGGCATCCAGCGTCTGGACATTGGCAGGCGCGGAGCTGTTGTTCGCATCCTGAGCGAACGCGACGGCGCCAGGACATGCAAGAGCGCCAGCAATCAGCCAAGCCAGAGCGCGGGCGGCAAGGTACTCACCACGGTGCTGGTGGTCTTTCATCGTTAACCCCTTTTCTCAAAAACGTGTGTTGGATGCCGACGCGTGCTCATCTGGCCCGTGCACTGCCAGTGCACAGGGGATGGATGGCGCGTTCGAATGGGGCTCTCACCCAGGCACGGGTGATGGCGTAAGAAATTATTGATAGAGAATGCGAGTCATTCCCATTTGTTGTCAAGGGACTTTGCGACGGAGGCGGCGTTTAGGCTCATTTGCCGCAATACGCAGCGTTACGAGCGATGGTCTCCCCACCGACGAGAGCCAAGGCATGCGGCCTCTATGTAAGCTTTAACGAATCGCAGGCGACTACCATGTAAGCTTCGCGCAAGTTGTGACGCATCACCCATCAGCGTCCTGACCCGACGCGGATGCGATCACCTCGGTTGGCGCTCGCAATGGCGCACAGGTTCCCATTTGACGGCCTCGCAACGACTGGGGCGAGGGCGCCCGAGTTGGACTGGCACTGCCTCAGGCATGGCCAGCACGTGAATTCGATGGGCGAACCGCAGATTTGCGGCCCCAAGACGACCACACCATGCATAAGGTCCGTTTTCGAGCCAAAACAGACCTAAGTGAGAGCGACCATCCAGCCGGGGGGATCTATGGTCACTTCAATACTCGATGCCATTTGGCAATTCGCCAATCACACCGTCGCTCTTTCCATGGTGTCAGTAGCCATCGGCGCGATCATTGGAGCGTCGATTCCTCGATGCTTTGCACGACAACCCCGTGCTGATCTAGGGGATGAAGCAAAGCGGCTACGGCAGCAAGTGAACTCGCTGACGACGATGCTGGAGCACGTAAGCCAGAGCTTCCAGTTGCCGGTCCCAAGAAATGAGAAGGGTGAGCCCGTAAGTTGGGTATCGGTCGAAACCGAGCTCGAGGCGTTTTCATCACGCTTCAGATCAGTCGTAGACGCTGCCTATGACGCCATCGTAACGACGAATCAACAGCATCGCATCACGTTGTTCAATAGGGCGGCGGAAAACCTCTTCGGCTATCCAGCTGACGAAATATTGGGCCAACCACTTGAGGTGCTGCTGCCCGAAACATTCAGGGATCACCACCGCAAGTACGTGCAGCAGTTTGCCCGATCGCCCGCGCGAGCGAGGCAGATGAATGAACGCAATCGCCTTTATGGCCGGCATCGCGATGGCACGTTGCTTCCCGTTGAGGTTGCGATATCGAAGATCAACGTTAATGGCCTGATCGAATTCACTGCAGTAATTCGTGATATCGCCGATCGCGTACGCCTGATGGAACTGCTACAGAAACAGGCCGGCACTGACGAACTGACAGGGCTCCCCAATCGACGCGAATTTCTCGAGGTCATCGAAAGCATCCTGGCAACCAATGAGGATCTGTCAATCCTTCTGCTTGACGTGGACCATTTCAAAAAGATCAACGATTGCTATGGCCACGATGTTGGTGATGAGGTGTTGCGCTCTTTATCCGAGGTGGCAAAGACATCCACTCGGTCTGAAGATATCTTTGCCCGCTGGGGCGGTGAGGAGTTCATCGCTGCACTACCAGGTGTAACCATTGAGCAAGCTCAGGCCTTTGCAGAGGCACTCCGGGCGCGCATTGAGTCCCAGGTCTTTCAGCAGCAGTGGCGAAGCGGCAAGCCAGTGCCGGTCACGGTGAGCATTGGCGTAGCACGGCGAACGAATAAGGAACGAGACATTCACAAGCTGGTAAAGCGTGCAGACCGGGCGCTGTACAGGGCTAAACAAACGGGTCGAAACCGGGTTGAGTTAGACCATCCTAGTGAGCGGTGAAGAGTCCGTACGACTACGGGCCGCCTCTGGTGAGCTCACTTCTGCATGGTCAACACGCTCCGAGTTCACCAGGTTCTGCATCGCAGATGCATCGCGCCCGAGAATGCATGTTCATATCTCCTGAAAAATGCCTTATCGCGACTTGCGACACTGGGGCGGACTCGCCGCGGTAATCAACGTCCGCTGTCGGGCGTCACGCCAAGTCCACCGCCTAGGATATTCGCCGGCTGGCCTCACCCAGCCTTGAAGCGTCCGCCTCCGGCCAGGGCGTTCCAGCATCCATACATAGGTGACCAGTATCGAGGGATAGAACGTATGTCGAGCACGGCCGCTTTCCCCAAGCGAGGGGCGGTGAACTAAGAAAAAGGGGTTTGCGTCGCCGCAAGCCCGATAAAAGACCGTGGTGGGGCTCAACGCTTCTGGTATGGGTGGAAGATGTGATCCTTAGCAGCCACTTTGACGTGGCAAGCGTGGCCACAATCGGATACACCAGTGGGGTCGGCGCTGTACGTATCCGTTTTTGCGTCATAGTCGAACAGCGCGTAACCCCAGCCGCCGCTCTTCGAGAACTTGTTACTGTCCTTTTCAATGACGAACGCCTGCGAGAAGACATCCGGCACGTCAACAACAAACGGCGCCTCGGTACTCTTCTTGAACTTCCATTGCAGTTTCGCAATCTTCGAGCCCTCCGGAAATGGCTTGCCATTTCCAGGGATACCCGACTTGTACGCCTGAATCATGATTGGATTGGCAACGATGACCTTGAGCACTTCGTCCGTTCGGGCCGTCGAAACGACCGACCAGTCTTCATAACCCCTGAAGTCGGCAAACGAAATGCCACTGGGCGACACAAGAGAATACTTGTCGTTCGAACTTTGCCTGTTTGCAATCTTGTCTTGCGCGTAAAGCGCCGTGCCGCCAGCTACAACGAACAATGCGACAGCCGTCGTAATGATGAGCTTGCTTTGGCGTTTCATGGCTGATCCTACGTTAGGGTGGACGAGCTCCCTCTCGTGGGGCTGGAAGCCGGGGCTATGCGCTACCAGGTCACTGCTCTCCGGGATGATCACCTCCATAGCAGGGATTTCCCCGCCTATGCGGAATATAGGTCGTTCGCCGGATGGAAGGACGGGCTCCTTAAAGGTGAAGCCCGGTGATTCGAGCGCGACTCACCAGGCCTTGTACCTGCTGTCGATCCAGGAAGCACCGTCTCATCGGATTCATCCAGATAACCGTGCCTCTTCTTCCTAGAAGACTATGCGCGCTATCTGAGCCAATCAGGCGAGATGAGTCTTCGCGAATGAAAGTGACTTCTTGGCCGGGTTTTGATCCCGCGCCAACCAAATCTCAGAAACGCCATGCTTTGCATGGCTAATGCACGAACCTGAAGCCGACATCTGGGCCGTTTTGTAGCGACCAACTTAGCTGGATGTTCAAGAACGCTAACGACTCAAGGCTTCGGGCATTCTTGAGTGGGCCTGCATCAACGGGATCGAACCCGATTGCACTTGCGAGCTCAAGCACAGTCTTGCGAGCCTCGTCATGGTCACTGGCTGCGAAGGCCGTCAGTTGTTCGCCATTCGCAACGCCAGTGCTCATGTGCTGAGCGAAAACGGTGTTGAATGCTTTGACAACGTGGGCATGGGGCAGGAGTTTCTGTAGCTCTTCGGCACCGCTCGTCGTGAAACCCATGGCTAGCTGAAAATCCGGAGTGAGCGAATGGGTCACGTCGATGACGGTCTTCCCGTCGGCCACAGTGTTCAGTGCCCATGCCACCTCCCGGACTGCGCCGAACGGCATGGCCAGGATGATGATGTCTGCCCACAAGGCGATCTCAGCGACCTGTTCCCTCGTCGCAAAACGAACGTGGTGGCCTGCGCGGGAAAGGCCAGTCTGCAGCGCCGTGCCGGCCTTACCTGCCCCGATAATGGCGATTTTGCGTTTCATAGTGACTCCAGCCGGACGGCTTCGACAGATCCATTCCTGAGGATTGTCTGCAGCTCCTGTTTACTCTGCCGCCTCCGCGGCCTTTTCAATCAGGGCTGCGACCTCCTTTGGATGCGATAGAAATATCGCGTGGCTTCCTGTTAGTTCGATCGTCTGAGACTTTGCTCGGTGGCTCATGAATCGCTCGAGCTCTGGATTGATCATTCGGTCTTCTGTCGCGACAACGGCATAGCTCGGTTTGATCGACCACGCCGTGGTCTTGACCGAGGCGCCAAATGACGCGGCCGCGATCGGCACCTGCGAAATAGCCGCAAAATGTACTGCTTGCGCCGGCAAATCGGCGGCGACGTCGCGATGAAATGATTCCGCATTGACCTGCACAAAACCGCCACCGACCGGTACGACGCTCTGAGCTGCCGGTGGTGCCTTGCTCTGCAGCGCACCGGCGCTTTCGCCTACGTCCGGTTCGAAAGCCGCCACGTAGACCAGGCTCCGAGCCGCTGGATGCGTGCCTGCTTCGGTGATGATCATGCCACCCCAACTATGGCCGACGAGCACGCTTGGTCCCGATCGATCGAGGACGAGACGTGTGGCTGCGACGTCCGCTTCCAGCGATGTGAGTGGCTCCTGCACGACAGACACGCTATAGCCGTCGTGTTCAAGAATTTCTGTAACTGGTCTCCATCCGGAGCCATCGACAAACGCGCCATGAACGAGAACTACACTTTTGACGGCAGCGTGTGCCATGGACACAAGGGCGCTGCTGCTGAGTGCACCGAGCGCAAGAATGGCTTTTTTCATTTTGGCGCCTCAATGATTGAGTGTTGGTGAGTGACTTTGGATTGCAGGTCGTTGGTTGTGCGTAAGGTCACGCGGCACTTGCCGTGCCCTATCGAGTAGCCGGATTGTCGCGACCGAAATGCGGCGACCATGCTTTGCGCGCATTCCCAGTCGGCTTGATCGAGCAGCGACGGACTGGTGACAAAATCGCCCTATGCAGGGCCATCCAGATGGCGTATCAACCCTTTCCTTGGCAGACATCAAGATGGACGCTGACAGGCACCGTCATCAGACAGTTCATGCTTCAGTGAATGCGAGGACACCGGCAGGAGCCGATTTATTCCGCCCTACACGCCGTGAAGCCATTTCGATGCGGCCGATGAACCATCGTGCTGGTACTTGAGCAAGCGCTCGTGATCAACGCCGTGTCGCGATGAGTCGTGTTCACTTGCAACTCCATTGTTCCGGTGCCGTGTCGGGCCTGGGAGAAAATCTAGTAACTCCCGATGCCGGCGTAAATGTCAGATATGCAACCTTTTAGGACATCCAGCGTTTCCGCCGTGGTCTGGTGTCGGATGGGTTGTGCAGCCTGAATCTCACGCGTTGAGCTTGGCCTGCATCTAGAGGTGCTGAGGGGGCGTGGAGGGCGGGCGATGTCCGCTTCCGACCCGCATCGGACGTTGCGGAATTCTCGTTTTGAGCGTCAGAAGTTGTCTCTGGCACCTTTTTCCAGGGCAGCTACGCATTCGTTTCAGCACGGGGCTGCGGTTCCCTCGCACCTTTGATCAGGAGCCAGAGCATGGCGGCAAGCTCGGCCAGAAACACCGGCTGGAGGTAGAGGAAGAGATCGTCCTGGTAATCCGGAGCGAGGAACCAAGTCACACTCAAGGCCACCCAAGCGACACCGTCGAGCAGGAGCCAGTATCCGAGCCAACGCGGCAAAAAGCGTGAGCTCACGACCAACGATCCAAAAGGCAACAGCCACAATCCCCAGAACATTTGGTTGATGCCATTCGCTTGCCCATGCATCCGGATCAGAAGCATCCCGATAGCCGCGCGCGCGTGGTCGTCGAAGGCAGCGAAAGAATCGCCACCGCGAAATACGAGGAGCGCGGCCGCATTGCAGAGCACCGCCGCCAGGCCAAGGGAGGACGAAACGAGTACCAGAGCAACCAGTTGTCGTGCGCGGTGGCGGTCCACACGTTCGAAAAGGCGATAGAGCGCCAAGCTCAGTCCGACGAAAATGACCGCGCCCACTGTCTCGGCGAGCATGCCCCAGCGGAACAACATCTCGTGGCTGAGGACACGGGCCGCCGTAGCAGTAGCGTCATTGCGCACGACCGTCCGCGACGGGACATAGAGTAGGTAGAACGGCCCCAAGGTGAAGCCCAGATACCATAGCCCGGCGATACGGGCCATCCTCTTCAGAGTCATGATGCGAACCTCCAACATGAGGGGCGGGTACGCGATATGGCCTACAGAAGTCTGGGCAAAATTATGGCCAAACCACCCCGCCGGTTCCAGCGGCACCGTTGAGCCACGTGCGGCGCGTGCGGCCCTGGGCTTCGTGGCGATACCATTTTTGCTAAACGTCGTGACTGCGATATCAAGCTTGCGAGATGGAAATGTGCAGTAGCAAGGCTAACGTCTGCTTCCGACCCGATATAGGTATTCCGCCCAGTTCTCAGTGACGATGTCACGGCCGCCAGGTAGCTGGCCGCGAGGGCGGGACTTGCACCGGCAAGCTACGAACATTCCGGTCCAAACTTGCGATATTCACCGCTTCGATTTCGAGCTCGCCGGTGCGCTTGAGCTCCTCAACGAATACTCAGGGAACGCCGCTAGTTCGGCTCTCTATATCGACTTTGCCGAGCTCGGGCACGCACGTCTCGACAGCTGACGCACGCGGCGAGGTGACGCATGAGCACAATTCGAAATGAGGATTTCACGGCCTTCGTTGGGCTCGACTGGGGACGCCAAGCATGATTTCTGTTTGCAGCCGAGCGGCACCGATGCGCGAGAATTCGGCACGTTCGCGCATCAGCCCGAGGCCATCGAGGCCTGGGTGCGTGGGTTGCATCAGCGCTTCAGCGGACGCATCGCCATCGCGCTGGAGTTGACCAAGGGCCCGGAGGTGACTGCAGTCTTCGCTGTTGGGGCGGGCCTGCACGCCGCCACATACCTGGTCAAATGAAGCGCGATGGAGAAATTGTGGGTGGTGTGCTTCCTGCATGACTTCCATCGCCAGTACGACCAAAAATTGCACGTTGAGAAGCTATGCCTGCTTTCGACTGCGGACACCTATAGATCGAATTACAAAAGCCCGGTCAGATTCGGATCAACTGGCATGCAATTTCTTGCCTGGCCGCAGCCAAAGGCCAAGGGCCACCACCGCGAGCACCAGTACGAAGACCCCCAGGAAGATCTCGCCCAACAAGGCCATCGTGCCGCGGGAATGTTCGCCATGCTCGAGGCGAAAAACATCATCATTGAAGTTCGGTGCCGAGACTTCAGGATGACCAGCTTCGTAGGCGATTGGGATCTGCTTATTTGAGCGTGCGTAGGTAACACGTGGGTCGTTGGGACGATCGCCAAGATTTGCGTAGCCACGTATGGACTTCGATGCAACGTTCGTTTCAGTTGACGGCGTAAACACGTATTCCACGTAGATGCTGCAAGATCGTCTACCGCAACCTCCACTATAGGTGCGAACGACGTCTGCCATGGACCGCAGGCCATTACGCTGGATCCTGGCCTCAGTACGTGCTTCGTTATGCCCTGACATGGCGATAGCGAAAAACAATAGCGCAAGAACCAGCCCGAAGAATATGGTGGCAAATGCAAATACGGACTTGGGGTCATTGGAGTCGACCCCAGCACTCATACGCCTGCCGACAACAACTACTGCCATCAGTGCGAAAAGGATAAGGCATACCAACCCAGCGTCACTGTGCAGAAGAATGACGGATGCTGACGATGGATCGGCAAGTATGGGTATACCCAGGGAAAAAAAGAGCGCAAAAAGAGTTCCGATGAGCAGCCCGTACTTATTAAGAGCTGTCTCTTTCGGCTCCTTCTCGTACGAAGGTCCTCCGTGCAGCCGGTTGACTGACCTTGAGGAAGGGTTATCCGAGTAGATCACGAGCGGACTGGGCGATTCATGCAGGGTCTTCGCATACGCCTTGCCACAAGAGGGGCATTCCCAATCGGGTGCCTGATCGGATGGCTTCCTTTGATAACCACAAGCCTGACATACGGTTTCCATGCCCGATCTCTGTATGGGTTGATCCGATGGAGTGATTTATTTTGCCTGCGGGTCAGAAATGTCTGCCCAGGGGTGGGAAGCGGACACCCGCCGCTCATGATCAAGATTTGCGAGGAGGATGTACATCGGCAGGCGTGCCTGCGTACTTTGTCCCGCCCAACCTCTCGCTAGTACAGCCATAGCCTGAGCAGATCACCGAAGCCCCCAGGCGGCTGGGCCAACGCTTGCACCACCCGCATGCCGGGCCCGTTAGCCCATGCTGCGGCACCGCTTGACACCGGTGTCAATGTCGTTACAGGCTGATAGCAGGCCCAGTGCGCGGGGAGCGCAGTGGGCGGGCAATGAACCATTCGGATCGACTGGCGGGGAGACCGACGATGCCGTTTCTGGCGGCCGATATCGGCGGCACGCACGCGCGTGTCGCACTGATGCATGCCTCGCGGGATGAAGCCCGCGAGGTCGAAATGCTCGCCTGTCGCGTCTTTGTGTGCGCGGAGTTTTCGACGCCGTCGGAACTGCTGCAAGCCTTTGTCGACGCCGAGGTGAAAGCCCCGGTGAAGCGCTGCGTACTCGCTTGCGCGGGCCAGATCATGGGCGACGAAGTGGTGAACGATAACCTCGCCTGGCCCATCCACCTGACGCAGCTGCGTGATGCGCTGGGCCTGGATGAGGTTGCCGTACTCAACGATTTTGAAGCGCTGGCATACGCGCTGGATGGCTCGCTGGCCAACAGCGGCCGTCACCTGTGCGGGCCAGACGCGCACGGCGGTGGCCCAACCCTGGTGATTGGACCGGGCACGGGTCTTGGCGCGGCGGTGCAGTTTCCCGGGGATGCCGGCGGCTTGGTGCTGGCGACGGAAGCGGGCCAAATGGATTTCGCGCCGAACTCGGTGCGCGAGCGCGCGGTTCTCGCGCAGCTTGCGCCACATGGCGGCTACGTGGCGTTTGAACACATCGTGTCGGGCCCCGGCCTGCTGAACCTCTACATCGCGCTGTGTGCGCTGGACGGAGAAACACCGACACTGGCGACGCCGGAAGCCGTCACCAAGGCAGCCGTTGCCCACGGCGATGCACTCGCGGTGGAAGCCGTGGACATCTTCTTTGCGTCGCTGGGGAGCTTTGCCGGCAACCTCGCGATGACCTTCATGGCCACGGGCGGTGTTTACCTGGCGGGTGGATTCCTGTCGTCCCTCTTCGAGCAGCTACGGCACAGCGCCTTCGAGGAACGCTTCCTGCACGGACGCAGTGCGCGCGCGTTGCTATCGCAAATATCGGTACGTGTCACCGAGCACGGCCTTCACGGCGTGCGCGGTGCGGCCCAGTGGTACCTAAGGCATGGCATGTCGGAAGCGCTGCCGCACGCGCTTGTGAGTGGAGCAGGCGCATGAGCCGCATCGCGACATCGGCATGTCTCCGTTGCGTGGTCATCGTGTGGTTGGCGACCACCAGTGTGGCGGTTGCAGCGCCCGCCGTGCCCCGCTGGTCGCTACTGCCACAGCCGGCGAAGGCAAGCCCTGCGGAGTCGGGCGCAGCCCAGTTGACGAATGGCGGCGTGGTCTCTGTGCGTGGCGCGGATCAGCAAGAAGTGCGGTCCATCGCCGAGCGGTTTGTGCAACGCGTCGCGGACACCCAAGGATTGCGCCTGCGCATCGAGGCAAAGGACGCTGCGCGTCCCGCGATCACCTTCGATGTGAATCCAGACGCTGATATTGCGGATGACGCCGGCTATCGCATCATGGTGGATGGCAGCGGCATCCTGCTCACGGCTCGCACACCGCGCGGTGCGTTCTACGGCAGCGTCACCCTTTGGCAGTTGCTGACGCCGCCCGGCTGGACGCGCGGTGCACCGGTCCAAGTGGCTTACGGAACGATTGACGATCATCCGCGTTTCGCATGGCGCGCACTGCTGCTCGATTCAGGACGCCACTTCCAGAGCGTGGCCGACATCAAGAAGCTGATCGACTGGATGTCGCTCAGCAAACTGAATGTGCTGCTCTGGCATGTGACCGAAGACCAAGGCTGGCGCCTCGACATTCCCAAGTACCCCGAGCTCACCAGGATCGGCGCATGCCGCAAGGCGGTGGGTCTCGACAGCGAATTGACCGGCGCGGCCAATCAACCCTATTGCGGCTTTTACACAGAAGCTGATGTACGCGACATCGTGCGTTATGCCACCGAGCGCTTTGTGGACGTGGTGCCGGAAGTTGACCTGCCCGGACATTCGCAGGCCGCCATAGCTGCTTATCCCTGGCTTGGCGTCACCGGCCAGCGTCCGCCGGTGTGGACGGACTGGGGCGTCAGCCCGTGGCTACTCAAGCCGAATGAAAAGACGTTGCAGTTTGTCGACGACGTGCTCGATGAGGTGATGCGGCTGTTCCCCTCGCGATACATCTCGATTGGCGGTGACGAGGCCGACAAGCAGCAGTGGAATGCGTCGCCGGAAGTACGTGCGCAGATGCAGAAGCTTGGCCTGACAAACATGGATCAGCTGCAAGGCTGGTTCATGAGTCAGGTCGCGGATCATCTCATCAAGCACGGGCGCAGGCCGGTGGGCTGGGATGACGAACTGGTGGCCGGTGCGACGCTTCCCACATCGCAAGTGGTGATGTCGTGGCATGGCGACGACAACGAGCGTGTCGCGCTCACCGCCCTCCGGCAGGGCCACGACGTGGTGATGACACCGCAGGAATCGTTGTACTTCGACCACTTTCAGTCGGACCTGCCGGATGAATGGCCGGGGCCGCCGCCCGGGGCGATGTTGCGGCAGGCCTACGACACGGTAGTGATTCCGAACGGCGCGAGCGCGACCGAGGCGAAGCGCATCATCGGTGTGCAGGCGGGTCTCTGGACCGAGCAGATGCCGACCTTTGCGCACGACCAGCATGCCGTGTTCCCGCGTCTTGCAGCGCTGTCGGAGCTGGGCTGGTCGCCGGCGAACGCACACGAATGGCACGGTTTCCTGCAACGCATGCCGGCCGAACTGGCTCGCTACCGCGCGCTCGGCATCGGCTATGCCGACAGTGCGTTTGCACCGGCGTTCCATGTGACCAGAGCGACGAACGGCGCGTTCCGCGTGGAGCTGTCCAATCAGGTGGGCTTTGGCGCAATTCGCTATACGACGGATGGTTCCGCACCGACCAGGCAGTCCGCAACGTACACCAAGCCCCTGACGCTGCCAGGCAACGCGACTCTGCAAGCCGCAACGTTTGCATCGGATGGTTTTGAACTTGCCGCGGCACGCACGCAGGTGCTGGATGGCACCACCTTGCTGAGCCGCGATGGCAGCGCGCTTGCCACATGCTCCAACCAACCCGGTACGCGACTGCATGGCGGCCGGCCGGAGCAGGGGCCGGTACCGGGTTACTCCGTGGATATCGGCAACACCTGCTGGCTGTGGTCGCAGGCGCCGCTGGAAGGCATCAAGCACGTCACGATGACGGTCGAACGCATGACATGGCGTTTTGGCGACGAGGCCAAGGATGCGGTGGTGCGCCCCAAGGCCAGCACTGCCGGCGAGTTCGAGATCCACACCGATTCGTGCACAGGGCCGCTGCTTGCCAGCTTGCCGCTGGAGCACGCGGTGCAAGAGAAAGGGCAATCCCGTCTTGAAGCGCAGATGGCCATGCCGGTGGGGACCGGCGTGCGCAACCTGTGCATCGTCGCTACCGGCGACCCACGCGAGGGTCAGTGGGCGTTGGCGCGGATGACGTTTTCCAAATAAGCGGTACGCGGGGCGTATGCCCTGCGCAGTAATGCCAAGCAGTGACTTTGGCTCACGTAGCCAAGGTGGGGACAACAAGACATTGCAGTACGACGGCGTGCGAACCCGAAGGCATCGCCGGGCTAGTCGCGTTTTTGAATTTCCAACGGAGCAACTGAGGTTCGACTGGCACCACCAACGAGGTTACAGCCCATGTCCACCGTACATCGCAAGCATCCATTGTCGTTTGCCATCACCATGTCACTGTTGGCCGTCGTGTCGACGTCGGCTGCAGCGTCGACATTCGCCGATATTCAGGCGGACGGCGCGGCGCCGCAGACCACGACGACGCAAACCACGCCGGCGCCAGCACCCGCACCGGACGCCAAGAAGGCTGATGGCAGCACCAACAGCACCGACGCGGAGAAGAACGCGACCACGCTGTCGACCGTCAGTGTTTCCGGCGTGCGTGCGTCGCAGATACGCGCCATCGACCTCAAACGCGAGGCGCCGAACATCCAGGACAGCATCACCGCCGAGAACATCGGCGCGCTGCCCGACACGACCATTACCGACTCGCTGCAGCGCGTTACCGGTGTGCAGATCAACCGCGACGCCGGCGTCGGCACCTCAGTGGATGTGCGCGGCCTGCCGCAGGTCGGCACCATGTTGAACGGCGAAGTGTTCATCACGGCAGACCAGATCGATTCGCAGCAGCCCGACTTCACCATGCTGCCATCCACGCTGTTCCACGGCGTGGACGTGATCAAGTCGACCACGGCCAGCACCACCGACGGCGGCATCAGCGGTGCCATCGACCTGCATACCTACCGTCCGTGGGATCTTCCCAACGGATTCACCTACAGCTATTCGGCCAATGGCGAGCGGGGCAGCACCACTGATCACTGGGGGCCCGAGGCCAACGGCCTGATCTCGTACAACGGCGGCCGTTGGGGTTTGTTGGTGTCCGCCGATTACTCCGACACGCGTCGATTCAACTCCAACGAGGGTCTCGATCAGTACGGCGTTGTGTTGAATGGTGAGAACGCAACCAGTGCGGCGAGCTACAACGGCTTCCTGAGTGCGTGGAATGGTGCGCCCATTCCGTCTCAGATCGTGCAGAACGCTGATGGCAGCGTGGACGTGAATGGCGATGGCAAGTCCAACGGTGTCTTCATGGGCAGCCAGAACATCGAGCTCAATGACATCATCACCCAGCGCAAGCGCAAGTCCGCCAATGCCTCGTTCCAGTACGACATGGGCAGTGGCTTCACCATGACCAGCGACTTCTTCTACTCGCAGCAGCGGCAGTACGATCGCAATTACGGCATCCAGTTCAACTCCACCAACTGGCAGGGTGCGACCTACATACCGCTGCAATCGCGCAATACCGGCAGCCCCGCCCTTGGCCAGTACGGCACGCCCCAGCCGGGCTGGGAAGGCTCGCAGATGTACGCCACGCAGGTGTACCAGAAGTGGCCTGGCGACGTGGAGTCGTACTCGCAGATCATCCAGAAGTACTCGACGGCGAAGAACTTCAACCTGCAGTTTGATTACGACGATGGTGGCCCATTCACCGGAAGCGTGCGCGGTGTGCATGACACGGCATCCCAGTCGAACCAGGAAACCGACGTCAACATTTCCAATTCCGACGGCGCGCTGTGGCCCAATGTGTTGAACGATGGCGTCAACGTGCCGCCCGGCACCATGGTTTATCCGGCAGAGCTGGGTGGTAACCGTGTGTTCAATGCCAATGGCATGCCCCAGAATACGGTGCCGATCGTTGCAAACTTCGGTGGTCGCAACCTGACGATCAGCATGCCTCCCTCAATGGCCGCCCAGTTCGCCGACCCCAACGGCTGGACGATGAAGACGCTGGAATCGTCCGGCGACTACGACCGCAAGGTGGCGCTAAACGCGCTGCGCTTTGACGGCAAGTACGCCTTCACGGACGGCTTCCAGCTTACCTTCGGCGTCCGCAACAGCATCCGCAACGCCAGCAACGACGGCTGGACGCTGGAAACACCGGTCTATGCCGGGATGGGGGCAAGCGATCCGGGTGGATGCCTGGTGCGCTATGTCGGTGCGGACGTGGTGCTGAACAGCGGCTCGTGTACCGCTGGCAACGACCAGGGCTATTTCCGCGCGGGGCCGCTCTCCGCGATATCGATGCCCAGTACCGCCGCGCCGCTCGCGAACAACTTCAAGCAGTACACCAACCTGCTTGGCTCGGGCATCAACTATTGGGCGATCGATCCCAACGCGATGGTCAACCCGATTTCGTACTGGAAGTCGCTCTACCCCAATACCGTGCAGGTGGGTGAGCCGGGCACGACATGGGCAGTGCGGTTGAAGGAGTTGTCGGGCTATCTGCAGGGCAACTTCAACGGCACCATCGGCAACATGACGTACAGCGGCAACATCGGCGTGCGCCTGATTCACACCAATCTCGACGTGACCCAGCACTTGAGCGGCGCGCCGGGTTCGTACGGCGACGAACCCGCCGACATTGGCACGGCCGTCACCAAGCGCAGTTATCAGGACACCCTGCCCTCGGCCAACTTCTCGCTGGATATCACCGACAGCCTGAAGTGGCGACTGGCTTATTCGAAGAACATGATGCCGCTGGACCTCAGCACCTGGGCCGGTGGTCTGACACTGAACTACTCGCTGATGGAGACGCCGCAAGGACCGATTTTCCGCGTCTCGAATGGCACGTCCACGGGTAACCCGAACCTCAACCCGTGGCGCTCCACCAACTACGGCACGTCGCTGGAGTACTACATCAACCCCACCAGCATGCTCAGCCTCGCGCTGTTCCGCATCAACGTGGATAGCTTCATCAAGAACGGTAGCGTGACCAACTGCACCCTGCCGGACGAGGACGGCGTGGTGCGCAATCACTGCATCGTGATCAACCAGCCGGTGCAGGGTACCGGCAACAGCATCCACGGCGCTGAATTCGATTACCGCCAGGGCTTCACCTTCCTGCCGAGCTTCCTGTCCAAGACGGGCATGGAGTTGAACGCCACGTATGCACCCAGCAACTCGGGCGAGAGGGACCTGTCTGGAAGCAAGATTCCCTTCCAGGACAACTCCACCAAGTCCGGCAACTTCATCCTGTGGTACCAGGACGACCACTTCCAGGCTCGCGTCGCGTACAACTACCGTTCGCGTCGCGCGGTGATGGACAGCGTGGGCGGCATCACCGGCATGGAGATGTACGAGGCGCCGCAGCACTACGTGGATGCATCGGTCTCGTACAAATTCAACAAGTATGCCGAAGTGTTCCTGGACGGTACCAACCTCACCAACGAGTATCAGAAGTACTACCTCGTGTGGCCCGACCAACCTGCGCACTCGACTTTCTCCGAACGCATGTTCATGTTGGGCGTACGCGGCCAGTGGTAACCGGAGTGGCTCCCTCACCACTTCGGGCCTGAGGCTGACCCCATTCCCGCTGCGGCGGGAATGGAGTCACCGCAGCGCGGGCTGAGCCCGTGGCCACAGCATCGCTCCAGGGGCAGTGTCATCGACGATCCGTTCGCAACCCACCACGACAAGACCAGCATGCCTGACTCCAGCGCGCACCCGCCCGTTCGCGAGAACACCTTCCATCGCTCCATCGGACTGTTCTCGGGAACCGCGATCAACATGACGCAGATGTGCGGCATCGGGCCGTTCATCACCATACCCATCATGGTCGCCGCGATGGGCGGGCCACAGGCGGTGATCGGCTGGATTGCCGGCGCCATCCTGGCCATGGCCGATGGCCTGGTGTGGGCCGAACTCGGAGCAGCCATGCCAGGCTCGGGCGGCACTTATGTCTACCTGCGCGAGGCGTTCCAGTACCGCACCGGCAAGCTGATGCCGTTTCTGTTTATCTGGACCATGCTGCTTGCCATTCCCTTGCTGATGTCCACGGGCATCATCGGCATGGTGGAGTATCTGCAGTTCTTCTTCCCCCAACTTGGCTGGTGGCCGGTGCACCTCATCGGCCTCGCGTCGACCGCTCTCGTCATCTGGATGCTTTACCGCCGCATCGAGTCGGTTCGCGCGATCACCATCGCGTTGTGGATCATCATGCTGGTATCCGTCATCGGCGTGTCGGCGGCGGGCTTCTCGCACTTCCATGCCGGCTACGCCTTTGCCTACCCCAGCGACATGTTTGGTGGTCACTTCTTCGTGGGGCTTGGTGCGGGCTTGATCATCGGCATCTACGACTACCTCGGCTACAACACCACCGCGTACATCGGCGATGAGTTGCGCAACCCGGGCCGGACCATGCCGGGCTCCATCATCGTTTCGGTAATCGCGATGATGTTTGTCTACCTGCTACTCAACATTAGCGTGCTTGGCGTGGCGCCGTGGCAGGAAATTGCCCAGTCCAAATCGGTCGCGTCGCTGGTGGTGGAGCGTAGCTGGGGACATATGGCCGCCGCCGTCATGACCATGCTCATCATCGTCACCGCGTTTGCGTCGGTATTTACCGGCCTGCTCGGTGGCTCGCGCGTGCCCTTCCAGGCGGCGCAGGACAAGGTGTTCCTCTCCGTATTCGGACACCTGCATGCCAAGCATGGCTTTCCACATGTGGCGCTGCTGGTGATGGGTGTGGTGACGGCCATCGGCACGTTCTTTGACCTGACCGAGGTCATCAACATGCTGCTGGCTGCGACCATCATCGTGCAGTCGATTGCGCAGATCGCCGCGTTGATCGTGCTGCGCAAGCGCCAGCCGAATCTGGAGCGACCGTACAAGCAATGGCTTTACCCGGTGCCGTGCGTTATCGCGCTGCTGGGTTGGATCTATGTGTACGTGTCTGCCTCGACGATGTCGCTGATCCTGTCCGGCCTGTGGATACTCGCTGGACTCGTGGTATTTGCGATCTGGGCGAGACTCAACCAGTCCTGGCCATTCGCGCCGGTCGAAGTACGCGAAACCTATCTCGAGAAGCATTGACGCCATGCCCATTTCCGCAAAGCACGCGCTCCCGATGATGATCGCGATGGCGATTTCTGCCACACCGGCCGCCATCGCGCAGACGACTTACAAGCCCACCCAGGTGCCTGCCGACGCTGGCACCGTCACTGCCATTGGCCACTGGCTGATTCAGGACACGGCGAAGGCGCAGCAGGACGGTGCCCAGGTTTCCACCATCGGCTTCGCCACCAAGGAGTGGTACCCGGTGAGCGGTCACGCCACGGTCATGGCTGGGCTGCTGGAGAATGGCGTACCGGAAAAAGGCTTACAGGAACGGGGCACATCCAGGACCGACGTGTTCTACAGCGACAACCTGCGTGCCGTGCAGGTGCCGGAGGCCAGCGGCAATCTCTTCGTGGTTCCCTGGTGGTATCGCACCGAGTTCTCGCTGCCGAAAGCCGGTGCCGGGCGGCATACGCTGTTGCGCACTAACGGCATGATCGCCAGCGCGGACCTGTGGGTAAACGGCCACCAGGTCGCCGATCACGCCAAGCTTGCCGGCGCATACCCGGTGAACGAGTTCGATGTCACCAGCTTGGTACACGCGGGCGCCAATGCCCTCGCCATGCGTGTGCATCCGGGCGATCCGCGCAAGGCGCTGTCGATTGGCTGGGTGGACTGGAACCCCACGCCACCGGACAACAACATGGGCCCGTGGCGTGGCGTGGATATCGTGCAGACCGGTCCGGTCGAGCTGAGTTATCCCCACGTTGTTTCTACGCTGCCGCTGCCCGATCTCTCGCATGCCGCGCTGGATGTGAAGGTGGAAGCGAAGAACCTCGATGCCGTGGCGCATGACGCGACCATCAGCGGCACCGTGGCCGGTGTTGCAGTCAAGCAGACGGTTCACCTCGCACCTGGCCAGACGCAAGTCGTTTCGTTCTCACCCAAGACAACGCCAGGCCTTGCGCTGGATCACCCGAAGATCTGGTGGCCATTGGGCATGGGCGATCATCCACTGTACCCGCTTGAGTTGACGGCTGCGGTCGATGGCGTCACCTCCGACCGGGCCGCCTCGACCTTTGGCGTTCGCAGCGTTACCTCCAACCTGACCAAGCAGGGCTATCGCCAGTTCTTCATCAACGGGAAGCCGGTGCTGATCCGTGGCGGCGGCTGGGCGCCCGACATGTTTCTGCGTGACGATCCCGCACGCATGGATGCCGAGTTCAGCTACGTCGTCAATCTCGGACTCAACACCATCCGCAGCGAGGGGAAGCTGGAGAATCAGCGCTTCTACGATCTCGCCGACCGCAACGGCATCATGATCCTGGCGGGTTGGGAGTGCTGCGACAAATGGGAGTCCGCCGCGAAAACGGGCGGCGAACCCTGGAGCGCCGCCGATATGAAAGTGGCTGAGGAGTCGATGGCCAGCGAAGCACGCCTGCTTCGCAACCATCCCTCCGTGATCGGTTTCTTTATCGGCAGCGACAATGCACCGCCGCCGCCCATCGCGAAGTTGTATGTCGATACGCTGCGCGCCGCGGACTGGAACTTGCCCATCATCTCGGCCGCCGTCCCCCAGGCGACCGCCGACGCCGGCCCTTCCGGCATGAAGATGGACGGGCCGTACGACTGGATACCGCCCGCTTATTGGTACACCGACAAGCTGGGCGGTGCCTATGGTTTCGATTCCGAAGTCAGCGCGGGCGCCGACATCCCACGACTGGAAGACGTCAAGCGCATGCTGTCGCCGCAGGAACAGGAGGCGCTGTGGAAGTACCCGGACGCGAGGCAGTACCACGCCTCCGCGGACTGGTCGACCTTCGCCGTGCTGACCCCCTTCGACAACGCATTGGCCAAGCGCTACGGCGCACCCAAGGATCTTGCCGACTATGTCGCCAAGGCCCAGCTCGATAACTACGACAACGTGCGCGCGCAGTTTGAGGCATTCAACGCACACATGGATGCGCCCAAGCCGGCCACGGGTGTCATCTACTGGATGCTCAACAACGCCTGGCCCTCATTGCACTGGCATCTGTACGACTACTACATGAATCCTGCTGGCGCGTATTTCGGCGCCAAGAAAGCCAACGAGCCGCTGCATATCCAGTATGCGTACGACGCCAACGGCGTCGTGCTGGTGAACCACACGCTGGATGATGCCCACGGTCTGCAAGCAAACATCCGCGTCCGCAACCTGGACGGCAGCGTGCGGTTCGAGAAGCACCTGCAGGGCATCGACCTTGCGGGAAATCGCACGCTGGCATTGGCCACGCTGCCGGCCATCGCCGACCTGTCCACCACCTACTTTGTCGAGCTTGACCTCGCTTCTGCTGATGGCAAGCCGGTGAGCCGCAACGTCTATTGGCTATCCACCAAAGCGGACAAACTCGACTGGCCAAAGTCGAACTGGTACCTGACCCCGCTGACGCAGTACGGCGACCTGACGGCGCTGCAGTCCTTGCCGGCTGCGACTAGCCAGGTGCGTGCAAGCACGCGGCGCGATGGCAATGACGACGTCACCACCGTCACGCTGACGGTACCTGAGTCATCCAAGGCCGCAGCGCTGTTTCAGCACGTCTCCATCAAGCGCGGCGCCAAGGGCGACCTTGCGCTGCCGATACGCTGGAATGACAATGACGTAACGCTGTGGCCGGGAGAGTCGATCACCCTGACCGCGCGTTATGCATCACAGGGGAAGGCTGTACCTGTCGTCGAAGTGAGTGGTTGGAACGTTCCAACCCAAAGCGCTCCGGCCGCAGCCACGCAGGGTACCGATCAGTGAAGACGCAAAGGCTTCCATGTCACGCGTGACCATCAACGATGTCGCCCGTGCATCGGACACCTCAAAGAAAACCGTATCGCGCGTGCTCAACAACGAGCCCAACGTGCGCGACGAGGTGCGGCAGCGCGTGCTGGCAGCCGTTGCTAAGCTCAACTACCGGCCGCTTACTTCGGCGCGCAGCCTGGCGGCAAACCGCTCTTTCATGGTCGGCCTGCTCTACGACAACCTGTCGCCGAGCTACATCATGGAAGTACAAGCCGGTGTACTGGAAGCGTGTGAGGCGCAGCAGTACAGCATGATGGTGCAGCCACTGGTGTCGACGGCACCGGATTTCGTTGAGCGCGTCGAAAGCATCCTCTCGCGTCACCAGCCCGATGGACTGATTCTGACGCCGCCCATCACTGACCACGCGAAGCTGCTCAATCATCTGCGCAAGATTGAACTACCGTTCGCCTCGATTGCTCCACGCCAACCCAAGGGTTGCATCGGTGTGATGCTCAGCGAGCGCGAAGCCGCCGCGGCCATGGTGGATCACCTGGTGTCGCTGGGACATCGTCGCATCGCCCACATCATTGGCGACCCCAAGCACGGCGCGGGCATCTGGCGCCTCGCCGGTTTCCGCGACGGCTTGCAGCGAGCGGGTTTGAAGGAGAATCCTGCGTACATGGTGCAGGGCCAGTTCTCCTTCGAGTCTGGCGTGGCTGCGGCCCGACGTTTGCTCGCACTGAAGAACCGCCCCACCGCCATATTCGCGGCGGACGACGACATGGCGGTCGGTGCGATCTGGGCAGCGGCAGAGGCTGGGGTGTCGGTTCCCGGCGAAATCTCCATCTGCGGCTTCGACGACACCACCATCGCCACGCAGGTGTGGCCCCTGCTGACCACCGTGCACCAACCGGTGCGCGACATGGGTAAGCGCGCCACTGAAGAACTGCTGCTACGCGTGCTGGGCAAGGGAGAAGCCAGCATGGTAGAAGTCGGCTACGACATGCGCATGCGCGCATCGACGGCCGCCGCACCCTGAACCAAGCCCCTTCTTGCAGCCCACGCCACTGATCGACCGGAGCACATGCATGCCTGTCACGCCGAACGCCAGCAACCCGTCACCGAAGTTCCACTTCATTTCCGGGCTGCCTCGCTCCGGCACCACGCTGCTTGCTGCCATCCTCAACCAGAACCCACGCTTCCGCGCCGGCATGACCAGTCCGCTCGCCGACATCATGGGCGTGGTGATCGCGGAAGCGAGCAGCAAGAACGATTTTTCGTTTGATGTTTCCGACGAGCAACGCGTGGCGGTGCTGCGCGGCCTGGTCGAAAACTTCTACTCGGTGCAGAACGGTGCGGGCGCGGTGTTCGACACCAGCCGGCTGTGGTGCAGTCGCATGCAGTTGCTCAACACGCTGTTTCCCGGGGTGAAGGTCATTGCGTGCGTGCGCCAGTTGGCCTGGGTGCTGGACAGCATGGAGCGCTTGGTTCAGAAGCAACCGGTAAGCGTCAGCAAGGTGTTCCGCTTCGACACCAACACCACGGTGTACTCACGCGTCGAAGCATTGACCGATCCACGTGGCATGGTGGGATTCGCCTACCAGGCCACCAAAGAGGCGTTCTACGGCCAGTACGCGCAAGACCACCTGCTGATGCTGACCTACGAAAGCCTGGTGCACGATCCGGCCGCGGCCATACGCGCGGTCTACCATTTTCTTGGCGAACCTTGGTTCGAGCACGACTTCGATAACATCGAATACCACGCCGATGAGTTCGACGCTCGCGTCGGCATGCCCGGCCTGCACTCTGTTCGACCGAAAGTCGAGGCCGTCGAACGCCAGCCGATCCTTCCGCGCGATATCTTCGGCCGCTTCGCGAACGAGGCGTTCTGGATGGATCCCAAGAACAACGTCAATCAGGTGCCTATCGTGTAAGGGGCATGTTGCTGCTACAGAGAACGAAGGCCGCTTACGCGGCCTTTGTCTCATCCGCTAGACGTCCATCCATGCAGCGGGTGGCGCCTGGCTGAACTGAACGCGTCAGCTATCGCGATGCGCCAGCGCGTAATCGATCGAGGCGCGTATCGCCGCCACCTGGGCGTCGTTGCATTGCTGCGGCGTGGCACGCGGGCTGTCCGGGTAGACCTCGGTGGTGGTGGCGTAGCGGGCGTTGGTAATGCCAGCGCACAGGCTCCACTGCTTGACAGGGAATTTGATGACGCCGGGTATCAGCAGGGGCGCGCCGATGATTTCGCCGCGGCCGTCGGCTTCAGCGATATGGGTCACGTTGGCCACCGCTTCGATCACGGCCTGCTGAAACGCGGGCTGCGGATGGTCGGCGTCATCCACCAGATAGAAGCCGTCCGGGATCTCGCCGGGCGCGTGCGGTTTGCCGTCGCGGGCGGCGAGGGCGGGGCGGAATTCTGATTCGTCCGAATCGGTGGTTTCGTGCAGGTCGATGTGCATAAGCACGCGCTCACGCAGCGGTTCCAGCAGGTTCACCAGCGCAGCGGATTCGCCTGACGGGCTGTCCTTGACGAAGTTGCGATTGGGATCGATCGCATCGGGATTCCAGCGGTGATTGCGCTCGTAGGCCCACGGGCTGACGCAGGGCACCACCAGCAGGTTGGCGCGACCCGCATAGTCGTGGCCATGTTGCTGCAGGAACTGCAGCGCGCCATGCACGCCGCTGGTTTCGTAGCCGTGCACGCCACCGGTCACCAGCAGCACGGGCAGATCTTCGCGCCAATGACGGCTGCGAACAGCGATCAAGGGGAAGTGTTCGGTGCCATAGTTCAGCGCGCCGTACTCAGTCACGTCGAAATCAGCGCGCAGTCGCTCGATGATGCTGAGCACATCATCGGCATAGCTGCGTTGCTTGACTTGCGTGGCGCGCCACGCGGCACGCTCCGCGTCACCCCAGGGTTGACCCGGTGTACCTATGGGATAGAAAGCCTGACTGCTCATGATGACGCCGTGGTGGTGAAGTGGCCGTACTCTACCACTGCGTCATGGGCAAGCCGCCACAGGCGGCACGAAGAGCTGCGCAGTCATTCGTGGGATCTTTTAGACACCCGCTCTTGCGTTGGCGCGAATCTGTGAGAGGGCATTGGAACCTATTTCGAAATACGAAGCTGCCAATAGAACCGAGCGTCATTCCCGCTTTCGCGGGAATGACGGGTAATAGGCGATGTCTGAAATTTGAGACAGGTTCTATCCGTCTCCAGCCTAACCTACGCGTGGGCTTCCTATCGGGCTATCACTGCTGTCTGTTCAAGCAAGGCTGTCACCGCATTCGCGACGGCCTGAGGCTGATCCAATGGCACGTCATGCGACGAGTGATCAACCACGATGCGCCGACCATGCGTGGTGGTGGCGAGTATCTGCGCCTGTGTCTTGTCTCTGGCCGCTTCCAGCATCTTGCGCATATCTGCTGGCGCGTCGGCATACGTATCCGATGCAGTGAGCATGATCATCGGTGTGGAGCCGTGCGTTTCCTTGCTGGACACGGGCTGGCCGAACACCACCATGTTGTCCTGGAGCTCGGACTGCATCGCGCGCCAGAACGCTGGCATGTATTTGTAGGCCGCGATGGCCGCATTCACTTTGGCGCTGGCCAGCGGGTTGCCGCTGGCCACGCAGTTGGCCAGCGCAGGCGGTGGCGACGCCAGTTGTTGTTTTTCCGCGCCGGCTTCGCACTGACGAATGAACGCGAAGCGTTGCTCACTCATCTGCTTCTCTTCCTGCGCCCAGTCCGGTGCAACAGAGACAACGTCTTGCGCGGGTGGATCCACCAGGACCATGCCGCTGACATCAGCCGGGTACCTGGTCGCGTATTGGCGAACGATGCTGCTGCCTCGGGAATGCCCTACCAGGATCAAGGGGGTTTTCAGGCCCG
This sequence comes from Dyella sp. PARNA 12/25, assembly GCF_055702865.1. NCBI lineage: Bacteria > Pseudomonadati > Pseudomonadota > Gammaproteobacteria > Lysobacterales > Rhodanobacteraceae > Dyella > Dyella sp. PARNA 12/25. Next base: position 38,194 of record NZ_JBVQCI010000008.1, on the reverse strand, counting down.
CGTGCTGAATCAGCGCATGCAAGTCTGCCGCTTCCGTGTCGAGGTTTCTCGGCAACGGGCCTTCGTCACTGAAGCCGAAGCCGGCGGGGTCGTAGGAGCACACTTTGGTCGATGTCGCCAACAGGGGTTGCACCCGGAACCAGGTGGTGGTGTCCGCGCGTGTGCCACCCTCGAGCAATACGGTTTGTGCGCCGCTACCTTCGCAACGGAGATTCAATTTGCGATCAGGCGCATTGCTGACGAGCGTGCCCGCCTGCGCGTAGCTTTCCGGAATACGTTGTAGAACATCGACCTGGGCTGTGCCCGTCGCGTGTGCACCCCCACCAGCAGCATCCCCAGTACTGCACTGCCTGCCTTCCATCGTTTCCCTTCCAAGGCTATCCCCTCAATGAGCCGCAGCTCGGCGAGCCGCCAGGCATGCGGTCTGATCGACTCGGGGTCGGCGCAAAAGTTCGCGGTGCTCGCAAGAAGACTCCCGCCTCGATGCGTCAAGGTTTACGGGACCACGCATCGATCGCCTTCACTTGTCGGCATCGAGAAAGCCGCCTTCCGGTGCGCGATGAGGCAAGGACCAGCCGAAATAGACCTCGGCTTCGTGAATCTGGTTGCCGCGAATCGTCAGCCGCTCGGCATTGCGGAACCGGTGACCGGCGCCTTCGGTGGCCTCGTAGACCACGAACACGTGCTCACCATGCTGCACCACCTCGATAAAGTCGAAGCCCGTCAGGTGCTCGCTATTGGGCCAACACCGATTCAAGTACGTGACCCGATTCAAGCGGTTGTCGCGTGGACTGGTGAAGTGAAAGTCCTCGGCAAGCAGCGCCTCGATGGCTGCCCGGTCCTTGTTCACATAGGCGAGGTAACAGGCGCGTGCAATGTCTTCGGGTTTGTTCGGCATGACCACTCTCCCAGGCTGCGCCCACGATGCGTGACAGGTGGGCCTTATGGTGACGACGAACCGTACGCGACCGGATCGACAGGGCAGCGAAGAGCTTGCGCGAACCTAACGCCGTGCACGTGACTTCAGGCACGTCCTGCCGTTCAACAAGCGGCGGGAGAATGCGCCACCGAGTAGCACCCGCCGTTTTTCCAACCCGGAGAAGGATCGGCCCATGACGTGGATGACGACTACGCGCCTTGCTGCGGCGTGCGCGGTTTTGCTGGGTGTTTCGCTTGCTGCTTCCGCCACTGACTCACCTGCTCCTGAGGTGTTTGCACCCGGCGTGGTGTCCGGGGCGGCCAATGAAGATTCCGCCGCATTCACGCCCGATGGCGCGACGGTGTTTTTCGACCGCATCAATTGGCCCAATGCGGTGATCCTGGAATCACACAAGGTCAATGGCACCTGGACCGCACCCACCATCGCGCCGTTCTCGGGGCAATGGCTGGATCACGACCCGGCGATGGCGCCGGATGGTTCATTCATCGTGTTCACCTCCAATCGCCCTGATGTGGAAGGTGGCAAAGCGTTAGATGCCGTGATGGCCAACGGCAAGGTGTCTCCAGGTTCGGGCGGCCATTTGTGGCGCGTGGATCGCAAGGGCAAAGGCTGGGGCCAACCGGTGCGCTTGCCGGATGAAGTGAACACCAGCACGCGCACTTATGCGCCGAGTGTGGCCGCCGATGGCAGCGTGTATTTCCAGAAGCCCGGCGATGATGACGACTTCCGTCTGTTTCGTACGCAGTATCGCGATGGTCATTACATGCCACCCGAGCCAGTGCTGCTAGGCGACGCCGCTGCGCACAAGCTGGACCCGGCCATTGCGCCGGACGAATCGTTCATCGTGTTCGATGCCAATTATTCCGGCAAGGACGATCCCGATCGCCTCTACATCGCGTTTCGCGAAGGCGACCATTGGGGCAAGCCGGTGGACCTCGGCGGCACCATCAATGTGAAAGGCCCCTGGGGCTCGCATCTGGGGCCGGATCACCGCACGCTGTATTTCAGCAGCATACGCTCGGTGCACGTCAGTTATCCACGCACGCGCGAGCAGGCTGCGCAAGACATTCAGCGCATGCAGAGCTGGGACAACGGCAGCGACAACATCTGGTCCGTGTCGTTGGCGCCCTGGATCGATGCACATCAGGCCTCGGCGCGCTGATCCCGGTGGGGAGGCGCGTGCATGCGTTGCCGCCGCCTCCGCTCGCCGTTAGAATTTCGTTCGTTCGGGTGTCCCGGGAAGTGTCTTTCCCGGGATGAAACGGGAAGCCGGTGCGTTGCTTGAAGCAATCAGTCCGGCGCTGCCCCCGCAACGGTAAGTGAGCGACTTCACCTAAGGACGAGATGCCACTGCGTTTAACGCGGGAAGGTGTCCTATGGTGCATGCGACAGGGCATGCCGCTCACAAGCCCGGAGACCGGCCCGACACGTTACGCGCGGCTCGCGGTGGGCGAGGCCGGACGTCGTGTTTGGCCGTGCCGCCTACCGCCGTTCTTCTTCCCACTGCTCTGCTGCGTCCCTTGAATCGTGGGTTGCGCGAGGGTGCGCGCCCAAAGGAACACGCATGAAGAAGACTCTGCTGGCAGCGTCGCTGCTCGCCGCCACCATGGCCGCCCAGGCCGCCGAATCGGATCAGACGCCGTCGCTGTCCACGGTGATCGTCACCGCCACGCGCACGTCCATCACTACTGACGAGGCACTGTCCTCGGTGACCGTGATCACCCGCGCCGACATCGATCGCCTGCAGCCAGCCTCGGTGCGCGACCTGCTGGTGGGCTTGCCGGGCGTGTCGTTTGCGCAATCTGGCGGACTGGGTCAGCAGAGCTCGCTGTTCCTGCGCGGCACCAATTCGACGCACGTGCTGGTGCTGATCGATGGCGTGCGCATTGGCGCGGTGGGCGCTGGCCTGCCGGCGTTCGAACAGATTCCGGTGGACCAGATTGAGCGCATCGAAATCGTGCGCGGCCCACGCTCCAGCCTGTATGGCGCCGACGCCATCGGTGGCGTGATCCAGATCTTTACCCGCCACGGCGCGCAGGACGGCAAGCTGGATCCGTCGCTCAGTCTCTCTGCCGGCAACCGCAGCTATGTGGATGGTCACGCCGGTCTTTCCGGTGGCGACTCGCACGCTTGGTTCAACGTAGGCCTGGGTGGTCAGTACACCAGCGGCATCCCTGCCTGCCGCGTGGGCGCCGCCGAGCTGGGCGTGGCCTGCTTTGTGGATCAGCCGGACAACGACGCCTACCGCAACTGGAACGGCATGGCCAATGGCGGCTACCGCTGGGACAACGGCACGGAGCTTTCCGCCACCTGGCTGCGCAGCAAGAACTTCGTGGAATTCGCCGGCAGCCCGTATGGCGGCAACCAGGCGGTGAACCAGCAGGAAGTGGCGGGCGCCAAGCTTGCCTTTACCCCGCTCGACGCGTGGAAGGTGACGCTCAACGCCGGCCAGAGCCGCGATGACTCCACGACGTACTTCCAGGGCGTCTACAACGACCCGTTCGCTCTCACGGAAACCTACTACCCGAAGACGAAGGTGGGCTACGCCAATTCGCGCCGCAATCAGGCCTCGTGGCAGAACGACGTGACGCTGGCCACCAACCAGCTGCTGACGGTGGGTGTGGACTACCAGCAGGAACACATCGACAGCGACACCGGCTATCTCAAAAGCACGCGTGAAGACACCGGCGTGTACGCGCAGTACATGGGCACGTTTGGTCGCAACGAAGTGCAGCTGTCCGCACGTCATGACCACAACGACCAGTTCGGCAACCACAACACCGGCGCGGTGGCGTGGGGTTATGCATTCGACTACGGCCTGCGCCTGTCGGCGAGCTACGGTACGGCGTTCCACGCGCCGACCTTCAACGACATCTACTACCCCTTCGGGCTGGGCAACCCCAACCTGAAGCCGGAGAAGTCGCGTTCGGGTGAGCTGGGCCTGAGCCAGAAGCAGGATTGGTGGAACTGGGCGGTGAACGTGTACCAGACCACCATCAGCGACCTGATCGTGCTGGACAGCAACTTCATTCCGCAGAACATCAGCCAGGCACGCATTCGCGGTTTGGAAGGCCAGCTCGGCGCCAACCTCGCCGGATGGCAGGTGCAGAGCTACTTCACCCTGATGCAGCCGAAGAACCGCGAAGGCGTGTACGACGGCAATCTGCTGCCGCGTCGCCCGGAGCAAACGGCCCGCGTGGATGTGGACCGTCGCTTCAATGCCTTTGGCGTGGGTGCGACGCTCTTCGCCTCAGGCAAGGCGTATGACGACCTTGCCAACGTGCATCGTCTTGGCGGTTACACCACAACGGATCTGCGCGCCAGCTACGACTTCATGCCCCACTGGAGCCTGGAGGCCAAGCTGGCCAACGTGTTCGACCGCAACTACGAGACGGCGTACTACTACAACCAGCCGGGTCGTACCTGGTACCTGACGGTGCGGTACAGCCCGTCGGTGCGTTGATCACCGTTCTAGTTCGCAGTGCTTAACGCTCGTCATCCCCGCGAAGGCGGGGATCCAGTGCCTTCGAAGCGCCAGAAAAAGTCACTGGACCCCCGCCTTCGCGGGGGTGACGAGCATGTGATGCTCCGTCTTACACCAACGGCTCGTTCGCGCCGAGCGTTTAGCCGCCTAAACGCCGTCCAATTATCTTGCACCAAGGCGCTCACTCAACCTCGCAGCGTCATCGCCAACTTAAGCCTTCTTAAGAAAGCAGACCTTCAGCACCAGACCCTTGATCTTGTCGGAGTTGCCTTCGATGTGTTCGGCATCTCCCTCGACCAGGCGAATATTGCGGATCACCGTGCCCTGCTTGAGCGGAATCGAGGAGCCCTTGACCTTCAGGTCCTTGATAACCGTGACCGTATCGCCGCTGTTGAGCACATTGCCGTTGACATCGCGCACCTGCAAGGCGGCGTCTTCCGACGCGGCAGCCACCTGCGGCCACTCGTGGGAGCAGTCGGGGCAAATGTAGTTGTCGCCGTCGGGGTAGGTGTTTTCCATGCCGCAGACGGGGCACGCGGGGATATCAGACATTGCGAAATCCAGCTCGGTGAAAACGCAATTATACGGCCTGTGGCGTAAGCACCAGGCAAGGCTGGCCTGCGGCCCTGTGTCGCCGGCCGCCCTCGGTCAGTTATGGCTCGCCGTGGCACGCAAAGCTCGCAAGAATGATGAACGCGTGAAGCCCACTCACCCACTTACGGCACATTCGCCGTTCACTGTTTAGGCGCATAAAGAGCGCCGAAGTGGGCCACTGCAACGTGTCTCCCATGCAGGCGCGACTGCAGCGCGTCCGCACCAACGGTCAGGGAACCCGTGAACCTGTTTGCGCCATTGATACGTCGACCGATCGGCACGTCGGTGCTGGCGATGGGGCTCGCGCTTGCGGGCCTGTGGGCTTATTTGCTGTTGGGTGTGGCGGCGCTGCCTTCGCTCGAGTTTCCGGGCATGGTGGTGTACGTGGAGGTGCCGGGTGCGAATGCGCAGACCATGGCCGCCACCGTCGCCGCACCGCTGGAACGCCACATAGGGCGTATCCCGGGCATCAAGGAGATGCACTCGGAGAGCAACGACGGCGCGACGTCGATCCGCGTGTTGTTCAACTTTGGCAACAACACCGACAAGCGCGCACGCGATGTGCAGGCGGCGATCAACGCGAGCATGGCCGACCTTCCGGCGAACATGCCGGTACCGCCGCGCTACTACAAGTTCAACACGGCGAATATTCCGGTGCTGTTGCTTTCGCTGACGTCCAAGACGCAGCCGCCCGACAAGCTGTTTGACCTGGCGGATACGCTGATCAATCCCACGCTGGCGCAAATACCAGGTGTGGCGCAGGTGCGCGTGATTGGTGGTAGACCTCGTGCGGTGCGGGTGGAACTTAATACAGCAGCGCTCGCCTCCAAGGGCCTCACGGCGAACGATGTGGCCAATGCGCTGCGCGCAGCGAACGTAACGTCGCCTCAGGGCGTACTGAGCGACGGCCGTACGCAAATGACGGTGACGGCGAATGACTCGCTGCGCAACCCGGAGGAATTTGCCAACCTGTTGATCGCCACGCACAACGGCGCGCCGGTGCGGCTCTCCGACGTGGCGCATGTGGTGAACGGGCAACAGGACGAGTATCAGGCCGCCTGGTTCAATGACCAGCGCGCGGTGGCGATACGCATCAGCAAGCGCCCGGAGGCGAATGCGGTGGCAACGGCCGATGCCATTCGCGCGAAGCTGCCGATCATGCGTGCGTGGTTGCCGGCGGATTTGCAGATTACGCCCATCTTTGACCTGACCCAGACCACCAAGTCCGCACTGCATGAGGTGCAGATAGCCCTGATGCTCAGCGTGGTGATGGTGGCGGCGGTGATGCTGGTGTTTCTGCGCCGCATTGGCCCCACGCTGATTGCCATGCTGAGCGTTCCGTTGTCGCTGGCGGGCGCGTTTACGGTGATGTGGTCGCTGGGTTACACGCTCAATACGCTGTCGCTGGTGGCATTGGTGCTGTGCATTGGCTTTGTGGTGGACGATGCGATTGTGGTGATCGAGAACATCGTGCGCCACATGGAGAACGGTACGCCACCACTGGAAGCCTCGCTAGTGGGTGTGAAGGAAATTGGTTTCACGGTGGTGTCGATCACGCTGTCGTTGATTGCGGTGTTTGCGCCGCTGTTGTTTGGCAACAACCAGTTCACCACCTTGCTTCGCGAGTTCTCGGTGACGCTGGCATCGGCGGTGGTGATCTCTGCGATTATTTCGCTGTCGCTAACGCCCGCGCTTTGTGGACGCTACCTGACCCTGGAGAACACAGGCGATCGCGCGCCGAACCGAATGGAACAAGCGCTAGCGCGCTTTGATCGTGGCCTGCACCACGTTTACGAACGCGCGCTGGACTGGGCCATGCGTCACCGCCGCCTGATGCGTTGGCAGCCAGTGATTCTGCTGGCGTTGACGTTTGGCATGGCGACACTGGTGGTGAAGCTGTTCGGCTTCAATTTCATGCCGGCGGAAGATATCGGCATGATTCAGGGCGATGTACGCGCGGATGCCAATATCTCTCCCACGCTGATGGCCCAGCGAGCGCAGCGTGCCGCCGCCATCATGCGGTCCGACCCCGCTGTGTTGGATGTCACCACGTTTCTTGGCAGCGACAACCTGGGTGGTGCGGTGGGCAATCAGGCAACCATGTTTGTGGACCTGAAGCCGAAAGGTCACGGGCCCGGCGAACGCCCTGATTCCATCAAGGATGTGGTCGAGCGGCTCAACAAGAGCTACCAGAAGCTGCCGGAATTGCGGGTAGCGCTCAGTTCCATTGGCTTCTTCAACGACAACGAGGACAGCAATCGCGGCAGCCAGAGCTTTCAGCTGATCAGCAGCGACAATATCGACCTGCAGCCCTGGGCGCTGAAAGTGACCTCCATGATGCGCAAGCACAAGGAGTTTCACGACGTCAGCAGCGACTACGACGATATCGACAAGCAACAGATGATGGTGGTGGACCGCGCGGCAGCAAGCCGCCTGCACCTGAACATGGGGTTGGTGGATACGGCGCTGTATAACGCGTTTGGCCAGCGCCAGGTGTCGATCATCTACTCGGACATCAACCAGTACTGGGTGGTGATCAGCTCGTCGGCGGAGCGGTCGCTGAGCCCAGCCACCCTGCTGAACACCTACGTGCGCAGCGACCAGGGCAGCATGGTGCCGCTTTCGGCGGTGGCGCATATCTCGCCCAGCGTGACACCGTCGTTCGTGATCCACACCAATCAGCTGGAAGCAGCACAGATCTACTACAACATCGACCACGACTTTCCGCAGGACAAAGCCATGGCGCTGATCGAGCAGATCGTGGCCGAAGCCCGCCTGCCGGCGGGTGTGCAGCTGGGTTATTCAGGCAATGCGAAGGATCTGGAGGAAACGCGGTCCAACGCGAATGTGCTGATGATTGGCTCGATCCTGGCGATGTATATCGTGCTGGGCATTCTCTACGAGAGTCTTGGCCACCCGCTGACCATTCTTTCTACCTTGCCGGCGGCGGGTGCCGGGGCGTTCCTGGCGATGCTGGCAACAGGCATGTCGATGTCGCTCATGGCGATCATCGCGATCTTGATGTTGATCGGCATTGTGAAGAAGAACGCGATTCTGATGGTCGACTTTGCGTTGGTGGCGCAGCGAGAGCGCGGGTTGTCGCCGCCCGATGCGATCCGGGAGGCGGCACTGGTGCGCTTCCGCCCGATCACCATGACGACGTTGGTGGCCATGGGCGCAGCCTTGCCGTTGGCGGTTGGCTTTGGCATTGGCTCCGAGTTGCGACAGCCCTTGGGTGTGGCGATTGTGGGTGGGTTGCTGGTGTCGCAGTTACTGACGTTGTTGAGTACGCCGGCGATTTATTTGTGGAATTACGACCGGAAGGTGCGCAAGGAAGCGCGGCGAGCGAAGAGGGCGGCGAAGCGGGGGTTGAAGGAGCAGCCGGCGGTGGGGTGATCGCTTGTTTGAGACGATGGTGCAAGGTTGACCCCTCACCCCAACCCTCTCCCCGGAGGGGAGAGGGAGCAAAAGCGCACAGCGCTCTGCTTTAAGTCCTCCGTTCAACTGCGCTCGCTGGGTAGCCGCTGTGTTCGAGGTGGATCGCACAATAGCAATCTAGCCTCGGTTGGTAGGCTCGTGTCCAACACCATGCTGCCAGCTCTCAAGGCCGTTTTCTTTGGGTTACTTTTGACGCGAAGCTAATCCCCGTGGGACTTTGACTCCGGGCATCCTGCCCTCCGCCCTTCGGGCCGGCTTCGCCGTTCGCACGCGCTCCTGCGCGTGCGTGGGCCAGCAAAAGTCCCACGGGGATTAGCTTCGCGTCAAAAGTGACTCGAGCGCCGGCAGGGGATCGAAACGCCCGCCGCATCCCACGGGGACTAGCTTCGCGTCGTAGGCGGCACGCTGGCGGGAACACCCAGCTAGAACCGAGAGCAAAGTCGCTGGATGACCAGCTTCGCTGTTGTGAAGCGCTTCCCGCCTTCGCGGGGATGACGGTGAGGGAAACACACGTTCTCGCGAGCACCCACCCCTCACCCCAGCCCTCTCCCCGAAGGGGAGAGGGAGAAAGCCGTTGCCCCCGTGCCTTTCGGCACGGACCGACTTCAGGCACATTCTCGTATCCCGTCCCGCGGGCAAAATTAGTGGTATGTCCGCGCCTTGCGCCTGCCTTGCATGTAAACGCGCGCCCCTGCCGATGATCAGTGCGGGGGCGGGCGCTTGCGGCCCCTGACCGGTATGGAAACCTGAGTGAATATCTTTGCCCCCCTGATCCGCCGGCCCGTGGGCACGTCATTGCTGGCACTTGGCCTGCTGCTGGCGGGCACGTTTGCCTATCGCTTGCTGGGTGTGGCGGCGCTGCCGTCGCTGGAATTCCCTGGCGTGTACATCGTGGCGTCGATGCCGGGCGCCAGTGCGCAGACCATGGCGTCCACCGTGCTCGCCCCGCTGGAGCGTCATATCGGCCGCATCCCGGGCATCGACGATATGTACGGCAATGCCTTCGAGGGCAGCGCGGCGATCCAGGTGCGTTTCAGCTTCTCCCGTACCGCTGACAGTGCGGCGCGCGACGTGCAGGCAGCTATCAATGCCGCGCAGGCGGATCTGCCGGTGCTGCCCTCGCCGCCCCAATACTTCAAATTCGATACCTCGCAGTTCCCCATCCTGCTGGTCTCGCTGACCTCTACCGGCTTGCCGCAGGACAAACTCTACGATCTCACAGACACGCTGCTGAAGCCTGCCGTGGCGCAGATTCCCGGCGTTGCACAGGTGCAGGTGTTCGGCGGTACGCCGCATGCGGTGCGCGTGGAGCTGGACATCAATGCGCTGGCGGCCAAGGGGCTGACCGCCAATGACGTGCGCAACGCGCTGATTGCGGCCAATGTCACCTCGCCGCAGGGCGTCCTCACCGACGGCAAGACGCAGATGACGGTGACGGCCAACGATGGCCTGCGCGAAGCGCCCGATTTCGCCAATCTGCTGATCGCCAACCACAACGGGGCACAGGTGCGCCTGTCGGACGTGGCCAAGGTGACCAGCGCCCAGCAGGATATTTACCAGGGCGCCTGGTTCAACGGGCAGAGCACGGTAGCGATGCAGATCAGCAAGCGCTCCGAAGCGAACGCCGTGCAGACGGTGGATGAGATTCGCAAGCGACTGCCGGAACTGCGTACGTGGATGCCGGCGGACGTGACGATCACGCCGATCTTCGACCTGACCCAGACCACCAAGTCGGCGCTGCATGAAGTGCAGGTGGCGCTGCTGATCAGTATCGTGATGGTGGTGCTGGTGATGCTGGTGTTTCTGCGCCGCCTGCGCCCCACGTTGATCGCGTCGTTGAGCGTGCCGCTGTCGCTGGCGGGAGCGTTTGTGGTGATGCTGGCGCTGGGTTACACGCTGAACACGCTGTCGCTGGTGGCGCTGGTGCTGTGCATCGGCTTTGTGGTGGACGATGCGATTGTGGTGATCGAGAACATCGTGCGTCACATGGAACAGGGCGCATCGCCGCTGGAGGCGGCACTGGTTGGCGTGCGCGAGATCGGCTTTACGGTGGTGTCCATCACGTTGTCGCTGGTGGCGGTGTTTGCGCCGCTGTTGTTCGGCAACAACATGCTGATCATGCTGTTGCGCGAGTTCTCGGTGACGCTGGTGGTGGCGGTGGTGATCTCGGCCATCGTTTCGCTGACGCTGACGCCCGCGCTGTGCGGCAAGCTTCTCAAGCACGAAGAGCCGGGCGAGCGCACGCCGGGCCGTATGGAGCTGGCGCTGGAACGCCTCGACAAGGGCTTCCAACGCCGCTACGAGCGCGCACTGGACTGGGCCATGCACCACCGGCGCCTGATGCGCTGGCAGCCGATCCTTCTGCTGCTGGCGACGTTTGCACTCGGCGCGTTGGTCGTGGCAACGGCGGGTGGCAACTTCATGCCGGAGGAAGACGTTGGCATGATCCAGGCCGACATTCGCGCCGACGCCAACATCTCGCCCACCATGATGGCCACCCAGGTGCAGCAGGTGGGCAAGATCATGAAGGATGACCCTGCGACGGCAGACGTTCTCACCATTCTTGGTGGTGACGATGGCAGCGGCGCCGTGGGTAACAAGGGCACCATGTACGTGGACCTGAAGACGCGTGGCAGCGGCCCGCATGATCGCCATGACAACATCAAGACGGTGGTGGATCGATTATCCAAGCAGTACGACGTCATGCCGGGCGTGCGCGTAACGCTTAGTCCGATGCAGTTCCTCGGTGGCGGCGGCAGCGGCGACAAGGGTGGCCAGTACGAATTCCAGCTGGTCGGGACCAATGGCGAGAACCTGCAGCCGTGGACGCTGAAGCTGGTGCAGCAATTGCGCAAGACGAAGGAGCTGCGCGACGTCGGCAGCAACTTTGACCTGGTGGGCAAGCAGCAGATGCTGAAGGTGGATCGCGAAGCCGCCAGCCGCCTGCTCGTCTCCATGGGCGACGTGGATACAGCGCTGCTCAATTCGTTTGGTCAACGCCAGGTATCGATCATCTACTCGGACATCAACCAGTACTGGGTGGTGCTGACTTCCAGTTCGGCCACTTCAGTGAGCCCTGAGGCCCTGCTCAACGTGCGCGTGCGCAATGGCAGGGGCCAGATGATCCCACTGTCGGCGTTGGCTCATATCGAACCGAACATGACGCCGATGCGCATACGCCACCACAACCAGCTGGAGGCTTCGACCATCACCTACAACCTTGCCAAGGATGTGACGCAGGATATCGGCGTGAAGCTGGTGGAGAACGCGGCCATTGCGGTTGGCCTGCCCGCCGGCGTGCACGTGGAATGGACGGGCCAGAACCAGCGCATGCAACAGACGAAGTCCAACGGCATGGTACTGTTGCTCGCCGCCATCGTGGCGATGTACATCGTGCTGGGGATTCTCTATGAAAGTCTTGGTCACCCGCTGACCATTCTTTCCACCCTGCCCGCAGCAGGCATGGGTGCGTTCCTGGCGATGCTGGTGACGCAGACCCAGCTGACGCTGATGGCGATCATCGCGATCTTGATGTTGATTGGCATCGTCAAAAAGAACGCGATCCTGATGGTGGACTTTGCGCTGGTGGCGCAACGCGAACGCGGCTTGTCACCCCCGGATGCGATCAGGGAGGCGGCGCTGGTGCGCTTCCGTCCGATCACCATGACCACATTGGTGGCGATGGGTGCCGCGCTGCCGCTGGCGATTGGCTTTGGCGTGGGTTCGGAGATGCGCCAGCCGTTGGGCGTGGCAATTGTGGGCGGCTTGCTGGTGTCGCAGCTGCTGACGTTGTTGAGTACGCCGGCGATTTATCTGTGGAACTTCGATCGCCTCGATCGCCTCGCTCGTGGGCTCATGCCCGGCCGCCTTCAGTGGACCTCGGGCTTGAGCATCTTCTTCGGCACAGTACTTGGCGTGGTTGCGCTGGTTTATGCCATCAAGCCCGACCTGTTCGCCGACAAGGGCATCAATGGTGCTGTTGCCATACTCATGGCGCTGTTTGGTATGGCGCTGATCACCTTCGCCATCCTCACACTGCGGAAGAAGGCTTGGGCGCGTTTCGTCATGTTCGGCATGGTGGCATTGATGTTCGGCGTGCCGGCATTGGGCATGCTGGCGTCGTCGCTCGCTCCGCACCCTGACAACGCGCAAGGTGGTAGCCCGGTTACTGCATTGATGCCTGCGGCCATGGCGGTGTATGCGGGGTGGGCGGTGTTTAGTAAGCGCACTCGCGAGTATTTCGTGCAGCGTCGGCAGGGGGCGTTGACGCCCGCATTGATGGGGGTTTGAGGGGTCGTTGGTGGTGGCCCGGCAGTTAGGCAATGGGGGTCGACGGAGATTTGCCCGCGCTGAAGTGGCGGCTCTTTTAAGCGGAGAGGCAAGATTGGCCCCTCACCCCAGCCCTCTCCCCCGAGGGGAGAGGGAGCAGCAACATTCAGACGCTTTAAGTCCTCTTCGCTATGGCGCGTTGCGGGGTAGCCGTACCGCGTATCGGATGGATCGTGCGGTGCCGATTACGGAGACCTTCTAGGCTTGTATTCAGCACGACGCTGCGAGAGCCCTAAAGGCCATTTTCTTTGGGTTACTTTTCTTTTGGGCCAGCAAAAGAAAAGTGACTCGGCCTTCGGCAGAAGGTCGAAACGCCCGCCGCGCAGGCGGCACGCTGGCGGGATCGCCACATTCAGAGCCAAGAGCAAAGTCACTGGATCCCCGCTTTCGCGGGGATGTCGGTGAGGGGAGCATGCGTTACCGCAAGCCCCCACCCCTCACCCCAGCCCTCTCCCCAGAGGGGAGAGGGAGAAGTGCAGCACACACACAAACCACCCCGCGTCAGGAAGCCGCTATCACCCGCGTCGAAATTCCGACATGGCCTCCATTTCCGCCACCACATCAACACCCAATCACCCCACAAACCCACCAACCACGCGCCCTCCGCACCCCCAGCAAACCCGTGGCACGCAAATTGCTCAAACCACCCCGCGGCCCCCGTCGCAGGAGTGAGTGATGAGTTTGATCAACGACAACCCGTTCGGTTTGCACACCCAGGCACTCGACCTGTGGCAACGCCGTAGCGAAGTGCTGGCCAGCAATCTGGCGAACGCAGATACGCCTGGCTACCTCGCGCGCGATGTCGATTTCAAAAAGGCGCTATCCAACGCCAGCGGCCAAAGCGACAGCTTGCCGATGGCGATGACGCACACGGGGCAAATCAATCCAAACGCGCAAGCCGCTGATCAGCTCGCCTATCGCATGCCGGGCTTGCCGACGATGGATGGCAATACCGTCGATACGCAGGTGGAGCAGGCGAATTTCGCCGCCAACGGCGTGCATTACCAGGCGAGCCTTTCCTTCATCACGGCGCAGATTCACATGCTGCGTACCGCCATCACCGGAGGCCAGGGCTGATGTCGATGTTCAAGATTTTCGATGTAGCCGGTTCGGGCATGGCGGCGCAGTCGCTGCGCCTGAATACCGTCGCCAGCAATCTCGCCAACGCCGACAGCGTGTCGAGCACGCCGCAAGGTGCGTATCGCGCCAAGGAACCGTTGTTCGCCGCGGTACAGCGCGCGCTCGGCAGCGCCAAGAGTGCCGAAGGTGATAGCGCGGTGGGTGTGCAGGTGAAGGGCGTTACCGAAAGCCAGGCCGATGTGCAGGCGCGCTATGAACCGGGCAACCCGATGGCGGATGGCACGGGCTACGTCTATGGCAGCAACGTCAACCCCATCGATGAGCTGGTGAACATGATTTCCGCGTCGCGTTCGTACCAGAACAACGTCGAAGCGATGAACACCACCAAGCAGCTGATGCTCAAGACCCTCGACCTCGGCAAGTAAGCCGGGAGGTAATCACGTGTCCACTATTCCCAGTACCAACAATACGAGCAGCGGCAGCAACACGGGCACGACGAGCACGAACTCGGCGCTGTCCAACACCATGACGCAGGCCGACTTTCTCAAATTGATGACGGCCCAGCTCAAGGCGCAGGACCCCACCAATCCGGTCGACAACTCGCAGTTCGTGTCGCAGATGGCGCAGTTCAGCCAGTTGTCGGCCACGCAGCAGTTGGATACCGATCTGCAGGGCCTGAGCAGCAACGTCAATACAGCCATGCAGACCTCGCAGGTGCTGAGTTCGTCGAATCTGGTCAACCGCCAGGTCATGGTGCCTTCGAGCACGATGAGTTTCGACGGCAGCAACGGCATGCGCGGCGCGGTCAATGTACCCACTGCCACCAGCGTCACCGTGCAGGTGCTCGACGGTAACGGCAATGTCGTGCGCACCATGCCGCTTGGCGCGCAGAGCGCGGGGTTGGCCCAGTTCAGCTGGGACGGCAAAGACGACAACGGCAATCTCGCGTCGGGTGGCAATTACACGCTGAAGGCCACCAGCGGCAAGACGTCGCTGGATACGTATGTGGCCGGCACAGTCACCGGCGTCGGTTATGGCGGCAGTTCGTTGGGAACTTACCTGCAGGTTGCGGGTGTGGGCGGCGTGCCGCTCAACCAGGTGGCACAAATTCTGTAAACGCTCTGCGCGTTCACTTTCTTCGAGGAATCGAACATGGCACTTAATACAGCGCTCAGCGGCATCAACGCCGCTCAGTCCGATCTCAATGTCATCGCCAACAACATCGCCAACGCCAACACCACCGGCTTCAAGGGTTCGCGTGCGGAGTTTGCCGATATCTTTGCGGTGACCGGCCTCAACCTCAATTCCACAGCAGTGGGCAGCGGCGTGCGCCTGCAGCAGGTGGCGCAGCAGTTCTCGCAGGGTGATATCCAGACCACCAATAACAGCCTGGATCTGGCCATCAGCGGCAATGGCTTCTTCGCGGTGAACAACGGCAGCGGCGTGACGTATACGCGCGCCGGCGATTTCATCAAGGACAAGTCAGGCTACGTGACCACACCCGATGGCTCGCGTTTGCAGATCTACCCGCCGAACGGCATTGGCGGCTTCGATACCAGCACGCTGAAGGACCTGAATCTGGTGACGGCGCAGAGCAACGCCACCGCGACCTCGCTGGTCACCATGACGTCGAACCTGCCGGCCAGCGCCACCGTGCCGACCAACGCGTTCAGCACCAGCGACTCCACCAGCTACAACGCTGCCTCGCCGGTGACCGTGTATGACTCACAGGGTGGCTCGCACCAGGCCACGATTTATTACGTGAAGACCGGCACCAATACCTGGAACGCGAATCTCTTCGTTGATGGCCAGAACGCCGGCTCGCAGGCAATGACGTTCGACGCTAACGGCAATCTCGCCACGCCGGCGAACGGCGCGCTGAATTACGGTGCTGTGAACCTCAATAACGGTTCGTCGCCGTTGACGTTGTCGCTCAACGTCACCAACACCACGCAGTTCGGTACCGCGTATTCGGCAGGCACGATTGTGCAGAACGGTTTCGAGGCCGGCACGTTGTCGAACATCGACATCGACAGCAAGGGCGTGGTGACGGCGTATTACTCCAACAACCAGAGCACGCAGATCGGTCAGGTGGCGATTGCCAACTTCGCCAATGCGCAGGGCCTGCGCCAGATGGGCAACACCACCTGGGCTGCCAGCACGGATTCCGGCTCGGCGGTGATGGGTACGGCCAGCACGGGGCAGTTCGGCACGCTGCAGTCCGGCGCGCTGGAAAGCTCCAACACCGCCGATACCACCGCGCAGCTGGTGAACATGATCCAGGCGCAGCGCGACTACCAGGCCAATGCGCAGGTGCTGTCGACGGACAACACGCTGGCAACGGCATTGTTCAACGCCGTGTCGCGCTGATAAGCCGCCATGGATCGTTCCGTATACGTAGCGATGACTGGGGCGACGCAGATCATGCGCGCCCAGGAAGCGGTGAGCCACAACCTGGCCAACGCTTCCACGGTCGGCTTCAAGAGCGAGCTTTCCGCGTTCCAGAGCGTGCCGGTGCAAGGCGATGGCCGGCCGGCGCGCGTCAACGCGGTGGCGCAGGGCATCGGCCAGGGCAGTGGGCAGGGTTCGCCGATCAACACCGGGCGTTCGCTCGATGTGTCGGTGCGCGGCGCCGGCTGGATCGCGGTGCAGGCGCCCGACGGTTCGGAAGCCTATACACGAGCGGGCGATCTTCAGTTGACCGCCGATGGCGGTCTTACCGATTCGCGCGGCAATCCGGTGATGGGTGGCTCTGGCCCCATCACCATTCCGCCGGCATCGGAAATCAGCGTAGGCGCGGACGGCACCATCTCCAGCGTACCGCTGGGGCAAGGGCCCAACTCGGTGTCCACGCTCGATCGCATCAAGTTGGTGAACCCTGATAGCGCGCAGATGACGCAGGGTGCCGACGGCTTGATGCACATGACCGATGGCAGTACGGCCGGCCTAGACGACAAGGTGACGATTGCTTCGGGTGTGCTCGAAGGCAGCAACGTCAACCCGTCTGCCGAGCTGGTGAAGATGATTGCGCTGTCGCGCCAGTACGACATGCAGGTGAAGTCCATCAAGACCTCCGAGGACAACGCCGATGCTTCTCTCAAGCTGATGCAGGGCAACTAAGCCAGCACCTCTCTCACGGAGTGACCGATGTTTTCTTCCTTGTGGATTGCCAAGACCGGCCTTGACGCGCAGCAGACGCGCATGGACGTGATCTCCAACAACCTGGCCAACGCCAATACCACCGCGTTCAAGAGTTCGCGTGCGGCGTTCCAGGACCTGATGTACCAGAACAAGGGCCAGCCCGGTGGCCAGACCACCGAGCAGACGCTGTCGCCGTCGGGCCTGATGCTGGGCACCGGTGTGCGCGTGGTGGGCAACGAGAAACTGTTTACCGAAGGCAATATCACCCAGACCGGCAACTCGCTGGATGTAGCCATCCAGGGCCGCGGCTTTCTGCAGGTGAGCATGCCGGATGGCACCGTGGCGTATACGCGTGACGGTTCACTGCATACCGATGCCAACGGCCAGCTGGTGACCTCGGACGGCTATCCGCTGGAGCCTGCCGTCACCGTGCCGCCGAACGTGCAGAGCCTGACTATCGGTAGTGACGGCACGATCAGCGCCACCACCACGGCGTCGGCCACGCCGGCCACGCTCGGCACCTTGCAGCTGGCCGACTTCATCAACCCTGCCGGCCTGCAGCCGGTGGGCCAGAACATGTACGTGGAAACCGCCTCCAGCGGCGCACCGCAGACCGGACAGCCGGCACTCAATGGCATGGGTTCGCTGCTGCAGGGTTCGCTGGAGTCCTCCAACGTCAATGTGGTGGCCGAGATGGTCAACATGATCGAGACGCAGCGCACCTACGAAATGAACTCCAAGGCAATCAGCAGCACCGACCAGATGCTGCAAGCCCTGACCGACAAGATGTGAGTACTGCCATGCTGTCTTTCCGCATCCTTCCTCGAATCGCTGTGGTGCTCGCGGTCGCATCGCTGGCGGGTTGCGTCATGCCAGCGCCACGTGACGACCATCAGTGGGCGGCCACCATGCCGCAGGAACAAGCATCGGCGCCGCCGACGGATGGCTCGATCTATCACGCCGATCAGGGCATGGAGTTGTTCAACGATGCGCGCGCGCATCGCGTGGGCGACATCCTGACGATTTCGCTGGTGGAGAGCACGCAGGCATCCAAGAAGGCCAGCACAAGCACGAGCAAGAAAGACGCTACCAATATCGCTGCGCCGACGATTCTTGGTCAGGGGCTGACGCTCAACGGCAAGACGGCCAACATCACCACCAACGGCAATCGCAGTTTTGATGGCACGGGTGACAGCACCCAGAGCAACCAGCTGAATGGTTCGATCACCGTCACCGTGGCGCAGCGACTTTCCAACGGCAATCTGTTGGTGCGCGGCGAGAAGATGCTCGCGATCAATCAGGGTCAGGAAATGATCCGCATCTCCGGCATCGTGCGTCCGCAGGACATTCTGCAGGACAACAGCGTGCCTTCGACACGCGTCGCCGATGCGCGGATTGCCTATACCGGCAAGGGTACGCTGGCGGATGCGAATACGCAGGGCTGGCTGTCGCGCTTCTTCAGTTCCAAATGGATGCCTTACTGATGAACGTCCGGAACCTGCAGCGCATGCTCGCGTGCAAGCTCGGCGGTCTGTTGCTGGCCATCATGTCGCTGGCCATGGCCACGCTGCCTGCGCCGGTGCATGCCGACAAGATCCGCGACCTGGCCCAGGTGGGCGGTGTGCGCAGCAATCAGTTGATCGGCTACGGTCTGGTGGTGGGTCTGGATGGCAGCGGTGACCAGACCACGCAGGCGCCGTTCACCACGCAGAGCCTGGAGAACATGCTGGTGCAGTTCGGCATCACGGTGCCGGCCAACGTACGCCCGCAGCTCAAGAACGCCGCCGCGGTGACGGTGACGGCGCAGCTGCCGCCGTTCGCCAAGCCGGGCCAGACCATCGACATCACCGTGGCTTCCATCGGCAACGCCAAGAGCATTCGCGGTGGCGAGCTGCTGATGACACCGCTGCGCGGTGCGGATGGCAACGTCTACGCCATGGCGCAGGGCAGTGTGGTGGTGGGCGGCATCAGCGCGTCGGGCAAGAGCGGCTCCAGCGTGCAGATCAATATTTCCGCGAGCGGTCGCGTGCCCAACGGTGCGACGGTCGAACGCGCGGTTGCTTCGTCGTTCTCCAACGGCGGCGACCTCATGCTCAATCTCAACACCGCCGACTTCACCACGGCCACGCGCATCGCGGAGGCGGTGAATCGCACCTATGGCGCCGGCACGGCCAGCGCTGTTGACGGTGGTTCGGTGAGCGTGCGTGGGCCGGTTGATCCCAGTCAGCGCGTGGCGTGGCTGGGGGCGATCCAGGGCATTGAAGTCACGCCGGGTGACGCACCGGCACGCGTGGTGGTCAATTCGCGCACCGGCACGGTGGTCATTGGTTCGGAAGTGCGCGTGACACCGGCAGCGGTGGCGCACGGTTCCATCCAGGTCACCATCTCCGAGACGCCACAGGTCAGCCAGCCCCAGCCGTTCGGTCGTGGCCAGACGGTGGTGGTGCCGCAGAGCGACGTGCAGGTCAGCGAAGACGGCGCCCACATGTTCAAGTTCGGCCCGGGCACCAACCTCGACACCATCGTGCGCGCGGTGAACCGGGTAGGCGCGTCGCCCACTGATCTCATTTCCATCCTGCAGGCGCTCAAGCAAGCTGGCGCGCTGCATGCGGAGCTGGTGGTCATCTGATGGCGATCACCGGCGATGCCGCCAATAGCCTGAACACCTGGACCGATCTGTCCGGGTTTCAGTCGTTGCGGCAAAGCGCGCAAAGCGACGCCAAGGCAGCCTTGCCCGCCGTGGCCAAGCAGTTCGAGTCGATCTTCACGCAGATGATGCTGAAGTCGATGCGCGAGGCGAGCGCCGGCGATGGTCTGTTCGACAGCGAAGCCGGCAATGCCTGGCGCGACATGTTCGACCAGCAGCTGTCGATCCAGTTGTCGCAGCATGGCAACGGCATCGGCATTGCTCAGATGCTGGTGCGTCAGCTGGGCGGTGCTCTGACCAACGGCGCGGACAAGGCGAGCGCGGCCAGCGTTGATGACAACTGGCAGCAGCGCCTTCGCTCCCTGGCCGGTACGGCCCGTTCGGCCGGTGAAAAAGTGCTCAAGTGGTTGCCGGACGATGCGCAGGATTTCGTGCGCCAGCTGGCGCCGTACGCCCAACAGGCAGCCGACAAGCTCGGCGTGTCGGTACGCGCCGTGCTTGCTCAGGCCGCGCTGGAAACGAATTGGGGCCAGCACATGCCTACCCATGGCAACGGCAACACCAGCAACAACCTGTTCGGCATGAAGGCCGGTAGCAGCTGGGGTGGTGACAAGGTCAGCGTGCCTACGCTCGAGTTTGAGGACGGCGTGCCGGTTCGCCGTCGCGCCCAGTTCCGCTCGTATGACAACCCGGGCCAGTCGTTTGACGACTATGCCCAGCTCATTGCAGACAACCCCCGTTATGCCAGGGCGCTGAACCACGGCGAAGACGTGGTGGGCTTTGCGCGCGGGCTGGTCAATGGCGGTTACGCCACCGACCCCGCGTATGCGCAAAAGATCGTGGCGATTGCCAACAGCCCTGCGATGCGTGACGCACTCGACGCCATCGGGCAGGACGCCCTCAAGAAAGTTGGCCGCAAGCCGAATCCCTGATGGAAATCTCGAGGAACCACAACGTAGCTCGTCATCCCCGCGAAGGCGGGGATCCAGTGCCTTCGCTTTTGGCGGCGTGGAGGACACTGGATTCCCGCCTTCGCGGGAATGACGATCTACTCGAGGCCCCTTAATGTCACGCTCCGGAATGACTAATGTCTAACCTTCTCAATATCGGTGCCTCAGGACTCAACGCCGCGCAAGTGGCGCTGTCGACCGTCGGCAACAACATCAGCAACGTCAATACGCCCGGCTACAGCCGGCAGACGGTGCTGCAGACCGAGAACATCTCGCCCTCCGGCGGCAACTACACCATCGGCAGCGGTGTGAACGTGCAGGCGGTGCAGCGCGCCTATAGCGACTTCCTCACCACTGCGTTGTGGAACAGCAATTCGGGCGTACAGCGCGCGACCACCTACAACAGCCTGGCGACGACGCTCAACAGCATGCTCAGCGCCAGCGGCAACCTGCAGAGCGCGCTGGACAGCTTCTACGGCGCCTTCAACACCGTGGCCAACACGCCGGGCGTGGCGTCGAGCCGTCAGTCGCTGCTGGGCAGCGCCAGCTCGATGGTCACTGTGTTCAATACGCTGGGCCAGCAGCTGCAGGCTCAGCAAGGACAGGTGAACAGCCAGATCGGCAGCACCGTCAACAGCATCAACAGCGTGACCAGCAGCATCGCCGACCTCAACGCCAAGATCCGCCAGGCCGGCAACAACCCGCCAAACGATCTGCTCGACCAGCGCGACAACATGGTGCAGACGCTGTCGGGCTACCTGGGCGTTTCCACTAATGCGCAGCCCGACGGCACCCTCAGCATCTACGCCACCAGTGGCCAGGCCCTGGTCAGCGGCGACAAGTCGTATGCCTTGTCCACCGGCAAGAACGCCTACGACGCATCGCGCACCGAAGTGCTCGACAGCACCGGCACCGTGATCAGCTCGAAGGTGAGCGGCGGCAAGCTCGGCGCGCTGCTTGATTACCGCAGCAACGTGCTCGACAACGTGCAGAACCAGCTTGGCCAGGCGGCCGTGGGTCTGGCCAGTAGCGTCAACCAGCAGCAGTCGAAGGGCCTGGACCTCAACGGCAAGCAGGGCGGGCCGATGTTCAGCGTGCCGTCGCCGGCGGTGCTTCCGAGCAGCGCCAATAAGGGCAGCGCCGGCGTAACCGCGAGCATCAGCGATGCTTCGCAACTCACCACCTCGGACTATCTGCTGAGCTACAACGGCTCCAGCTGGAGCCTGCAGACCACCAGCGGCCAGAACGTGGCGATGACGGCGAACGCCAACGGCACGTATTCTGCCGACGGAATGACGTTCAGCCTGTCCGGCACCGCACAGGCGGGCGACAGCTTCCAGATCCAGCCCACGCGCCAGGCGTCCACTGGCCTGGCGCTGACCATGACCGATCCCAACGGCATCGCCGCCGCTGCCGCGCTCACCTCGTCAGCGCCCGGCACCAACACCGGCACCGGCAGCATCGGCTCGGTGACCGTGCAGGATCCGACCAACGCCGCGTTGTTGAACAACGCCAAGCTGAGCTTCCCCACGACCGGCACCTATCAGGTGACCGATACGGCCGGCAATGTGCTTTCCAGCGGCGCTTATGCGCCGGGGCAAACCATCAGCGCGAACGGCTGGAGCGTGACGCCTTCGGGCACGCCGGCGGCAAACGATAGCTTCACCATCGGCATCAATAGCAACGGCCTCAACGACACCAGCAATGCACTGTCGTTGGCGGGTCTGTCCAACAAGGGTGTGGTCAACGGTGGCACGCAGTCGATCATCGGTGCGTACGGCACGCTTACCACCACCATCGGCACCGTAGGCAGCCAGGCGCAGACCACCCTCACTACGCAAACCGCGCTCTACAACCAGGCGATGTCAGCCCAGCAGAGCGTGGCTGGCGTGAACCTCGATGAAGAGGCGGCCAGCATGGTGCGTTACCAGCAGGCCTATCAGGCGTCTGCACAGATCATTTCCACGTCGCAGACGATCTTCAGCAGTCTGCTCTCCGCGATCCACGGGTAAAACACCATGCGTCTTTCCACCAGCTGGATGTATCAGCAGTCGCTCAGCACCATGCTGAACCAGCAGAGCGCGCTGGCCAGTTCACAGAATCAGGTGACTACCGGCTTGCGTATCAACGTGGCGTCGGATGACCCGGCGGGTGCGGGGCAGGTGGTGAGCCTCAATCACGTCATTGCGGCCAACACGCAGTACACGAGCAATATCAACAGCGCGACCACACGCCTCAATACCGAGGTGAGTACGCTGAGCTCGATGAACAGTGTGCTCGACACTGCGCGCACGTTGGCGCTGCAGGCCGTGAACGGCACGCTGTCCGACAGTGATCGTGCCAGCATCGCCAGCCAGCTCAGCCAGATTCGCGACCAGCTGGTGCAGCAGGCGAACACTACGGACAGCAACGGCAATGCACTGTTTGCCGGCACCAGCACTACCACCATGCCCTTCCAGGTGGGGCCGAACGGTGTGGTCAGCTATTTGGGCAACAACAACCAGCAGCATGCGGCGGTGGGTTCGGGGTTGCAGATTGCTACCAGCGATTCGGGTGGCAACCTGTTCATGAATATCCCTGCTGGTAATGGCTCCTTCACTGCGAGCGCCAGCAATGGGAATACGGGCACGCTGCTGGTCGGCAGCAACAGCGTGACCGATCTTTCCACCTGGAACAGCACCAAGGCGGCCAGTGGTGGTGGCTACACCATCACCTTCGGTAACAGTGGCGCCTGGGCAGCGACAGATGCCAAGGGCAATCCGGTGCTCGACGGCAGCGGCAACCCGGTGACGGGTACCTATCAGGATGGCGGCGCCATCAGCTTCAACGGCATGACCATCAACATGAGCGGCACGCCCGCCGCCGGCGATACGGTGTCGGTGAGCACTGGCGGTCAGCAGGACATGTTCAGCACGCTGAGCAACATGATCAACGCGCTGCAGAGCGGTGTGAGCAACACGCAGCTGACCAACACGATGAGCCGGCAGATCGAGTCGATCGACCGGACGCAGGCGGCCATCAGCTCCACCCAGGTTTCCATTGGCGGTCGACTGAACACGCTACAGCAGCAACAGGGTGCGTATCAGGATCTCAACGTGACCTATCAGTCGGCGCTGTCGGATGTGCAAAGCGTCGATGCCTATACCGCGATCAGCAACCTGTCGTTGCAACAGTCGGCGCTGCAGGCCTCGCAGCAGATCTTTGCGCAGGTGAAGTCGATGAGCTTGTTCAACTATTTGAAGTAAGTGGAGTCCCAAGGGCTTGTCATTCCCGCGGAGGCGGGAATCCAGTGCCTTCCTCGCCACGAGAGCAAAGTCGCTGGTTCCCCGCCTTCGCGGGGATGACGAACTTGCAAGGGTCCCGTAAGTGAATTAAGTGCCGCGCTTTGGACGCAAACTACGCGCGGCTTTGTGGCAAGGCGTCAAGACAAAGGAGGTCTGCGCTGTGGTGGTTTTTGTGTGAAGGCGAGGCGCGGCAGTGTCGGGTCAGGTGTGCAAAGCGCGCCCTAGCACGAATTGCAGCGAGTGGCTCAAGTAATCGAAACAAGCGCCGAAAAACTCTCTGAGGCGGATGGCATCCCACGAAGGACCTGACGCCGGCACGAACAACGCCAATCGAACCGGCCACCGGTTTACGCAGGAGCAATCCATGTCTCTCGTTATCAATACCAACATCTCGTCGCTGACCGCGCAGAACAACCTGACCAAGTCGCAGAGCGCCCTGTCCCAGGCAACGCAGCGTCTGTCCTCGGGTCTGAAGATCAACAGCGCGGCCGACAACGCCGCCGGCTTCGCGATCTCGCAGCGCTACACCACGCAGATCGGTGGCCTGAAGCAGGCTAGCGCCAACGCCAGCGACGCCATCAACCTGGCGCAGACCGCCGGTTCGGCCCTGGACCAGGTGACCGCCAACCTGCAGGCCGTCCGCGACCTGGCCGTGCAGTCGGCCAACGGCACCTACACCGCCAGCGACCGTGCGTCGATGGACCAGGAAGTGCAGCAGCGCCTGGCTGAAATCACCCGTATCGCCAACCAGACCACCTTCAACGGCAAGAACGTGTTGGACGGTTCGCTGAAGACCCAGTCGTTCCAGATCGGTTCGGACGTGGGCCAGACCATCAGCGTGAGCCTGGGCCAGAGCGTGAAGGCCCACGACATGGGCGCCATCGGCGAGCTGAACACCGGTGACCTCTCCGGCGCGTTCACCAACAAGACCGCTGGCGGCGCTGCGCAGACGCTCGACCTGAGCAAGATCAGCATCACCGACTCCGCTGGCACCGCTCACGCGCTGTCCGGTACGGCATCGAGCGTGCAGGACCTGGCTGACGCCGTGAACGCGGCTGGCATCACGGGCTTCAGCGCGGCGGTGGATGGCAATGGCGGCGTGAGCTTCTATTCCAGCGGCTCGTTCACGGTGACGGACACCGGTTCGATCAACGCTGCCTCCACGCTCGGCGGCCAGGCCACCCCGCAGACCAGCATCGCCGGTAACTCTTCGGCCAACGGTACTGCAGCGGCCAACAACGACGCCAAGGCTGTGGCCACCGGCGGTGGCCTGGATACCGGCAACGTGCTGAGCGTGGATCACGCCAACGCGCTGATCTCGCGCGTCGACGTGGCGCTGAAGTCGGTTGCCGACTTCGCTGCCCAGCTGGGTGCGGTGCAGAACCGCTTCCAGTCCACCATCTCCACGGTGGCAGCGCAGACGACCAACCTGCAGGCTTCGCAGTCGACCATCCAGGACGCGGACTTCGCAGCCGAGACGGCCAACCTGAGCAAGGCCAACGTGCTGCAGCAGGCAGGTATCTCGGTGCTGGCGCAGGCCAACTCCAACCCGCAGCAGGTGCTGAAGCTGTTGCAGTAACGGACGCAGGCCAGGACGCGACTCTCCCGGGTCGCGTCCGCAGGCGGCCGGTTTTACCGCCCGGCGGGTTGCCCTCGCAGCCCGCCGAGCGTTTCGGGAGCCGCCGGCAAAGCCTTTGCGTGCGAAGGTTTTGCCGGAGGCTCGACATCCTCCGCTTAAAGGCGGAATACGTTCGGGACAAGGAAAGACCACATCATGACGACGACCAGCGGTGCCACCTCGGGCAACAGCCTGAGTTCCATGCTCAACCAGCTTGGTTCGAGTACGAATACCGGTAGCGGTTCGTCTGGCACCTCCTCCACTGGCGGCACGTCGTCGAGCGGCAGCTCCGGCACGTCAGGCACCTCGAGCAATTCCGGCAGTTCGGACACCAGTTCCGGCAATGCCACCATCAGCTCGATCGGCCTCGGCTCGGGCCTGAATGTCAACGCGATCGTCACCGCGCTGGTGAATGCACGCAAAGCGGCCTCGCAGCAGCAGATCACCACGCGCACCACGCAGACCACCAATCTGCTGACCGGCCTTTCGTCACTCAATTCCGCGCTCAGCGGCATTCAGAGTGCGCTGGCCACGCTAAATGCGGTCGGCACGTTCAGCAGCTACAACGCCACGCTGACACCGATGGGGGGCAGTACCAGCATTGGCACGGCCAGCACGCTGGCCAGTGCGCGCCCTGGCAACTACACGTTATCGGTAAGTCAGCTGGCGACGGCGCAGAAGCGCGCCAGCAGCGCCGTTGCCTCGGGCGCCGCCGTGGGCAACGGCACGCTGGGCATTACGGTGGGTTCCAACACCATGAACGTGGCGGTGTCCGGCACCAACACGTTGTCGGATATCGCCAGCGCAATCAACGGCTCGTCGTCCAACCCGGGTGTGACCGCCACCATCGTCAATGGTGTGAACGGTCAGCAGCTGATGCTGAGCTCCAGCAAGACCGGTGTGGCCAACGGCTTTTCGGTGAGCGCCAATGCCACCAGCAGCGCCGGCCTCACGTCGCTCGCGACCACGCTCAATACGGCGGGCAGTAACGAAGCGCAGGATGCGAAGCTGACTATCGACGGCATCGCCGTGAGCAGTGCATCCAACACCGTGAGCGGCATGATGGACGGTGTCACGCTCAACCTCACCGGCACCGGCACCAACACGCTGACTGTGGCGCAGGACAACACCGCCGCCACCAACGCCATCCAGGGTTTCGTCACCGCCTACAACAGCTACGCCAGCACGGTTGCGCAGCTCGCCAGCTTCGATTCGAGCACCGGCAACGCTGGCGTGCTGCTGGGCGACACCACGCTGTCGTCGTTGCAACGGCAGATGGCGTCGGTGATGAGCAGTGCGGTCCCGGGCAGCAGCATTGGCACGCTGGCCAATCTTGGCATTACCCGCAACTCCGACGGCACGCTGAACCTGGATAACAAAAAGTTGGCTGCGGCGTTTCAGTCCAACAGCAACGACGTGAAGGCGCTCTTCACTGGCACCAATGGCTATGCCACGACGCTGAACACCGCGCTCAACTCCTATACCTCCGCGAACGGCATCATCTCCACGCGGATGAATAGCCTCAACAATACGTTGACGCAGCTCAGCCAGCAGCAGAAGGCGCTGGACAAGCGCATGGCGACGTACCAAAACCAGCTGCAGCAGCAGTACACCGCGCTGGACACCTTGATGTCATCGCTCAACAACACCAGTAGCTACCTGACGACGGCGCTGGCGCAGCTGAACAACTCCAACAATTCGAAGAACTAAGGTCATGACCTACGGCTACATGCGCAACGGAAGTGCGATGTATCAGGACACCAGCGCACGCGGCAGCGTCGAGGGTGCCGACCGCCATCAGCTGACCAACATGTTGTTCGACGGCCTGATCGATCGCATCAACCAGGCGCGTGGCGCCGTGCGTCGCGGTGATGTGCCGGCCAAAGGGCTGCACTTCGGCAAGGCCCAGGCCATTCTCGGTGAACTGCGCGGCAGTCTCGACCATGCCGCCGGTGGCGCGTTGGCTGTTCGGCTCGATGCGCTTTACGACTATGTGAGCCGTCGCTTGCTGCACGCCCAGCTCAACGACGACGAGCAGGCCATCGATGAAGCGGTGGATTTGCTTACGCCGGTGCGTGAAGCCTGGCGCCAGATTCGCGAGTCGTATCTGGCAGGGCAGGGCAGCGCGCCCGGCGCCGCCTGAGGCCATCCGCATGACCCATGAAACCCTGCTCGATATCAGCGCTCGCATGCTTTCGGCCGCTCGTGACAGCGAGTGGGATAGGGTCGCGACACTGGAAGCGGAGCGTGGCGCCTTGCTGGCCTCAGTCTCCATTACCGATCCTGCGTCACTGCCGGTTCTCAAGACGTTGCTGGCGCATACCGAAGAAGTGCGTCAATTGGCTGGCCAGCAGCGCGAACATCTGAATGAGGCGCTGGGCCAGCATCAGCATCGCCATCGCGCGCTGAGTGCCTATCTGCACGCCGGTCACGACTAAGCGCCGTTTCGCACCAACGCGCGCATAATCCTCACGCCCTTTCAGCGACTGCGCCACGCGCGGTCAGGAACGATCGAGGAATTCCATGCAAGACCCTAACTGGCTGGCCTTTTCTGAGCGCGTCGCCTATGACGATGGTCTTCACGTCAGCTGGGCGGCGTTGCCGCAACCGCTGAGTGATCTGCAGCGGGCGACGCTGCGCGAGCGCAATCTCAGTGTGCTGGGCACGCTGGCCGTATTCAGCGAGCGACGCAGCGAACCGGTCGATGACGAAAGCCCGATGGCCCAGGACTTGTTGCGCCTGGACAGCAAGCTCAACGTGATGATGGCCATGCTCGATCAATTGCTTCAGCGAGATACCCCGTTGCCACCGCGCTACGCATTGCAGTTCAACGCCGTGGGCGCCGTGCTGCCCTCGGTGATCTGGCCCGCAGGCGAGGCCAGCGGTTTGTTGCGGCTTCACTTCGACGGTTGCCTGGCTTTGCCACTGGAGCTTGCGGCACGATACGTGCTCGAGCGTGATGCAGATCACGTTTTCGTGACCTTCGAATCGCTCGATGATGCGACGTGTGACGCACTTGAGCGCCTCGTGTTCCGCCATCACCGACGCAAAGTGGCAGAAAAGCGCCAGACGATTTCGTAGAACTCTGGAACGGGTCCCGTCGACTATGTGACTCGCATCACGTTACGAGAGCCTGACGCGAAAGATCTTTGACGCAGGTCTCGCTTGGGTGTCGCTCAGGGTCACTTTCCTGTGGCGCCTCTTTCGCGGTTTTTCCCTTGTGGATTCAGTCACCTGTCAGCCGCCTTCACATAACCGTCGAAGGATCTCGCATACAGGTGACGCTCCCCGGCAGTCGACGCTGACAGGCAGTGTCGGAATTTCGTGCCGGGCTGGCCTTCTTCTTGCTGAACCTACGGAGCAGATGACGACGGACCGTCGTCGCACAGGCAGTGCAATCCAGGTTTACAGGGGTCAGCAATGAAGCAGCACGCACGAGAGACGCAGAAGGGCAAGTACGACGTACTGGTGATCGAGTCGGATCACCGCAGGGCCGAATCGATCATGTCGGCGCTCGAGTTTCTCGGGTATCACCCCCAGCACGGGGACGAAGGCGACACTGTGGACGAAATCACCCACGCATGGCGTGCCGTCTATGTAGGTAGCGTGCAGAACGATGCCGACGCCGAGCGTCAGTTTGCCCAGCTCGGCGCTGCGGCGGCGGACGCGAAGGTGCTGCTGGCTGCTGACTCCGAATGGATGTCACGACTGGGCAACGATGCCGGTCGTGTGGGCATCGTGGAGTTTCCGCTGCGCTACGAGCAGCTGGCTGAGAGTCTGCGCGGTCCGCAGGCGCCGTCCGGTGCGCGCCGTTCCGAGCTGCGCCTGGTCGGCAGTTCCGGGCCGATGGCGCGCGTGAATGCGCTGGTGCGCCAGGTGGCGCCGTTCGATTCCAGCGTGCTGGTGCTAGGCGAGTCGGGTACCGGCAAGGAAATGGTCGCGCGCAGCATTCATGAGTGTTCGTCGCGCCGCGACAAGCCGTTCGTCGCCATCAACTGCGGCGCGATCCCCGCCGAGTTACTGGAAAGCGAGCTGTTCGGCCACGAAAAGGGCGCGTTCACCGGCGCCATCAGTGCGCGCAAGGGCCGTTTCGAGATGGCCGAGGGTGGCACGCTGTTCCTCGACGAAATCGGCGACATGAGTCTGCCGATGCAGGTGAAGCTGCTGCGCGTGCTGCAGGAGCGAGTGTTTGAGCGCGTGGGCAGCAACCGCACGCAGCGTTGCGATGTGCGCATCATTGCCGCCACGCACCGCAACCTGGAGGCCGCGATTGCCGACGGCCAGTTCCGCGAAGATCTGTACTACCGCCTTAGCGTGTTCCCGCTTGAGATGCCCTCGCTGCGCGAGCATCTGGACGACCTGCCCGAGCTGGTGGCGGAGTTCAACCAGCGCCTGGCACGCCGCGGCCTGGGTGGTGTGCGTTTCAGTGCCGGTGCCTTGCATGCGCTGCACGGCTATACATGGCCGGGCAATGTGCGCGAGCTATACAACCTGGTCGAGCGCCTTTCCATTCTCTATCCGCACAGCGAAGTGCGGGTGAGCGATCTGCCGGAAAAATATCGCGGCCAGCTGGTGATCGAGGAAGTGCGCGGCGCGGCCTTGCTGACGCTGATGACCGGCCAAGCCAGTGTCATGAGCGAGCCGATGACCGTGGTGCCGACCGACTCGCTGGTGATGCTGCCGGAAGGTGGCCTGGATCTGAAGGACCACCTGGCCGACATCGAGGTGGGGTTGATCCGTCAAGCGCTTGACGTTACCGGTGGTGTGGTGGCGCATGCGGCGAAGCTGTTGCGCATGCAGCGCACGACGCTGGTGGAAAAGCTGCGCAAGTATGGATTGCAGCCGAGTTTGCAGGCGTAAGAGCACGACGGTTTCCCCACGCCGCCATTCAGACCCCTCACCGTCATTCTCGCCTCACCGTCAGCAAAACTCCTCACCGTCATTCCGGCGAAGGCCGGAATCCAGTGCCTTTCGCGCTTGGGCTGGGTAGCTCGCAAAGCGAAGAGCAAAGTCACTGGATTCCGGCCTTCGCCGGAATGACGGTGAGGGAACACAAGTCTTTTTGCGCCACCAAACCGATGGCACGCGTTGTGCTTCTACACATCAGAACATCGTCACGCGTTGGATTTCCGTCATGAGCCAGATCGAAGTCAGCAACCTGTTGTCGCAGATGCGACAGCTCTCCTCACAGGCAAAGTTTCCCGAGCAGTCGTTCACCGCGGCGACGCCGGTGAAAACCGATTTCTCCAATCTTTTGAAGCAATCCATCTCGTCGGTGGCCGATGCGCAGACCAACGCTGGCCAACTCGCTGCGGGTTTCGAGCGTGGCGATGCCGGTGCGGATCTCGGCCGCACTATGGTCGCCATCAACAAGGCCGATCTTTCGTTGAACACCCTGACCCAGGTGCGCAACAAGTTGGTCGATGCTTATAACAACGTCATGAATATGCCGGTTTGACCGGTGTTTTGATGAAACCCTCGCGTCCCCCGAGCACGAGCTTTTCCCATGGCCGATAACGCCCTCGCGACCACCGACGACAAGGCCGGTACTCGCCTGGACCTCAAGCAACTTGCGCGCACGCCAGCCACACGGCAGCTGTTGCTGTTGGTGGGCGTGGCCGCCGCGGTGGCGCTTGGCGTTGCCGTCGTGCTGTGGTCGCGTGGACCCAACTACGGCCTGCTGTATGCAGGCCTCGAACAAAAGGATGCGGCGGCGGTTACGCAAGCGCTGCAGGCATCCAATACGCCGTACACGCTGGGTCCGGACGGCAGCTCGATCATGGTGCCGGCTTCCGATCTGGCGGCCATTCGCCTCAAGCTGGCGTCACAGGGCTTGCCGCAAGGCAGCGTGGCGACCACCGCCGCCCCCGGCAGCGATTCGCCGTTCGGCATGAGCGATCTCGCCGAGCGCACGCGTTACCAGCAGATGCTGGAATCCGATCTTGGCAACACCATTGCGGGCTTGCAGTCGGTGCGTGCTGCCCGTGTGCACCTGGCGTTGCCGAAGCCGTCGGCATTCATTCGCGACAACAAGGAAGCGAGCGCGTCGGTGCTGGTGACGCTTTATCCCGGTCGCCAGCTCGATGCGAGCCAGGTGGCGGCGATCGTGCATCTGGTCGCGTCCAGTGTGCCCAACCTCGACCCCAAGCAGGTTTCTGTGGTGGATCAGCAGGGGCAACTGCTCACCACCACCGATCCTGGCAGCGCAAGCGCGATTGGCGATACGCGACTTCGCCTCGCTACGCGTATCGAGAACACCTACGCCCAACGCATCGAAGAGCTGCTGACCCCGCTGGTCGGTCCCGGCAAGGTGCGCGCGCAGGTCTATGCGGATCTCGACTTCAGCGAAACCGAAAAGGCGACCGAAACCTACGGTCACGAACATCCGGCGCTGCGCAGCGAACAGACCAGCAGCGAGCAGCGTACGGGAGCAGCCAGCGACGCCGGCGTGCCAGGTGCACTGAGCAACCAACCGCCGAATACCGTGGCGCAACCGACGGCGGCAAACCCGAACGCAGGCAAGGGTGCCAACGGCAAGGGCGCGACCACCGCCACGGCGCAATCCAATGGGCCGGGCGAGACCACCAGCAGCGCAACGCGCAACTACGAGCTGGATCGCACCGTGAGTCACGTGAGCGACCCGGCGGGCCGCCTCGCGCGCCTGACGGTGGCGGTGCTGGTGGACAACAAGGCAGTCGCGGGCGAGAAGGGCCCCAAGAGCGTGCCATTCACGCCGCAGGAACTGGAGCACCTCACCACGCTGGCGCGCAATGCCGTGGGCTACAACGAAGCGCGCGGCGACAGCGTCAGCGTGATCAATCAACCTTTCCATCAAGACCCCAACGGCGATGCGCAGCCGGCCTCCCAGCCGTTCTGGGAGCGCCCGGGCATGCTGGACCTGATCAAGCAAGGCGTGGGCATTCTGGTCGCGTTGCTGGTGGCGTTTGGCTTGTTGCGGCCGCTGCTGCGCGGGCTTGGCCGTGCACCCGCA
Source organism: Dyella sp. PARNA 12/25 (assembly GCF_055702865.1). Lineage (NCBI taxonomy): Bacteria > Pseudomonadati > Pseudomonadota > Gammaproteobacteria > Lysobacterales > Rhodanobacteraceae > Dyella > Dyella sp. PARNA 12/25. The sequence goes on along the minus strand of NZ_JBVQCI010000008.1, from coordinate 5,698 downwards.
CCGGGTACCGGTCTTGCGGTAGCCACGCCGAATGGCGCGCCGATACCGACCGTTTCGGTGCGCGTGGATGACGAGGAAGAAGATGGGGACGAACTGGTTCGCCTCAGCGGCGCGTCGCAGCAGCTTGCCTATGAGCAACGCATCGGCATCGCGCGTCGCATGGTGAGCGAAAACCCCAAGCAGGTCGCACAGGTGGTTCGAAGCTGGGTGGGCGAGGATGGTGGCTGATTCTCTCCACGTGCCCGGCACGGGCGATCGCCTTCGGATTCTTACCAGAGGGCCGATAAGCCAAGGACATCTCGTGGGCCGAGTAGTGGCGCACGCACCGAATACGGCAACGCAGGTCAGCAGGCCCTAACATGAAAGCAGAAATGCAAATCGGCGGCGCGCAGCGCGCGGCCATCCTGCTGCTCACCCTGGGTGAGCAGGACGCTGCCGAGGTGCTCAAGCATCTCAGTGCGCGTGACGTGCAGGCCGTGGGCACCGCCATGGCCAGCCTCACCAATGTGTCGCGTGATCAGGTGGAGCTAGTGCTGGCCCGCCTCAATGAAGATATGGGCCGCCACACCTCGCTGGGTGTGGGCACCGAGGATTACATCCGCAAGATCCTGGTCAATGCGTTGGGCGAGAGCAAGGCGGGCGGTTTGATCGACCGTATCCTGCTCGGCCGCACCAGCAAGGGCCTGGAATCGCTCAAGTGGATGGAAAGTCGCGCGATCGCGGAGATGATCAGCCAGGAACATCCGCAGATCATCGCATTGGTGCTGGCCCACCTTGAGCCGGACCAGGCTGCCGAAGTCATTGGTTACTTGCCGCCGCGCACACGCAGCGACGCGGTGATGCGCATCGCCACGCTCGATGGCGTGCAGCCGCACGCGCTCAACGAGCTGGACGAGATCATGGAACGCCAGTTCTCGGGCAACACCAAGAAGCTCAAATCCGCAAGCGTGGGTGGCCTCAAGGCGGCCGCCAACATTCTCAACGCGATGGACACCAGTCGCGAGAATGAGCTGATGACGGCCATCCGCACCCATGATGCGGGCTTGGGTGGTCGCATCGAAGAACTCATGTTCGTGTTCGAGGATCTTGCCGAACTGGACGACCGCAGCATGCAGACCTTGCTGCGCGAAGTACCCACGGCGCGCCTCGTCACAGCACTCAAGGGCGCCGAGCCTGGCGTGCGCGAGAAGATCTTCGGCAATATGTCCAAGCGTGCAGCCGACATGTTGCGCGACGACCTGGAAGTATCCGGCCCCGTCCGCCTCAGCGAGGTCGATTCAGCACAGAAGGAAGTGCTGGCCATCGCGCGCAAGCTGGCCGACTCGGGGGCGATCAATCTCTCCGGCACTGGTGATGAGCTGGTGGCATGAGCGCCGTTCTTAACCGCGACAAGCTGCTGGCCTTCGAGCGCTGGGCACTGCCGGAAGTGGGCGAACCCGTGGCGCCGGAACCGCTGCCGGAACCTTCTGAGACGATCGCGCAGCCAACGGTGCGCGATCTCGAGGCTCTGGAACAACAGGCCCGCGACGAAGGTTATGCGGCCGGTCATGCCGAAGGCATGGCGGCGGCGCGCGACCTGATCAACGGGCGTGTATCCCGGCTGGATGAATTGCTGGAATCCACCGCCCGCCCGCTGCGCACGATGGATGAGCTGGTGGAACTCGAACTGGCGCGTCTGGCCATGACTGTGGCGCGCCAGGTCATCGCTCACGAATTGCGTGTTACGCCGGATCTGGTGGTGGAGGCCGTGCGTCAGGCGGCATTGGCACTGCCCTCGGCGACCGGCAGCCTGCGCGTACGCCTGCATCCGGACGACTTGGCGCTGCTGCGCACCCTTGGCGCGGCCGAATCACATTGGCAGCTGTTTCCCGATGCCACCTTGCGACATGGCGACTGTGTATTGGAAAGCGAGCGTTCGCGTCTCGACGCACGCGTGGAAACACGCCTTGCTGCCGTGGTCGATGCCGTGCTTGGCGACGAGGCGGAAAGCATGGATAACGAAGCGGACGAGGTGCGCGGGTGAACGCGCCTTCCAGCCATTCGCGCACCGCGCTGTGGCAGGAACGGCTGGCGCGTCGGCGCCAGCGCGCCACTAGCGTGCGCACGCTCACTGTGGAAGGCCGCCTGCGTCGCGTAGTCGGCCTCACCCTTGAAGCCGAAGGCTGCGAAGCGCCGTTGGGCGCTCGCTGCATGGTGAGCACCGCCGACGGCAACGAACTGGATACCGAAGTGGTCGGCTTTGCCGACGAGCGCCTGCTCTTGATGCCGGTGACGGAAATGCACGGCGTGCTGCCCAATGCACGTGTGCGGCCGTGCGCACATATCAGCGGCTTGCCGGTGGGTATGGCCTTGCTGGGCCGGGTAATCGGCGCCGACGGTGTGCCGCTCGACGGCATGGGGCCGCTCGACGTCGACGAACATGCACAGCTCAAGCGCGAACCGATCAACCCGATGGCGCGCAAGCCGATCGACACGCCGCTCGACACGGGTGTGCGTGCCATCAATGCGCTGCTCAGCGTCGGACGAGGTCAGCGCCTTGGCCTCTTCGCCGGTTCCGGCGTCGGCAAATCGACTTTGCTCGGCATGATGACCCGTTACACCGACGCCGACGTGGTGGTGGTCGGACTGATCGGCGAACGTGGCCGCGAAGTAAAAGAATTTGTGGAACACACCCTTGGTCCTGAGGGGCGTGCCCGCGCTGTGATCGTGGCCGCACCGGCCGACGCACCACCGCTCAAGCGCCTGCGCGGTGCGCAATACGCCACCGCCATTGCCGAGTGGTTTCGCGATCGCGGTCAACGCGTGCTGCTGCTGATGGACTCCATCACCCGCTATGCGCAGGCGCAGCGCGAGATCGCCCTGGCCATTGGCGAGCCGCCGGCCACCAAGGGCTATCCACCGTCGGTATTCGCCATGCTGCCGGCCCTGGTGGAGCGCGCCGGTAACGATGCCGAGGGCCGTGGTTCCATCACCGCGTTCTATACTGTGCTGACCGAAGGTGACGACTACCGCCACGATCCCATCGCGGATGCGTCGCGCGCCATTCTCGACGGCCACATCGTGCTGTCGCGCGACCTTGCTGAGGCCGGTCACTATCCCGCCATCGACATTGAAGCTTCGATCAGCCGCGTGATGCCCGCCGTGGTCACGCGCGATCACCTGCGCGCCGCGCAGCGTTTCCGACAGGTGTACTCGGCGTATCGCCAGCAGCGCGACCTGATTGCGGTGGGTGCCTACCAGAAGGGCTCCGACCCCCAGGTGGACCACGCCATCGCCATGTGGCCGCGACTGCGCGATTTCCTGCAGCAGGAAGTGGACGCGCCGACTGCGCTGGGTGATGCCATCGGTGCTCTCGAAGCGCTCACTAGTGGAGGCGCGCCGTGACGTCCCGTGCCAACCGTTTGCAACCGGCGGTCGACCTGGCGCACGAGCGTCAGGAATCCGCCATGCAGCGGCTCGCTGAACAACAACAGCGACTCGCCAAGGCCGAGCAGCAGCTGACCGAGCTGCGCCGCTATCGAGACGAGTATGCGGACACGCAGGGCGGGGTGAGCGTGAGCGTGCTGCTCAACCGTCGCCAGTTCGTCGAACGCATCGATCAGGTGATTGCTCAGCAGATCAACGAAGTGACGCGACAGCAGCGTCAACTCGAACACGTGCGTGGCCAGTGGCGAGACGCCCATGCGCGCGAGCAGGCGCTAGGTAGCGTGATCGACCGCTACCGCGAACAGGAACGCAAGAGCGAAGAACGCCGCGAGCAGGCGGAAATCGACGAACGCATGCAATACCGGCGGCCCATGCGAGGCCTTTCGTGACGATGCCAACGAATGACGTAAGCCAGGAGATCAACCCATGAGTGCTCCCGTTGCATTGCCTGTGAACGCCGCGCCCGCGAGTGCGCAGGCTAGTAACCAGGGCACAAATGGCGCCGCCACCGGCCCGCGCGCCGACTTCAAACAGCCGTGGCAGCAGGCCCGCCAACAGCTCGCCCAGCAGTCGACGCCCAAGGCGTCCGCACCGTCCACCACTGCGCAGCCCGGCAGCCAAGGCAGTGCGCAAGCCACGGACAGTGGGAAGGGTGGCAACGATAAGCCGGCACAGGCCGAAGCCGCCGGCGCCGCTGCGGCAGCCATGCTCACCTTGCTGGGGCAGAGCGTACCCGCGACTGCTGCGCCATCAGATGTACCCGCAGCTGCGCAAGGTGACACGGCAGATGCATCCTCCGCGGCCATTAGCGCGACGACCATGGCGGCTACCGCTACGGCTCTGCCAACGGTGTCCGCCACGCCTATCGCATCGGCCGATGTTGCCTCGCTGACGGGCGCGCAGAATGGCGCACAGGCGTCGCTGTCGTCTGCAAAAGATTTCTCCAAGACCTTCGACGGCCTCAAGGACAAGACGCTTTCGTTGTCGTCGCAGGGTGATGACGATAGCGATGCCGTCGATGCCGCGACCACGCCGGGCACGCACGCTACGTTCACCGACGCCTCTGCGAAGGATGCGGTGCAGGCGCTGACCGACTCAAACCGGAACGACCGCAGCGACCCGCTCGATGCGCTGCAATCTGTCGCGGCGCCTGTTGTACAACCACCGACTACTGGCATCGCTCAGGCGACGCCGGCGCCTCACGTGCTGACCATGCAATCCACCGTTGGTACGCCGGCGTTCGGACAGGAGCTGGGGCAGCAGGTGGCGTGGTTGGGTGGACAGGACATCAAGGAAGCGCGCGTCCGCCTGCACCCTGAAGACTTGGGCGAACTCAACGTCAAGGTGAGCGTGAAGCAGGATCACGTGGACGTAAGTTTCATCGCGCAACATCCGCAGGCGGTGCATGCCGTGCAGCAGACCCTGAGCCAGCTGGATTCGATGTTGGCTCACCATGGGCTTTCGTTGGGGCAGGCGCAGGTGGGGCAGGGGCATGGTGGTGATGGGTCTGCGCAAGCTGGCGCTTCCGGTGCTTCTTCTCAGGGTGAGGGTGGATTGGAGGAAGGTGTCGGTGAGGTGGTGTCTGCTATCGCGCCGGTGGTGAAGGCGGTGGGGTTGGTGGATATGTTTGCGTAATGGGGTGAGGCCGCGATGTTTTGGGCTTGCCTGATGCACCACGCTCTTTGCTCCCTCTCCCATCCGGGGCGCGCGGGGAGCGGCCGTGGATGGCCGCGGCTTTGAGGAGTGAGGAGAGGGTTGTGGCATTGCCGCCTTTACGGTGGTGAGGGGTCAATCTAGCCTCACGGTTTCATTTGTGCCGTCATCCCCGCGAAGGCGGGAAGCGCTTTACAACAGCGAAGCTGGCCATCTTGTGACTTTGCTCTTTCGCTCTGATGTGAGGCTTCCGCGACCTGGCTCGCCTGCAGCGGGCTTCCGCTGTCCTGCCGGCCAGCGGGTCACTTTTCTCTGAGTGGCCAGAGAAAAGTAACCAAAAGTGAGGCCACCCCGATGGCGCGCCCTTCGGGTTCGCGGACGGGTTCCGGGGTTTTTCGACAGGACATCCCTGTCCTGTCGAAAAACTGGCCGGCATCCATGCCGGCCACCCTTCGGGCTATTCCTCCACCCGCCCGCCGCGCCATAGGGGCCCGCAAGTCCAAAGCGAAAAGCCAAAAGCCAAAAGCCAAAAGCCAAAAGCGAAAAGCGAAAAGCGAAAAGCGAAAAGCGAAAAGCGAAAAGCGAAAAGCGAAAAGCGAAAAGCGAAAAGCGAAAAGCG
>NZ_JBVQCI010000007.1:0-246005 GCF_055702865.1 Dyella sp. PARNA 12/25 | reverse complement strand
AAAGAAAAGTGACCCGGCCTCCGGCAGGAGGTCGGAAGCCCGCCGTCCCACGGGGACTAGCTTTGCGTCGCAGGCGAACCAGGTCGCCGTATCGCGACAACCAAGCGAAAAGTCACTAGATCCCGGCCTTCGCCGGGATGACGGTGAGGGGAACACGCGTGTTCGCGAGCATCCACCCCTCACCACAACCCTCTCCCCAAAGGGGGTGAGGGAGAAAAACATCACTCATCCACCCCCGCATCCATCCCCGGAAATAACACCTCAGTAAACCCAAACTTACTGAAATCCGTGATCCGCGAAGGATACAAACGCCCGATCAAGTGATCGCACTCGTGCTGCACCACCCGCGCATGAAACCCCTCCGCCGTGCGATCAATCCGCCCGCCCTTCGGGTCCAAGCCCTGATAACGGATCAACGTATAGCGGTTCACCGCACCACGCAGCCCAGGCACGGACAGGCACCCTTCCCACCCCTCCTCCATGTCTTGCGACAAGGGCGTAATCGCCGGATTGAGCAGAATGGTGCGCGGCACCGCCGGCGCGTCCGGGTAGCGTTCGGATTGGTCGAAGCCGAAGATCACCAGTTGCAGGTCCACGCCAATCTGCGGCGCCGCCAGGCCCACGCCACCGGCGTCCTGCATGGTGTCGAACATGTCGGCGATCAGGGCATCGAGTTCGGCTGTGCCGAACATCGCGTCCGGTACCGGGGGCGCGACCCAAAGCAGTCGCGGGTCACCCATCTTCAAAATCTCGCGGATCATGAAAAACCTCGCCTTGTCATTGACTTGGCACGCTTGCGGGAAGCACTGCCACGTTCTCCAGTGTACGCGCGGGGCATGTCGATGGCGTGTGCCCGGGACGGGCGGCCATTCGACCAATAGCTAATATCCGTCGGCGCATAATGGCATTGACCACCGGGTCGGCCGAGACGACCCTTGCCTGGGACTGTCCAGGAGCTACGCGTATGCATACCGCTGTCGTTAAGCCAAGCCCAGCAGGGAAGGTTCTGTGGGCTGTCATTGCCATCATAGGGGCCTGGTGCCTGAGCGTGGTGGCCCTGCGTCGGGGTGAACCCATCAACGCCATCTGGGTAGTCGCCGCCGCCATTTCGGTGTTCGTGATCGGCTACCGGTTCTACGGCAAGTTCGTCAACGACAAAGTGCTGCGCATGGACCCGAGCCGGGCCACGCCAGCGGTGTTGCGCAACGACGGTCTGGATTATGTGCCGACCGACAAATGGGTGGTATTTGGTCACCACTTCGCAGCCATCGCCGGTGCGGGCCCGCTGGTGGGACCGGTGCTGGCGGCCCAGATGGGTTATTTGCCGGGCACGCTGTGGATTCTGTTCGGCGTGGTGTTTGCTGGCGCCGTGCAGGACTTCATGATCCTCGGCCTCTCGGTGCGTCGCGACGGCCGCTCGCTGGGCAATATGTTGCGCGATGAGCTCGGGCCGGTGGCTGGCGTGGTCGCCATGTTCGGCGTGCTGGTGCTGATGATGATCGTGCTGGCGGTGCTGGCGCTGGTGGTGGTGAAGGCGCTGACGCATAGCCCGTGGGGCACGTTTACCGTGGCCGCCACCATCCCGATCGCGCTGTTGATGGGCATTTACCTGCGCTGGCTGCGTCCGGGCAAGATTCTCGAGGTGTCGATCATCGGCCTGATCTTGCTGCTGACAGCGATCTGGGGTGGCAAGTACGTGGCTGACTCGGCCGTCTGGTCGGCGGCCTTCAATTTCGACGCCAAGGCGCTGGCCTGGTTGCTGATCGCCTATGGCTTCTGTGCGTCGGTGCTGCCGGTGTGGCTGCTGCTGGCGCCGCGCGATTACCTGTCCACCTTCCTGAAGATCGGCACCATCCTGCTGCTGGCGCTGGCCATCTTCCTGGCTGCGCCGACCATGCAGATGCCGGCCCTCACCAAGTTCATTGACGGCACCGGCCCGGTGTTCCAGGGCAACTTGTTCCCGTTCCTGTTCATCACCATCGCCTGCGGCGCGGTATCGGGCTGGCATTCGATCATCGCCTCAGGCACCACGCCCAAGCTGCTGGCCAGCGAAGGCGAGGCACGCATGGTGGGTTACGGCGGCATGTTGATGGAGGCCTTCGTCGCCATCATGGCGCTGGTGGCTGCCGCGTCGCTGCACCCGGGCGTGTACTTCGCCATGAACTCGCCTTCGGCACTGATCGGCACCACCGCGCAGGATGCGGCCACCGCGATCAGCCAGTGGGGCTTCGTGGTGACGCCGGACGAGCTGCTCAACACCGCGAAGAACATTGGTGAAACAAGCATTCTCAGCCGTGCGGGTGGCGCACCGACCTTGGCGGTGGGCATGGCCCAGCTGCTGCACGGCATCATTCCCGGCGAAGGCATGATGGCGTTCTGGTACCACTACGCGATCTTGTTCGAAGCGCTGTTCATCCTTACGACGGTGGATGCCGGTACGCGCGTGGGCCGCTTCATGATCCAGGAGATCGCCGGCCTCGTTTACAAGCCGCTGCAGCACACTGAATCGTGGACCGGCAATCTGCTGGCCACCGCCATCTGCGTGGGTCTGTGGGGTTACTTCCTGTACCAGGGCGCGGTGGATCCGCTGGGTGGCATCAACACGCTGTGGCCCTTGTTCGGCATTGCCAACCAGATGTTGGCCGCTGTCGCGCTGATGCTGGCCACGGTAGTGACGGTGAAACTCAAGCGCGAGCGTTATGTGTGGGTGCCGGGTATTCCGGCATGCTGGCTGGTGGTGTGCACGTTGACCGCTGGTTTTGAGAAGCTGTGGGGCCCGATCAGCTTTACGGCTGCCGCCCAGAAGTACCAGCAGGCACTGGATGCTCACCAATTGTTGGCGCCAGCCAAGACCGTCGAGGAAATGCAGCGCATCATCACCAACAACAATGTGGACGCCATACTCACCGGCATCTTCATCCTGCTCATACTCACCATGCTCGGCTTTGCCATTGCTGCGATCGTGAAGGCATGGGGCATCAACCACGCGACAGCGCAAGAAGAGCCGTACGTGGCATTGGCCAATGTGACCACCCATTGAGGGTTGCGAACATGAACGCGAACCTGCAGATCTTCTGGAAGTGGGCGGTGCAAACCGCCCGCCTCAGCTGCGGCATTCCGGATTACGACGTGTACGTGAAGCACCTGCGCGAGCACCATCCGGACCGCCCGGTACCGAGCTACAAGGAGTTTTTCCGCGAACGGCAGATCGCCCGCTACAAGGGTACGGGCGGGCGCTGCTGCTAGTACCGCCATTTTGTTCAGGCAAAGGCCACGCCCCGCTCGAGGTGTGGCCTTTTGCGGTAGGGCGACACTGACTAAGTATCGCCGTCGTCACCAGCCCTGTCTGTTCGCAGGCCACAGGGGCCTTGGCGAACGCAGACTGGCCGTCTGTCGAGCCAAGGGACCGAAGGCGTGCGGACAGACAGGGCTGGCCCCACCTACTGATTTTTGAATGTTGGGGTGATGTCTGGAAGGCCCGCAGGCGGCGCCGCGCGGCTTGGCAAGACGGCCAGTCTTCCCTGCGCCACGCAGCACAACCTGCGGGCCTTCCAGACATCATGACGACGGCGATACTTAATCAGTGTCGCCCTAACAATGGGACTGGGCTTTCACCGACGTTCCTATCATCATCACGCGACGACCCTGCAGGCCCCACTGCGCGTTACCCATGACCGAACACCATCACCACCCTCACCTGCAGCCTTCTTCGGAAATTGAAGCCCAGCACAGCCTGGGTCTGCGCATCATCGCCATCTACAAGGCGGTGAAAACGGTCTGCCTCATACTGGTGGCGGCGTTTGCATTTCACCTGGATCGTGAGCAGAACTTCGAAAAACTGGTGCACTGGCTGGAGCACCTGTCGCTGACCGACAGCAATGGCCTGCGCTGGAAGTTGGTAGGGATGCTGCAGGAATTGGGCCCAAGCAAGTTCGTGGCGATCGGGCTGGTCGCGCTCGCCTATGCGGCGATTTTCGCCACCGAAGGCACCGGGCTGTGGCTGCGCAAACACTGGGCGGAATGGTTCACGGTGATTGCCACCAGCTCGCTGATTCCGCTGGAGTTCTACGAAACGTTGTTTCACTTCACGTGGCTGAAGCTGGGTGCGCTGCTCGCCAACATTGCCATCGTGATTTATCTGGTGCGCATTGCCTTGCAGCCACACCCGCCCAAGCGCAAGGATTGAAGCAGGCTCCCCTGTAGGAGCGCACTTGTGCGCGATCGCAGAACACCGACTTCACCGCGCTCTAGGTCTGTCGCGCACAAGTGCGCTCCTACAAAAAAGCAGTAGCTACACTTCGTGGTGTAACCCTTCCGCCTTCACCGCAGCGCTGCGCGGTGCCAGCTCCACCAGATACATCGCGGCCAGCACCAACGCACCGCCGGCAAGCATGCGCCACGTCAGCGCGTCATGACCGAAGGTCACTGCAAAACCTGCAGCAAACACCGGCTCCAGCGTCATTACGATGGCGGCGCGCGTAGGCGACAAATGCGCCTGCGCCCAGGTCTGCACCAGCATCGCGCCCGCTCCAGCGATCAATGCCATGTAGAGCACTGCTGCCCAGGCGCCGGTGTCGGGCGGCAGTGTGGGGCCGGCGGGCAACGTCGCCAGCGTGCACACCGCTGCGATCACCAGCATCTGCACGGTGGAAAGCGCAAACGCACTACCTGGCCGCGACCACGCGCCAAGCCCCACGATATGCAAGCCGTAGAGCGCCGCCGAAGCGAGCGTCAGCCATACGCCGTAATCGATGCTCAGCCCACGCAGCGCAAGCAAACCGAGGCCGCCCACCGACAGCAGCACGGCAATCCAGGTTACCGACGGCAATCGCTGGCGCAACAACACCGTGCCAAGCAGCGGCGTAAACACCACGTACATACCGGTAACGAAGCCGCTGATGCTGGCCGAGGTATGTTCCAGCCCGGAGGTCTGCAGCAACTGGGCGATGCCGTAGATGAAGCCCAGCGCCAGCCCTTGCACCCATTCGCGACGGCTCAGCCGAAACAGCGGTCGATGGAACAGCACCACCATCGCCAGCGCGGCGATGAGAAAGCGCACCGCGAGGAAGTCGGCCACCGGCATCCGCGCCACCAGATCCTTGATCAGGAAAAAGGTGGAGCCCCAGACGGCCGTAACGGCCATCAGTCCCAACGTTGCGAAGTTGGCGGCGCGCTTCGCCGTCGGGCTCATGCCACGCCCTTTTTGCTCTCGACTTTGCGCCGGGCAAGCCGCAGCAGCTGCCCCGGAATCTGCAACAGGAAATGCGTCCAGATACCCATCCACACCAACGCCGCCAGCATCGGCTTGCGCGCATCCGGGTCAAACTTGCGGAACCAGCGCCACATGCCGCGATGCTTGTGGCGACTGACAAACACCGGGCGATGGCGGCTCGAGCTGCCCTTGCCGTGCAGCACACGCACGTCACCGGCAAGCAATACCTTATAGCCGGCATCGCGCACGCGGCGGCACAGGTCCAGGTCTTCGCAGTGCAGAAAATAGGCTTCGTCGAAGCCCGCGAGGTAGTTGAACACACGGCGCGGCAACAGCATCAACGCACCCGATACGGCTTCCGCCTCCACCAGCTCGTGCGGCATCGGGCCCTCGATATTGACGCCCTCACCTCCACGGTTGAACAGCGTGTTCAAGGACCGCCGGAGCAAAGGATCGCGTCGGTACGATGCCGGATCGGGCACGCCGCCTTCGTCGCACACCACCGCGCCGATGACGCCCGCGCGCGGATGCGTGACCAGAATTTCCAACAGGCGATGCAGCTCGGTTGTGTCGATCAGGCAGTCCGGATTGAGCACCAGCAGCGACTGCCCTTGCGCCTGCGCCGCGCCCCGGTTCACCGCCGGGCCAAAGCCCAGATTGGCATGGTTGTAGACAACGCGCAGGCGCGCATCGTTTTCGTGTGCCCGTGCGATCGCCTGCGGAATGCCGTCCGCCGACGCGTTGTCGACCAGAATCATTTCCAGCGGCACTTCGCAGGCGAGCACCCGGCGCACGCAATCGCGCAACGTCGGGCCGCTGTCGGCAGCCACCACGACGACGCTGACCGGCAGCACGGAAGACAAGGAAGCAGAAGCGTCGGTATTCACAGCATCCAGTATGCGCAAGGCGCCTGTTGTCTCAAACATTCACTGCCACAGCGGAGCCAGCTAACGTCGCCGCCCCTGGCCCAGTACCTCATGCACAGGCGCCGGCACACCTTCACTGCCTCGCGCCAGCCATGGTTGCTCACCTTCCCAACCGCTGAGCTGCCAACCCATCAGGCGATGCACATGATCGCCTCGCCGATCCCACAACACTTCGCCACGTCCGCCCGGAAGGTTGGCGGCAAACCATTGCCCACCGGGCCCGAAGCAGCAACGCGGACTGGCCTTGTCGATCACCCGCCCTTCCGCGAACACGTACCGCCCGCGACCGTTGCCGTTGCTCTCGAACCGCACAGGATCGCCCGCCGGGTCCACAAACTCGCCAGCCACCTCGTTCCAGCTCACCCGAGCCAGCTCGATGATATGCACCGGCGGTCCTACCGGTGCCAGCGCCAGCTCGCTCCATTCCGGCGATGCGCTGCCCGCCGTCGAGCGGCGCACGCGATGGTCCAGCAACGACTCCATCAGCGCCACCAGCGAGAAACCCACCAGAGCACCGAGCAAGGCCGCGCCCCAGGCCAACAGGTCACCGCCCAACGCGCGCTGCACGGCGAACAACAGACCGGGCAAGCCCCAACGCAAGCCACGCCGGCAAAGCTCGGCGTAGTGCACGATGCGCCGATCGAAGGCAATCGCACCCACCGCCAGCAGCACCACCACCGATAAACCTGACCACCAGGGCATCAGTGCAACCAGTACGGTCCACACTGCCGATGGCAGTACCCGCGCAAACCAACGTGCGACGGGAGTGGCCACGCTAGGAAGAAAACCCAGCGCGGCCGCCCATCATCAGCCGCACCATACGCGAGCGTTGCGGAACATGCGCATCCACGGCGAATCTTCGCCCCACTTCTCCGGATGCCAGCTCATCTGCACGCTGCGGAACACGCGCTCAGGATGCGGCATCAGGATCGTCACGCGACCATCGGCGGCGGTGAAGCCGGCCAGGCCGCCCGGCGAACCGTTCGGGTTCAGCGGGAAGTCTTCGGTGGGCTTGCCACGGTTATCTACGAAACGCACGGCTGCGTTCGCCTTGGACGGGCTGCAGCTGTACGGGAAGCTCACGCGGCCTTCGCCGTGCGCCAGCGCCACCGGAATACGCGAACCGGCCATGCCCTTGAAGAAGATGCTCGGCGAGTCGAGCACTTCCAGCGTGACCAGGCGCGCCTCGTACTGCTCGGAGGCGTTACGCAGGAACTTCGGCCAATGCTGCGCACCGGGGATGATGTCCTTGAGCTGGCTCATCATCTGGCAACCGTTGCAGACGCCTAAGGCAAAGCGCGTGTCGTCGGCAAAAAACGTGCTGAATTCCGCACGCAGGTATTCGTTGTAGAGGATCGACGAGGCCCAGCCACGACCCGCGCCCAGCACGTCGCCGTAGGAGAAGCCGCCACACGCCGCCAGACCGCGGAAATCCGCCAGCTTGATGCGGCCGCTGGCGAGGTCGGACATGTGCACGTCCACCGCCTCAAAGCCGGCACGCGTGAACGCCGCCGCCATCTCCACCTGGCCATTGACGCCCTGCTCGCGCAGCACCGCAATGCGCGGCTTGGCGCCCTTGGTGATGTACGGCGCGGCGATATCGTCAGACGGCTCGAAGGTGAGCTTGGGGCTGATGCCCGGATCGGCGTCGTCGAGGCGCCATTCGTTTTCGGCGTCTGCCGTCACCGGGTTGTCGCGCAGGCGCTGCATGGCGTAGCTGGTTTCGTTCCAGGCTTCGAACAGCGTGCGCCAGTTCCACTTGAACAGCGTTTCGCCGTTGTGGAACAGCTTGATGCCGAGCTTTTCCTTGGGACGGCCGATGCGATAGGCCATGCCGGTCAGCTCATGCTTGACCAGCAGTGCCTCGAACGCTTCGCGATTGGCCGAGGCCACCTGCAGCACCGCGCCCAGCTCTTCGTTGAACAGCGCGCGCAGCGTCGCTTCGGCCCATCCGTCGAGCTGGATTTCCAGGCCGCAACGGCCGGCAAACGCCATTTCCAGCAGCGTGACGATCACGCCACCGTCGGAACGGTCGTGATACGCCAGCAGCAGGCCGTTGGCATTGGCTTCCTGCACCAGGTCGAACAGCGACTTCAGGCGCTTGGCGTCGTCCAGATCCGGCGGCACGCCGCCGCCACGGTTGAACACCTGCATGAGTGCGGAGCCGCCGAGGCGGTCGCGGCAGGCGCCGAGGTCAAGCAGCCACAGTTCGGAATCACCGCGATCCAGGCGCAGCTGCGGCGTCAGCGTGCGGCGCACATCGGTGACGCGGGCGAAGCCGGTGATCACCAGCGACACCGGCGAGACGGTGCGCTGCACGGTGTCGCCATCCTTCCACACCGTCTGCATGGACAACGAGTCCTTGCCGACTGGGATGGAGATATCCAGCTCCGGGCAAAGCTCCATGCCCACGGCCTTCACCGCCTCGAACAACGCGGCGTCTTCGCCGGGATAGTTCACGGCGGCCATCCAGTTGGCCGACATACGCACTTCGCTCAGCGCGGCAATCGGCGCAGCGGCCAGATTGGTAATGGCTTCGCCCACGGCCAGACGTGCCGCGTCGGCACTGTTGAGCAGCGCGACGGGCGCGCGCTCGGCCATCGCCATCGCTTCGCCGGTATAGCCGTCGAAATCGGTGATGGTGACAGCGACGTCGGCCACCGGCACCTGCCACGGGCCCACCATCGGGTCACGCGCATTGAGGCCGCCCACGGTGCGGTCGCCAATGGTGATGAGGAAGCTCTTGCTGCCCACGGTGGGCAGGCGCAGCACGCGCATCAGGGCTTCATCCATGCTGATGCCGGCCAGATCCGGCACCAGATCCACGCGCGGCTTCAGGCGTGTGGCGTCGCGATGCATGCGCGGCGCCTTGCCGAACAGCACATCCATCGGCAGGTCGATCACGTTGGTGTCGGTGCGCGGATCGTGCACCACCAAACGGCGCTCGGCGGTGGCATCACCCACCACCGCATACGGGCAGCGTTCGCGTGCGCAATACGCTTCGAACTCGGCCAGATCTTCCACACCGATCGCGAGCACGTAGCGCTCCTGCGACTCGTTGCTCCAGATCTGCATGGGCGACAGTGAGGGGTCATCACACGGCACACGGGAGAGGTCGATGTGACCACCCACGCCCGCGTCGTTGAGCAATTCCGGAATCGCGTTGGACAAACCACCGGCGCCCACGTCGTGAACGCTGACGATGGGGTTCTTGTCGCCGCGCGACCAGCAGCGGTCGATCACTTCCTGGCAGCGGCGCTCCATTTCGGCGTTGTCGCGCTGCACGGAGGCGAAATCGAGTTCCTGGCTGGACGTGCCCGACGCCACCGAGGACGCCGCACCCCCACCCAGACCAATCAGCATGGCCGGACCGCCCAGCACGATCACCTTGTTGCCCGGCTGCACATCGCGCTTCTGCACGTCGCGTGCGCGGATGTTGGCCAGACCACCGGCAATCATGATCGGCTTATCGTAACCACGACGCACGCCGGCTTCGCCCGTTTCGTGTTCGTAGGTACGGAAATAACCGCCCAGCGCCGGACGGCCAAACTCGTTGTTGAATGCAGCGGCGCCCAGCGGGCCATCACGCATGATTTCAAACGCAGTGGCCATGTGCGGCGGCAGCGGACGCTCCACTTCCCACGGGCGCGGCTTGCCCGGGATGCGCAGGTCGGAGACCGAGAAGCCCGTCAGGCCAGCCTTGGGCTTGGCGCCACGGCCGGTAGCGCCCTCGTCGCGAATCTCGCCGCCGGCGCCGGTAGCGGCACCCGGCCATGGCGCGATGGCGGTGGGATGATTGTGCGTTTCCACCTTGATCGCGTACTCGACACGCTCGGGGTGGGCGCGCCACACGCCGTCTTCGTCGGCGAAGAAGCGGTTGCCCTCGTAGCCCTCGACCACAGCGGCGTTGTCCTTATAGGCGGACAACGTGTGCGCGGGAGAGTGCTGGTGGGTGTTCTTGATCATGGCGAACAGGCTCTTGTCCTGTGCCTCGCCATCCAGCGTCCAGCTGGCGTTGAACACCTTGTGGCGGCAATGCTCGGAGTTGGCCTGCGCGAACATGAAGAGTTCGGCATCCGACGGGTCGCGACCCAGTTCGGCATAGCGCGCAACGAGGTATTCGATTTCGTCGTCGGCCAGCGCCAGGCCCAGTTCCTTGTTGGCCTTGTCCAGCGCCGCCTTGGCGTCGCCTGCCAGTGCCACGTGCACCAGCGGACCCGGCTGGCCTCCGAGGAACAGATGCTTGGCCTGATGCAAATCGGTAAGCACCGATTGCGTCATGGCGTCATGCAGCACCGCTGTGACAGCCTCGTACTCGGCTGTGCCTAGCGCCGGCAGGCCGGCGACCTGCCAGGCAACGCCACGCTCCACGCGGCGCACATCGAAGCCGGCGCCATGAAGAATGTCGGTTGCCTTGCTCGACCAGGGCGAAATGGTGCCCAGACGCGGCACCACCCACAGCGAGGCCTGTTCTGGCTTGGCGTCCTTCGCCTCCAGCACCTCGACCAGGCGGCGGCGTTGCTCACCCTCCGGCACGACATCGGCGTCGATGAAATAAACGAACCACGAAGCTTGGACGCGCGTGCCACGGTGAATGGCTTCCAGGCGGGCGTTCAGGCGTTCGAGACGAAAAGGCGAGAGGGCGCTCTGCCCGTCGAGTGCGATCATCGGGGAACGGGGGCTATGCAGGAAACGCGCATTGTACCCCAAGGAGACGCAAGACTGCGGCGGCGCAGCAAGTTGCGTGTTCACCGGCCGCCGGCAGGGCTAGCGCCCCAAAATGGCCTCAACCCCTTGTTTGCGCTACGCAAAGGCAGCCACGGGAGCGCACCAGGGGCGCTCCCGCGAAAGAGCGGTCAGCCGCCGGCCTTGTTCAACAACTTCAGCATTTGCTCTGGCGTGACATAGCCACCGAGCAGGCTGCCGTCCGCGGCAATGATGGTCGGCGTACCGGTGACACCCAGCTTCACGCCCAGGTCAAACTGGTCCTTCACCGGGTTCGGGCAGTTGGCAGCCTTGGGGGTTTTGCCAAGCTTGGCGGCGGTGAAGGCCGCCTTGCGGTCGCTGGCGCACCACACCGACACCATCTCGTTATAGGTCGCGGTGGTGCGGCCGGCTTCGTTGGTCACGCCCTCGCGCGGCCACGCCACATACTCGATGGCGATGCCGGCCTTGTTGAAGTCGGCCATATGCTCATGCAACTTGCGGCAGTAACCGCAATTGACGTCGGTGAACACGGTGACGCGGTATTTCGGATTGGCCGGCGCGAACACGATGCGATCGCTCGCAGGCACCTTGGCCAGCTCGGTCTTGCGGAAATCCGCCCAACCGTTGTCGTTGATGTTCTTCTTCTTGGTCAGATCGATCAGGTCACCGTTGAGCATGTATTTGCCGTCGGCAGTCACATACACCAGCTGGCCAGAGGCGATTACCTGGTAGAAACCGGCCATCGGCGCCGGCCGGATCGAATCGACGCTCACACCGGGCGCCAGCGACGACACGGCCTTGCGAATGACGGCTTCCGAACTCGCCGTCGCGTCGTCAGCACAGGCACTGAACGTGAGCCCGCTCATGCATAGCGCGAGCAACCATTTCTTGAACATCGCAAACCTCGTGAACAACCGTTTCCGACAAGGGAAACGTTGGGGGGACGGCCATTCTCGCACAGCCCCGCGTTGGGCTATGCGCGCCAATGGTCACAGTAGCTGCCCATTATCCGCGCGGATGGTGCTGGGCATGGAGGCGCTTGAGCCCCTCCTTCGCTACCAGCGTATAAATCTGGGTCGTGCTCAGGGCGCTGTGGCCCAGCAGCATCTGCAGCGCGCGCAGATCCGCGCCATGGTTGAGCAGGTGGGTGGCAAAGGAATGGCGCAGCACGTGGGGCGAGATGCGCTTGGACACGATGCCCACGCTCAACGCGTGACGCTTCACCAACGTCCAGAACATCTGCCGCGTCATACCTTCGCCGCGATTCGAAAGAAACAGCGCCGCCGGCTGCCGCCCCTTGGCAAGCACGGGTCGCGCGGCGGTCAGATAAGCCTCGATGCGCTCCGCCGCCACTTCGCCAATGGGCACCAGCCGATCCTTGCCGCCCTTGCCGGTCACCCGCACCACGCCCTGACGCAGGTTGAGCGAGGCCAGCGGCAGCTCCACCAGTTCGGACACACGCAGGCCGGAGGCATACATCAGTTCCAGCATGGCGCGGTCACGCAGACCCAGCGTGGTACCGACATCCGGGGCGTCCAGCAGGCCCTCGATTTCCCGCTCGGCCAGCGCCTTGGGCAGGCTGCGCGGCGTCTTGGGGCGCTCGATCAACAAGGTAGGGTCGTCGAACCCCGGCTCGGTGCGCACGATGAAAGCGTAGTAACGACGAAACGCCGACTGCCGCCTTGCCAACGAACGCACCGCGACCGGCTGGTGCCCGTGATAGGCCGACAGATGCTGGCGCGATGCGCCGCGCAAGCTAAGGCCCTGTGCGCCCAGCCAGCGCGCAAGCCCCTCCAGGTCGTTGCGATAAGCCTCCAGCGTGCGGTCGGCCAGGCCATCCTCGGACCAAACGCGCTCGATGAAAGCGTCAATGCTGCGGCGGTCCGCTTCGGCGATACTTGGTTCTTCTTGCTGCATGGACGCGATGCTCGCCGCCGGCTCCGTTGCATGCAAGCACCCTCTTCATTCGCGGCCGATCGATGATGACCCTCACCGAACCCAACTCCCTTGCCTGCCCGCTTTGGCGCCGCTTGACCGCTGTGCTCTACGACCTGCTGGCTGTCGTGGCCATCGTGATGGTGGTGGGTTACGTGTGCCAGCGGGTGACCGGCGGCTCGCTGATCACCACCGACGGCCATGCCCACATCGCCTGGTGGTATCAGCCGCTGCAAGCGCTGGTGGTGTCGGCCTACTTCATCGTGTCCTGGCTACGTGGTGGACAGACACTGGGCATGCGCCCCTGGCGAATTCACGTAACCGCCAGCGACGGCGGCGCCCTTGCACCGATGCAGGCCATCGTGCGCCTGCCGGCTGCCGCTGCACCCATGCTTTTGCTGGGGTTGGCGCCCTGGCTGGGAACCCGTGGCGCCCTGTGGGCGGTCGCCATCGGATGGATCGTGTGGTTCGGCGTGGCCGCCCTCGACCCACGGCGGCGCGCTGTGCACGACCTGATCGCACGCACAGAAGTACGCAAGATCGGCTGAGCCTCGCTTCAGGGTCAATCATCCCAGCAAAAAGCTGTCCGACGGCAGGCGAAGACGTGGTGCCGCCGCCCGTTAAACGGTCGTAAGCGACTGATTCATCACGCATGAGACGATGCGGCAGCGCAACACAAAGCGGATAAACCGGGTAAGATGGAGACCACAGACGCTTCCGGTTTCACGCACATGCTCTATCAGATCCATGAGTGGCAGCGCGCCATCCTCGGCCCCCTGAGCCACTACGCCGAAGCCAGCGCAAAGATGCTCAGCGACACCACCAGTCCGCTGTCGCATATGCCGGGAGCGCAGCGGCTGGCCGCTGGGTACGAATTGCTGCATCGCCTGGGCAAGGAATACGAGAAGCCCGAATTCAACCTGCAGCAGGTGACCGCGCACGGCCAGGAAATCGCCGTGATCGAGCGCGTGGTGCTGGAAAAGCCGTTCTGCCAGCTCAAGCGCTTCAAGCGTTTCAGTGACGATCCGGACACCATCGAGAAGCTGAAGAACGACCCAGCGGTACTGGTGGTGGCACCGTTGTCTGGCCACCACGCCACGCTGCTGCGCGACACCGTGCGCACCCTGCTGCACGACCACAAGGTGTACATCACCGACTGGGTGGACGCGCGCATGGTGTCGACCAGCGAGGGTCCGTTCCATCTCGACGACTACGTGAAGTACGTCGAAGAATTCATCCGCTTCATCGGCGCGGAAAGCCTGCACGTGATTTCGGTGTGCCAACCCACCGTGCCGGTGCTGGCGGCGATCTCGCTGATGGCGGCGCGTGGCGAGCAGACGCCGCGCAGCATGACCATGATGGGCGGCCCGATTGAACCGCGCAGCAACCCCACCGGCGTCAACAGCCTCGCAACCACGCGCCCGCTGAGCTGGTTCAAGGGCAACGTTATCCATACTGTGCCGCCGAGCTATCCAGGCAGCGGTCGCGAGGTGTATCCCGGCTTCCTGCAGCACGCCGGCTTCATTGCGATGAACCCGGGCCGCCACCTCAACTCGCACTGGGACTTTTACGAGGACCTGCTGCGCGGCGACCAGGACGATGCCGAAGCGCACCGCAAGTTCTACGACGAGTACAACGCAGTGCTCGACATGCCTGCCGAGTACTACCTCGACACCATCACCACCGTGTTCCAGCAGTTCCTGCTGCCGCGCGGCCTCTGGGATGTGGCCGGCGAGCGCGTGAAGCCCGAGGCCATCACCACCACGGCCCTGCTCACTATCGAAGGCGAGCTGGACGACATCTCCGGCATTGGCCAGACCGAAGCGGCGCACGACCTGTGCAGCGGCATTCCGGCCAAGCGTCGTGCGCACCGTGTAGTGGAGGGTGCGGGACATTACGGCATCTTCAGTGGGCGTCGCTGGCGCGAGAAGGTTTATCCGGAGGTGCGGGATTTCATTCGCAAGTTTGATAAGCCGGTGAAGAACGGGTAAGCAAGCTGCCTTGCCATCCTCGCGAAAGCGGGACTTACGCGCAGAACGCGTACCACCCCTCACCGTCACCCCGGCGAAAGCCGGGGTCCAGTGACTTTGCTCTTGACTCTGAATGTGACGCTGCCGCCAGCGTGCCGGCTACGCGGCGGGCGTTTCGATCGCCTGCCGGCGCTAGAGTCACTTTTCTTTTGCTGGCCCACGCACGCGCAGGAGCGCGTGCGAACGGCGAAGCCGGCCCGAAGGGCGAAGGGCAGGATGCCCGGAGTCAAAGAAAAGTAACCCAAAGAAAACGGCCTCAAGAGCGGGGCTGCCGTAGCGTCGTGATTAATACCAGCATTGACGGCTGCGAAGACCGGATCGTCACGATCGCACGACAGGCGGTACGGCTACACCGCAATGCGCCACAGCGAAGAGGGCTTAGAGCGGTTGCTAGCCTCGTTACTAGTTAAGGGAGCATGCGATGCACTCCACTTCTCCCTCGCCCCTTTGGGGAGAGGGCTGGGGTGAGGGGTCAATCTTGCCCCGCCGTTTCAATGGCGAAAGGCCTTCGTCATGTCGCCACCGGCTGCTTCTGCGCCTCTATGACACCAAAGATGACAATTCTCTTTCCTCATCTTTAGACAACACGCACTCCACGCACACGCGCCTGTCATCCATTTTGTCGGACAGTGGACAGACCGTTGAGCCCGGTCGGTATCGACACACCTGATACGCAAAAGCCCACGGTCAATCCACGGAAAGAGCGCGACGATCCCGTCGCCCTCCTCCGGACACTCCAGTTGATTCGTGGGGTACCACGTCATGGATTTAGGAATCCAACTCGCGCACAGCCAAGAGGTCGGCGCCAAGGTTGCGCGTCTTTGGAGCAAGCGCACCCAGCACGCGCTGGAGCAATACCGCGATAAGGTCGGCGACGCGCTGGCTCCCCAATGGCGGGATGATGGCCTGCTCAAGTCATGGGCCGCACTCGCCAATCCGCTGGAAGGCTGGCGTTATGCGGTAGATGCCGCACAGCGGTCGGTCCTGTACTGGGACACCTTGCGCGAACGCGGCACGAATTTCGTCGATGCGGCTACCCATGGGCTCAAGCCCGTACTGCACTTCGACTACGAGACGGTGCTGGACGCGCGGCACTTCGAGCGCCCGGTCAACTACGCATTGCTGCGCATCGTGCCGCCGGACGGCGTGGTCATCGACGATCGCAAGCGTCCGTACATGATCATTGATCCGCGTGCCGGCCACGGGCCAGGCATCGGTGGTTTCAAGGACGATTCCCAGGTGGGCGTCGCCTTGCGCGCGGGGCATCCGGTGTATTTTGTGGTGTTCTACCGCGATCCCGAGCCGGACCAGACGATGCTGGACGTCTGCGAAGCGGAACGACGCTTTGTCGCCAAAGTGCGCGACCTGCATCCGGACAGCGACAAGCCCGCGATCATCGGCAATTGCCAGGGCGGTTGGGCGGCGATGATGCTGGCGAGTTCGGATCCGGACATGACCGGGCCTATCGTCATCAACGGCTCCCCTATGTCCTATTGGAGCGGCGCGTGGAGCGAGGGCGAGGGTGACAACCCCATGCGCTACGCCGGCGGCTTGTTAGGCGGCACCTGGCTGGCCTCGTACACGGCCGATCTTGGCCGCGGCAAATTCGACGGCGCGTGGCTGGTACAGAATTTCGAGAACCTCAATCTCGCCAACACGTTTTGGGACAAGTACTACCACCTCTACGAGAACATCGACACCGAGCCCGAGCGCTTCCTCGATTTCGAGAAATGGTGGGGCGGCTACTACCTGATGAATCGCGAAGAGATCGAGTGGATCACGCGCAACCTCTTCGTAGGCAACAAGCTGTGGTCCGGTGAAGTGACCAACGGCGACGGCAAGCCGTTCGATCTGCGCGACATCCGCTCCCCGATCGTTCTGTTCGCCTCGATGGGTGACAACATCACGCCACCCCAGCAGGCGTTCAACTGGGTGGCTGACCTTTACGAGAGCACGGAAGAAATCAAGGCGCGCGGTCAGGTCATCGTCGGCCTGATGCACGAAAGCGTGGGCCACCTTGGCATTTTCGTGTCAGGCAAAGTGGCCAAGAAGGAACACGCGCAAATCGTCAATGTATTGGAGGCCATCGAGAGCTTCCCGCCCGGCCTGTACGGCATGCGCATCGTGCCGACGAAGAACGGTGAACAAGGCACTGGCTATGACGTCACCTTTACCGAGCTGCAGTTGGAGGACATTGCTGCACGACTGAACAAGTTTGGCCGCGTGGATGAAAAGCCCTTCGAGGCCGTTGCCGAAGTGTCGGAGTTCAATCAGCTTGCCTACCAGCTATTTGCCCAGCCATTCGTGGAGTCCTTGTCGAGCGAAGCGGGCGCGCAAGTGTTGCGTGCACTGCATCCACTACGCGTGCAGCGATGGGCATGGTCCGACATGAATCCGTGGTCGAGGTGGCTGCCTCCGGCGGCGAAGTCGGCCAAGGACCATCGCCGACCGACCGACGATAGCAACCCCTGGAGTGCATTCGAAAAGACTGCCGCCTCGATGCTCAGCGCTTCGCTCGACTGCTGCACGGCGTTGCGCGACGCAGCTACCGAGGCGCTGTTCTTCGGGGTCTACGCGAACATGTTCACGATGCATCTGGCCGATCGACATCATGCGCGCGAAGAAGCCGCGCACGCGGTGGTCGATCCGCGCGAGCTGCCTTACGTACAGCAGGCACTGGCCGCGATCGAGCAAGGCGGATACGCCGAGGCCGTGGCGCGCGTGGCCTACCTGTTGGAACGCAAGGGCGAGCCATTGCTGTTGAGCAAGCTGGCCCAGCGCGAGCAGCTGACCAAGGATTACGCCGACTACCTCCCGCCACTGTCCGA
Source organism: Dyella sp. PARNA 12/25 (assembly GCF_055702865.1). Taxonomy (NCBI): domain Bacteria; kingdom Pseudomonadati; phylum Pseudomonadota; class Gammaproteobacteria; order Lysobacterales; family Rhodanobacteraceae; genus Dyella; species Dyella sp. PARNA 12/25. The sequence continues at coordinate 228,367 of NZ_JBVQCI010000007.1, read as the reverse complement.
CGAGGAGTGGCGCCGGATTCGTGGCGAGCAGGACATCATCGTGCGCTACGAACCGGAGCGAGCCGTGGCGACGCTGCCGCGTCTGCTTGCGACCCCCGCCGATCGCAAGCGGCTGCTGAACTTCATCGATGCGCTGACGGCCGATGAGCGCGTGAAGAGCGAGCTCCACACGGAGCAGCAGCGATCGACGATGGCACGTATTCGCGGCGTACTCGGCGAGCCGTCGCGACTGCCGAAGAAGGGCCACGGAGAAACGCCGACTCACGCCTGACAAGTTCACCGATCGCTAGCGACAGCCCTCAGGAGGCGTCGATGGAACAGAAACATGCCAAGTATCAGCGCCTGATCGAACTCTGCAAGACGTTGCCGCCACTACCCGTGGCTGTCGCCCATCCTTGCGATAAGAGTTCGCTAGAAGGCGCCGTGGAGGCTGCCAAAGCCGGGCTTATCGCGCCCGTACTGGTCGGACCTCGAGCGCGCATCGAGGCGGTGGCCGCCGAAAACGGTATCGACATTGCCTCGTATCCAATCGTCGACGCGCCATACAGCCAGGCTTCTGCAGCTGCCGCGGTAGCCTGCGTGAAGGAAGGACAAGCAGAGGCGCTCATGAAGGGCAGTCTCCACACCGATGAACTGATGGCCGCGGTGGTCAAACGCGAAACCGGGTTGCGCACCGCCCGGCGCATCAGCCATTGCTTTGTGATGGACGTGCCGGACCACGAGACCGCGCTGATCATCACCGACGCGGCCATCAACATCGCACCCACGCTTGAGGAAAAAGTCGACATCCTGCAGAACGCCATCGATCTGGGCCACGCGTTGAAGCTGCCCGAAGTGCGCGTGGCGATTTTGTCGGCGATGGAGACCGTCAATCCGAAAATCCCCTCGACAGTCGAGGCCGCGGCCCTGTGCAAGATGGTCGACCGTCGCCAGGTGACGGGTGCGCTGGTCGATGGACCGCTCGCGCTCGATAACGCCATCGATCCCGAGGCAGCGCGCATCAAGCAAATCCAGTCGCCCGTGGCCGGGCGCGCCAACGTGCTCATGGTGCCCGACCTCGAAGCAGGCAACATGTTGGCCAAGAGCCTGTCCTTTCTGGCCGGTGCCGATGCGGCGGGCGTCGTGCTGGGTGCACGCGTGCCGATTATCCTGACCAGCCGCGCCGACTCGGTGGAGACGCGCCTCGCCTCGTGTGCGGTGGCGTCGATGGTGGCATTGGCGCGGCGCGAAAGCGCGAAGATCCTGGGGTGAACGCATGATCGACGTCATCCTTGTATTGAACGCAGGCTCATCGAGCATAAAGTTTCGTGTGTTCGAGGTCAGCGGCGGGCTTCGTCTTGTGATGCGCGGCCAGGTGGACGGTTTGTACACGCAAGCACGTTTTCGCGTGTACGGCTCACAGGGCCAAGCCCTTCCCTCGGATCTGGGCGCTGCGCCTGCTTCGGGGGAGCCTCTGGGACACGAAGGTGGCATCGCCGCTATCGGCGACTTCCTGCGCGGCTATGGCGAAGGCTATCAAGTGGTGGCTGCTGGGCACCGGGTGGTGCACGGCGGCGATCGGTTCACCACATCCGCATTGGCCACCCCCGAGGTGGTCGATGAGTTGGACACGCTGTCGCCTCTCGCACCCTTGCATCAGCCACACAACCTGAAGACCATCCGCATCATCCGCAAGCGACGCCCGGAACTGCCCCAGGTGGCGTGCTTCGACACGGCGTTTCATCGCAGCCAGCCGGCCGTGGCCCAGGCATACGCGTTGCCCGCATCCATCACCGAGCAAGGCGTGCGGCGTTATGGATTCCATGGACTGTCGTATGAGTACATCGCCAGCGTGTTGGCCGACTACTCACCCGCCGCCGCGAACGGGCGCACGGTTGTCGCGCACTTGGGCAACGGCGCAAGCATGTGCGCCATGGTGGGCTGCAAAAGCGTGGCCAGCACCATGGGGTTCACGGCCGTCGAGGGGCTGCCGATGGGCACGCGCTGCGGCAGTATCGATCCCGGTGTCATCCTGTACCTCATCAGCCAGCTTGGCATGGCGCCGAGCGCCGTCGAGGATTTGATCTATCGCCAATCCGGACTGCTTGGCGTGTCCGGCATATCGAGTGATATGCGGGAATTGCTGGCGAGCGCTGATCCGCGTGCCCGTGCCGCCGTCGATCTGTTCGTCTACCGCATTGCCAGGGAACTCGGTTCGCTGGCAGCCGCCATGGGCGGCCTGGATGCGTTGGTGTTCACCGCGGGCATTGGCGAAAACGCGCCACCGATTCGCAAGCGCGTCGCGGACATGGTGGCATGGTGTGGCATCGAACTGGACGACCAGGCCAACGGCAAAGGCGCCCCCTGCATCACCACCCAGCAAAGCCGGGTGGGTGTCTGGGTCATACCTACCGACGAAGAACTGATGATTGCGCGCCACACGATGGCCTTGGTGGGATAGGTGTGGGCAAGGCGCCGACGGCTTGAAGGAGCCACGACATGTCCAGCGAAGCATCGCAACCGATACTGAAGGGAGCCAAGGCGCTGGTCACAGGCATCGCCAACGAGCACTCGATTGCCTACGGATGCGCGAAAGCCTTCCACGAGCTGGGCGCCGACCTGGCCATCACTTATTTGAACGACAAGGCGCGGCGTTACGTCGAGCCGATTGCGACGGCATTAAGCGCGCCACTGCTGCTACCGCTCGATGTGGCGCAACCCAGCGAACTTGAAGCCGTGTTCGAGCGCATCGCCGCGGAGTGGGGAAAGCTGGACATCGTCGTGCACTCCATCGCCTGGGCACCCAAGAGCGAACTCGAAGGCGGCCTGCTGCAAAGTTCGAGCGAAGGTTTCGCTGCGGCGATGGACATTTCCTGCCACTCCTTCGTGCGCATGGCAAGGTTGGCAGCGCCGCTCATGAAGGACGGCGGCACGCTGTTGACCATGAGCTACTACGGCGCCAACAAGGTGGTGACCAATTACAGCGTGATGGGGCCAGTAAAGGCAGCTCTCGAATCCTGCGCGCGCTACCTCGCCTACGAACTGGGCCCCAAAGGCATCCGCGTGCATGCAGTCTCCCCGGGTCCACTCAAGACCCGTGCAGCAAGCGGGCTCAAGGATTTCGACCGGCTATTGAGCGAGGCATCGCAGCGCGCTCCCCTGGGTGAGCTGGTGGACATCATGGACGTCGGCTTCACCTGCGCCTTCCTGGCCACGCCCTACGCGCGCCGCCTGTCTGGCGAGACGTTGTATATCGACGGCGGCGTCAACATCATGGCCTGAGCATGTGCCGGGCACCGAAGTCACTCAACAGCGAATATCGACCGGTGGTCTGTCGAGGTTGAATATGGAAAGCCTTGATCCGACTGGAAGGATCAGCCCAAGAATCCTGACCTTGCGCGATGGCCGAACGGTCACCGTGCGATCGATACGTCCCGAAGATGAGAACATGCTAGATGACGCGTTCGACCGGCTCGGCAAGGAAGCCCGGTATTCCCGCTTCTTCGCGACCGTGCGCGACGTACCGGAAAACATTCTGCATCCCGCCGCGCCAAGCTCTCAAGGTCATGTCGTGGCACTCGTAGCGCTAAGCAGCGAAGGTTCCACCCAGCGGATGACGGGTGGTGCCCGCTACGTCACCGACGCCGTAGGCGAGACCTGCGAATTTGCGGTGACGGTTGCCGACGACTGGCAAGGCCTTGGACTTGCCCGGCAGCTGATGGAGACCCTGATTGGCATAGCGCGCGCACGGCACATTCGGAGAATGAACGGCACGGTGCTATCCACCAACGCGAGCATGCGCAGGCTGGCCAAACGGCTCGCCTTCAAAGACGCCGCTTACCCAGGCGACTACACGCTTCGCGCCATCAGCCTGGATCTGCGCGGCCCATAACGAGCCATTACCGAGCGCGGCGCCTCAGCGGGTAAAGAACTCACGGAACGCTGCCACGGTCCTCGCGATACCCTCATCGCTCACATCCAGGTGCGTTACCAACCGCAGCGTGGGAAGGTAACCGATGCTTATGCGGATATCGGCACTGCGCAAATGGACGTCCAATTCGCGCAGACGATCCGCCGGGACATCAATGAATACCATGTTGGTGTGCTGGCCAAGCAACTTCACACCGGGAACATCGGCAAGGCCCGCGGCCAACGTCACCGCCCGCGCGTGGTCGTCCGCCAAGCGATCCACGTGATGATCCAGCGCGTACTGCGCCGCGGCGGCGAGCATGCCGGCCTGTCGCCAGCCACCGCCCGCCACCTTCTTCCATCGACGCGCCTTTTCGATCAGCACGGCCGAACCAACCAGCACGGAGCCCACCGGGGCACCCAACCCCTTGGACAGGCACACGGACACACTGTCGAAGTGCTTGGCAATCTCACGCGCATGCACGCCACTGGCAACGGCCGCGTTGAACAGGCGGGCGCCGTCCAAATGCAAGGCAAGCCCACGCTCACGTGCGAAATCATGCGCGGCCTTCAGGTAGCTCATCGGCAGCACGCGGCCGTGCCAGGTGTTTTCCAATGCCAGCAAGCGCGTGCGGGCAAAGTGCGGATCAATCGGTTTGATCGCCGCTGCCAGCTTATCCAACGGCAGGCTGCCATCTACGTCATGCGGAATCGGCTGCGGCTGAATGGAACCGAGCACGGCAGCACCACCACCCTCAAACTTGTACGTGTGCGCATCTGCACCCACCAGATACTCATCGCCACGCTCGCAATGCGACATCAGCGCAATAAGGTTCGACTGCGTCCCCGTAGGCACGAACACCGCCGCCTCAAAGCCGAGATCGGCCGCAAGACGCTGCTGCAGTGCATTGACGGTGGGGTCCTCACCGTAGACGTCATCACCCACTGCGGCATCCATCATCGCGGCGCGCATGGCCGGGGTGGGACGGGTCACGGTGTCGCTACGCAGATCGATCAGTTCCACGGTGGTCGCTCGCTGGAAAAATAGGCTCCCAGCTTGATCGCTCCCTCGCACCGTAGCAAGCACCCAAAGGCCTGCCCTCAACTTGCGAAAAAAAGGGCCACGTCTTGCGACACGGCCCTTGCGCTGCGCCAATTTAGCGCGATGAAGTAGAAACCCAAACGGCGTGCAACCTTCCCCAGACTGCACGCCGTCGCTGACTTAGAACTGCCAGCGCATTCCCAGGTTGGCTGCCCAGCCCTGCTCGCCTGAACTACCCGAATTGGTCTGGTAATCAGCGCTACCGTACACCGACAGCGTGCGCGTCAGAGCGCCAGTGACGCCCGCACCCAACTGCCAGACCTGCCCCAGGCTGCCCGACGTGAAGCTATCGTTGGCACCCCACCTATAGCTGATCACATTAACTGTGCTGCGAGCACCCGCATTCCAGAGGTAATTCACACGCGCCCATGGCGTCCAGCGTTGGCCACCGCCGGTGGCAAACGTGCGACTCAGGTTAGCGCCAACACGCCCCGTCCATGCACCCGCGGTGCGCGTGCTTACATTCAGATCGTCGGCATCCGTAAAGCTGTTGTTGCTCAGCGACTGATAGATCACCTGGGCCTGTGGCTCCAGGCGAATCTCATTACCGAACACAAACGGGTAACCGCTTTCAAGTGAGTACGCCCAGCCATGCGTTTTGAGGCTAGCCATGTCGCTGCCGCGATAGGCGGTATCCACATGGGTGTTGTAGTAATTACGTGCGACCACGCCATCAACGTATAAGCCGCTGCTGTGCACATAAGTACCTGTAGCGGCGACGCTGCTACCGCTCATGCGCATGGTGCTAGTCCCATCAATGGCCTTGGGAGAGATCGTCGACTTGCCGCTGCTGGCATACATACCCAAGCGGAACGTGGAGGCATCATGCTCTGTCCTCAGCCAGGTACCACCAATCTGTACGCCGCGGTCGTTTTGCTTAAAGCCGTAGCCGTTTTGGGCAGCACTGCGATTGCTAGCATACTGATAGTTGCCGCCAAACACGCGCGCATAGAACTCGTCACTGTTACCCGGACTACCCTTTTCGTCCCCATGAAGCTCGCCGAGGCGATCATGCAGCGTACCGATACTGCGCATGCCATAGGAAAGCATGGCGGTGGAAGCGCTGATATAGGACGGCACTTGTGGCACGAGATACCCAGGCAACGGGGTAGGCGACGGGTCTGGCGTGGGTGTCGGATCAGGGGTCGGGGTTGGGGTCGGCGTTACACGTTGTTCTGCCTCGGGTCGTAGCCCTGCTGCGTCGAAGGTGATGACGTCGCGCCTGGCATCGAAGGCGACTTCCAGTTGTACTGCCAGTTGCCATAATCGGAGTTGAAGTTGGATCCGTAGTTCTTCTGAATATCGGCATCCCCCATGTGTTGCGCAACAAAGGTCGCCGCCCCGTAGTCCAACCTGGGGAGAGTTTCGGCTGCCACCATATCGGTCCCGTTCAATCCACCAAAGAGTCCAGGGTTGGCGTAGGTGGTGCCGCCCGCATTGTTGAGTGCGGCGATGTCAAGTGTGAGGTCGCGCTGGGCGACCAGCGTGCCGCTGGCGCTGTTATCCATGGTCGCCGCATGCAGCGTGACATCACCGCCGCGATTGCCGAGGGTGCCACCGCGGTTGTCGATGCCGTTGGTGGCGGTGATGGCGAGGGCCGCATCGGGTGTGCTCGCGTCACCAGCCAACACCTGACCACCGATGTTGCGCATGGTGCCCGCCTGGATCGAGGCGGCGCCGGTGGCGTCGAGCTGGCCGGCACTGTTGTCAAACGTGCCGCCGGCGTTGAGCGCGAGCGCGCCGCCGGTTTGAATGACGCCGCCGTTCTGGTTGAGGAGGTCGCCATCACCGTTGAGGGTGAGGTCGTGGTGCGCGACGGTGGTGCCGCCGCTGTTGTCGATGCTGCCGGCATGCACGGCGGCGCTGCCTTCGGCACCGATCGTGCCGCCGCCGGTGTTGCCTAGGGCTTGCGTGACGGTAACGGTGAGGCTGCCGGCATCACCGCGCTGGGTGAGTTGGCCGCCGGTGTTGTCGAGCGTGGTGCCTGTGACGGCGACGGTGCCTTGCGACCCGGCACCACGGTGAGTGTGAGCACGCTCGCATGCAGGTCCTGGTTCTTGGCCAGCACGCGCGTGGTGACGAAGCCGCGCGCCACGATGGCGTTCTGGATGCGTTTCATCACCACGTTGATGCCGCCGGTGCCGAGGCAACGACCAGTGGCCGGATCATGTGCGGGGTCGGCCGCTCTCAACGCCCAACGGAAGGCGTCGGCATCGTCTCCGTCCAGAACGATGCGCTGGATGGGAAAGCACGGGGTTTCGTCCGCGGGGAGCCGATCGGGCGCGACAGTCGTCGGCTGCTTCAGGCGCACATCAGGTGTGGTTTCCAGTTGTTCGCGCAGGGCGCGCTCACGCTCTTGTTGGCGCAGCAACTCTTGCGTTGCCGTATCGACCGACTGTCCGAACGCCGACTCGAAATAAGCCGTCGCTGCGAATGCGATCAGCGTGCCAGATAGTAGCCAACGCGGTCGCCATCGTAAGGGCGCCACGTCGACTGGGCCGCCATGGACTTCCATATCCCAGTCATCCTTCGTCGAAGAAAAGTGCCTGGCGCCGCCTGCCGCCTTCGGGGGACAGGTCGGGACGACCCCAGCACAGAAATTTGCGACGACACACTAACGATCTGCGTACCCCACTAACCATGGGAATAGTCTGAGAATTGGTGGGGCAACCGCGATGGATGTCACCTACGAGGACTGGCGCGCCGTTGCGCGTCAGCCGTGGCTGCATATGTGTAGGCCGTGAACGACATCACGTAGGAATTGCCCGGTACGTTGATCTTCCACCCCGGGTACCTGCGCTGGGGCACACCCAATGCTTTCTCACGCGGACGATGGCCTGCCGTTTGAGATAGCCTTTGGCATCACGGAACCTGCACGATGCGGGTGCGAGTCAAGCGGAGCCACGGCATGTCGTTTCTGCGCCTGTACCTGCGCGTCATCGGTCTGCTCGCACCCGAGCGCAAACTGGCGATCACGCTTGCGCTGGCCAACCTGGCCCTGGCCGGCGTGTTCTTCCTCGAGCCCGTGCTGTTCGGCAAGGTGGTGGATGCCTTGGGTGCAAACAGCGGCAGCGGCGCACCACGCCTGATCGCCCTTTGGGCCGGCGTCGGTTTTGCCGGCGTGCTCGCCAACGTATGGGTATCGCTGCATGCCGACCGGTTGGCCCATCGCAGGCGACTCGCCGCGATCGCGTTGTTCTTTGAACATGCCGCCGCCATGCCGCAGTCGTTCCACGGCGAATATCACACGGGCCGGCTGTCGCGCATCATGAATGTCGGTGTCAGCAACTTGTTCAATCTGTGGTTGAGCTTCTTTCGCGAACACCTTGCGACGTTGCTGTCGATTCTCGTGATGGTGCCGGTGGCGCTGTGGCTGAATTGGAAGCTCGCGCTATTAATGATCGCCTTACTGGTGTGCTTTTCCGTGTTCAATGCCATTGCGGTGCAACGCACGCACAAGGCGCAAGGCGAAGTGGAAGAACTGCACCACGAAATTGCTACGCGAGCAGGTGACGTGTTCGGCAACGTGACCGTTGTGCAAAGCTTTACGCGACTGGCGGCGGAGTCACGCGCCCTGCACGACTTGATGAAAAGGACACTCAACGCGCAATACCCGGTGTTACGCGGCTGGGCCATTCTGTCTGTACTTAATCGCGCGGCCAGCACACTCACCATCGTGGCGATCTTCGCGGTCGGCGCAACACTGCACGCGCGTGGTGAGATTAGCGTGGGCGGCATTGTCAGTTTCGTCGGCTTCTCAATGCTGCTGATTGGTCGACTGGAACAGTTCGCCACCTTCCTGTCGAACCTGTTCTTCCAATCGCAATCGTTGCGGGACTTTTTCGCCGTACTGGATCGCCGCTCGGAGATCGAAGATCGTCCCAACGCCATAACGCTGCCGCGGGTACGCGGCGAAGTCGTGTTCGACCGCGTCAGCTTCGGCTATGACCCGGTGCAGCCTGCCCTGCACAACCTGAGTTTTCGCGCAGCATCCGGCAGCACCATTGCACTGGTTGGCCCCACCGGCGCCGGCAAAAGCACCGCCCTCAGCCTGCTGTATCGCGCCTACGACCCCAGCGAGGGCCGCGTCACCGTCGACGGCCATGATGTCCGCGACGTGACACTGGAATCACTGCGCCAGAACATCGGTGTGGTGTTTCAGGATGCGGGCATGTTCTACCGATCCATTCTCGACAACCTGCGCGTAGGCAACCCCGAAGCCGACCCGCAAGCCATCGAAGAAGCGGTCGCCGCCGCGGAAGCCGCTGCCTTCATCGCTCGAAAACCCGAAGGTCTTGAGACGCTTGTTGCAGAGCGTGGTCGCTCGCTATCCGGTGGTGAACGGCAGCGCCTGGCGATTGCGCGCGCCATGCTCAAAGACGCGCCTATCCTGATCCTGGACGAAGCCACCAGCGCCCTCGACAACGCAACGGAGGCACGCATACAGCGCGCGCTCGATCGTTTGACCGTGGGCCGTACGACCTTCGTTATCGCGCATCGTTTGTCGACCGTGCGCCATGCTGACCTGATTCTGGTGCTCGATCAGGGGCGTCTGGTGGAACAGGGACGCTTCGATGAGTTGATTCGCCAGGGCGGGCTGTTTGCGCGACTGGCGGAGGATGGGCAGTTCGTGGCGGATGCGGAGCCAACGGACACAGCTGAGGGAGACTGACGCTCGAGGCGCCGCCAAAAATGTAGGAGCACACTTGTGCGCGACAACCCGGCGTAGCGGGGTCTGCATGACGCGGCGGTCGCGCACAAGTGCGCTCCTACAAACAGAGGCAGTGCTTTGCTGCTATCCGTGCTTGCGGAAATACAACCACGCAATCAACGCCAGAATCATCGCCGGCAGGATATTGGCCAGGAACGGCGGCACGCCATAAACCGTACCGAAGTTCACCATCGCCTTCTGCAGGAAGTACCAGCCGATGGCCAGCAACATGCCGATGAACATGCGCTTGCCCAGACCACCCGAACGCAACGTGCCGAACGAGAACGGCATGGCGCACAACACCAGTACCAGCACATTCAGCGGATACAGCGCACGGGTCCAGAACGCGCTGGCAAATACCGTGGTGCTCTGTCCGTTGCGCTCGTTGTATTGAATGTTGCGCCAAAGTGCGCGCATCGGCAGGTATTGAACCTGGATCACCGATTGCGCCAGCACCTGCGCATTGAGGTTGGTTTCCCACTGCTGGCTGGCAGCCTGTGTGCGGCGCACGCCATGCTCGTCGAGCACGGTGCTCTGCACGTTCTTCATCACCCAGTGATTGCCATCGTGCAGCGCGGAAACGGCCCAGTCGAAACGGTCCAGCTGACCATCCGGCGTCATGTGGAACACGCGCACGTCGTTCAGTTCGACCTTGTCGATCGCGCCCTCATGCCGTGCCATCCAGCTCTTGACGTTGATGATGTTGTTGCCGTCGCGCTCCCACAGGCCGGAGTTGCCGACCATGCCTGCGTTGTTCGACTTCAGGCGCAGCTGCATCGCCTGAGCCTGCTGGTCACCCCACGGTGCCGCCGTCTCGCCAAGAATCACCACCGCCACCACCATGATGGCCACCACGCCCACCGCCGATACGGCGATGCGCAGTTTGGAAAGGCCGCAGGCGCGCAGCGCGGTCAGCTCGTTGGTGGAGGCCAGGCCGCCGAGGCCCAGCAAGCCGCCGATCAGCGCCGCATTGCCGAACATTTCGTACAGGCGACGCGGGAATGTCACCAGCACGTAGACCACGGCGTTGGTGATGGTGAAGCCGTTCTTGCCGACGTTGCCGAGCTGACGCAGGAACTGGAAGACGGCGTCGAGACCGGTGATCACCAGCCACACCATCAGCATCGACCCGAGAACGGTGATGCCGACCAGCCAGTCGACGCGGCGTATGCGCAAGGCGGCCATCAGGCACCCGCCCTTCGCGGTTTGCGTTCGGCGTACTGGTTACGGAACATCCATACGGCAATACCGAACACGACGAAGGTCACCATCCACATCGGCGCCGAATGGTGCCAGTGGCCTTTGATGATCTGGCCGCGGCACAACGCCAGCAGCAAGTAGTAGAAGTAGAAGCTGAGCACCGCCAGCAACAAGCGGCCAAAGCGCGGTTCACGCGGGCTCTGGCGCGACATGGGCAAGGCCAGCGCAAGCAGCACCAGCGTCATCGCCGGCGCAATGGTGCGCCATGCGAACTCGGCGCGTGTATCGGGGTTGTCCGTGCGCAGCAGCTGCAAGGTGGAGAGCGAGTGCGCGGGATCTTCCGCATCCTGGTCGGACTGGATGTTGTCCAGCGAGGCGTCGTTGCGTTCGTACTGCATCTTGCGCCAGTTATCCGCGCCCAGCGGGATGTCGTACTGCCAGCCGTCCTTCAACGCCAGGAAGCGGCCATTACCGTCGGTTTCCTGATAGAGCTGGCCGCGCTTGCCGGTCACCAGCTTGATGTGCGTGACGTTGTCTTTTCCGGCGCGCTCGGTGGCGATGAAAGTGCTGCCCAGGGTGCTGCCGTCGCGGCTCAGCTCATCCACCAGAATGATGCCGCCCTTACCAGGCAGCGAAGTGAAACGTCCAGCATCCAGGCCGGCGGCGATCACCGAACGATTCGCTTCGGCCACCAGTTGATCGGAGGTCCGCGCCGCCCATGGCCCCAGCCATAGCGACACCGTGCCCACCAGAACCGCCACGCCGATCGAGAGAATCGCCACCGGGCGCAGCAGGCCCGAAGCGCCCATGCCGGACGAGGCCAGTACGTGCATTTCGCTTTCGCGATACATGCGGCCCAGGCCGTTGAGCACACCCAGAAAGGCCGACAGCGGCAACAGCGTGGTAAGGCCATCGAGCATGTTCAGGCCCAGCACCTGGAACATCACACTGGCCGGGAAGCTGCCGTTGGCCACCTGCTGCAGCACGTGCGCAAACGAGGTGCCGGCCATGATGGCCAGCAGCACGATGGCGGTGGCGGCTACGGTCTGTGCCAGCTCACGCAGGAAATAACGATCGAGGATGCTCAGAACCGGTCCTCACGCTCGCAGAAGCCCACCACGCCGGGGAGCGTGCGGGATGAGAAACAACGGTGAAGTGTAACCCGGTTCTTGGGGACAGGTTCTCGACATGCGATAAGATGAAGGGCTTGGCGCCGCCCTTTGAGGGTCGGCAAACCCCAAGTCTAGCCTGTCCGGGCCATTCCGGACCTTTCCGCAGGACATCTTCATGACTCTCCAGTTCAGCCTCGGCTCCTCCGCTCCCGAAACCGTCGAAACCGCTTGCGTGGTGGTCGGCGTCTATGAGAACGGTGTGCTCACCAGCGCCGCCGCCCGCATTGATACCGCCGCGCACGGCGCCATCAAGCGCCAGGTGGAGAGCGGGGACATCAACGGCAAGGCCGGCACCACGGCTGTGCTGTACGCGCCCGAGGGCGTCGCCGCCAAGCGTGTGCTGGTGGTGGGACTGGGAACGCAGAAGTCGTTCGATGGTGCACGCTTCCAGAAGGTGAATATCGAAGCGGCGCGTGCCCTGGGTCGCCTGCCGATCGACAGCGCCGTGTCTTACCTCGCCGAGGTGGATGTGCCGGGTCACGACGCCGCATGGCGCGTGCGCACGGCGGTGCTCGCCGCTGACTTTGCTGCCTATCGCTACACCGCCACCTTCAAGCCGCGCGAAAAGTCCGCGCAGCCGGAGCTGGGCGCCGTGACCTTTGCCGCTGGCGATGACGCCAAGGCAGGTCTGCAGCAGGCCGTGGCCATCGCCGAAGGCGTGCGCTTTGCGCGCGAACTGGCCAACCTGCCGCCGAACATCTGCAACCCCGCCTACATCGCGAGCCAGGCCGAGCAGTTCGCCGCGCAGAACGACAAGGTGAGCTGCAGCGTGCTCGATCATGAAAAGATGGGCGAGCTCGGTTTCGGCTCACTGCTGGCCGTGGGTCGCGGCTCGACCAACAAGCCCAAGCTGGTGATCCTCGAGTACAAGGGTGGCGTGGAAGGCGACAAGCCTTACGCCTTCGTCGGCAAGGGCATCACCTTCGACACCGGCGGCATCAGCCTCAAGCCCGGTCCGGGCATGGAAGAGATGAAGTTCGACATGGGCGGCGCCGCCGGCGTGCTCGGCAGCTTTGTGGCCGCCGTGAAGCTGGGGGTGCCGGTGAACCTGGTGTGCGTGGTGCCGGCGGTCGAGAACATGCCCGATGGCGACAGCTACCGCCCCAGTGACGTGCTGACCAGCCTGTCGGGCCTGACCATCGAGGTGCTCAACACCGACGCGGAAGGTCGCCTGATCCTGTGCGATGCGCTCACCTACACCGCCAAGACGTTCGAGCCGAAGGTGCTGATCGACGCCGCCACGCTGACTGGCGCCTGCGTGATCGCGCTGGGCAAACACGCCAGCGGCCTGATGAGCAAGCACGACGATCTGGCCGCCGAGCTGATCGCTGCCGGTGAAAACACGCTGGATCGCGCGTGGCGCCTGCCGCTGTGGGACGACTACCAGGTGCAGCTGGAGTCCGGCTTTGCCGACATTGCCAACATCGGCGGCAAGAATGCCGGCGCCATCACTGCGGGCTGCTTCCTGTCGCGCTTCACCGATGGCCAGCGCTGGGCGCACCTGGATATCGCCGGCACCGCGTGGGACGAAGGCCGCAAGGGCCTGGCCACCGGCCGACCGGTGTCGCTGCTGGTGCAGTGGCTGATCGATCGCGCCGCGTAATTTCTCTCTGCCGTCATTCCGGCGCAGGCCGGAATCCAGCAGCGACATGAATCGGTTGTCGCGAGCGTTTTCACATCAGTACGCTCGGCCGCAACAACCAAACTGTATCGCCACTGGATTCCGGCCCTTGCCCCCTTTTCGGGGTACGCCGGAATGACGAACAAAAAGGGCCTCACCATGCCTCGCGCCGACTTCTATCTGATCGACAAGCCGCGCTTTCGCGAGCAGCCATTGCTGCTGGTGTGCGAACTCGCCAAGCGCGCGTTTGCCGCGCAGCAGCCCACGCTGGTCCTCGCGCGCGACTTCGCACAGGCCGAAGCCATCGACGAGCTGCTGTGGGAGTTCGATCCCGACGGCTTCATCTCGCACCAGCTCGCCGGCGACGACGATGACCAGTTCACCGCCGTGCTGATCGCACCACCCGGCATCGATACACCGGAACGACCGATGCTGATCAATTTGCGCGAAGACTGCGCAGAAGGCCGCTACGATCGCGTGCTGGAAGTGGTCGCTGCTGATCCTGCCGAACGTGACGGCTCACGTACTCGCTGGACCGAGTACAAGCGTCGCGGGTTCGAGGTGAACAAGTTCGATATGTGACCCTGTCTCTCCCTCTTGTGGGAGCGCACCCTGTGCGCGACTGCAACGACCGGAAGAGAGGATCAGGTAACGACCGTCGCGCACAGGGTGCGCTCCCACCATGGGCGACACGCTGGCCGTCCAGAGATTCCTGTAGCACTGCCATCGGCTCGTTGATCGCATCCTCGCTTGTATGTAACAACGCGCACAGTTTCACGTTGCCGCCCACCTCTGTAGGAGCGCACTCGTGCGCGACTGCGGCCTCTCACGTCGCGGCGAATCTATGGGTGACGGTCGCGCACAAGTGCGCTCCTACAGTGCTGCTCCATCGGCGGTTGTGGCGAGCTGCTCATTGATCGCATCCAGCAACTGCTCACCCGTGAGCGGCTTGCGCAGGAAGCCATCCATACCCGCCTCTCGCGCGCGGGTTTCCTCATCGCCACCCGAGCGTGCCGTGATCGCCACGATCGGCACGCGATGGCCAGCCTCCTCGCGCTGACGAACCAAACGAGCGATCTGAAATCCATCGATACCCGGCAGATCAAGATCGAGCAAAATCATGTCGCATGGCGCCTGCGCGAGTTCGGCCAGCGCGGCGAGGCCGTTGCCCACGTAGCGCACCTGATGCCCTGCCCGTTCGAGCAGGCCGCGAATCACCGCCGCCACAATGGCGTCGTCTTCCACCAACAACACTTGCAGCGTCGCCTGCGTCGCGCCTTCGGTTCGTGCGGTCACGACGGCGGCAGGCTCGTGTGCCACCGGCAAGGGCAGGCGCACATGGAAAGTGCTGCCGAACGCCACCTTGGACTCCAGCTCGATGCTGCCACCCATCATCGCCACCAACTCACGGCATATCGCCAGACCCAGGCCGCTGCCCGCACGCCGCTGCGGACCCGTTACCTGCTCAAAGCGCTGGAACAAGCGCGCCTGACTCGCTTCTGGGATGCCCGGCCCGGTGTCGATGACGCTGAAGCGCAGACCATCCTCGGTGCGCCGTACGCGCAAGGTCACGCTACCGCGCTCGGTGAATTTCATGGCGTTGTTGGCCAGATTCAGCAGCACCTGCTTGATGCGCAGGGCGTCGCCCACCATGCGATGCGGCAAATCATCCGGCATGTCGAGCTCGAAGCGCAGCCCCTTAGCTCGCGCCTGACCCATCTCGAGTTGCGCCACATCGGCGATCAGCGTGCGCGGATCGAACGGTGCATTGTCCAGTTCCAGCTTGCCCGCCTCGATGCGTGCCAGATCGAGCGCATCGTTGACCAGTTTGAGCAGCATGCCACCCGAGCGCTGCATAGCCTCGGCGTAGTCGCGCTGCGTGATGCTCAACGGCGTGCTGAGCAACAGTTCCGCCATGCCCATCACGCCGGTCATCGGCGTGCGGATCTCATGGCTGAGCGTGGCGAGGAATTGGGTCTTTGCGGCACTCGCTTGCTCGGCCAGACGACTGCGCTGCTCGGCCAGTTGAATCTGGTGACGTTGCGCCAACCGACGGCGCCATGCCTGCAAGCCCAGCCATACCAGCAGAACAGCCAACAATACGTAGCCACACCACGCCCACCAGCGCGCCCACGGAGGCGCCTGTACGTGAATCTGTATCGGTTGCGCCAGCGTGGCCCAAACGCCATCAGCACCAGCGGCCATCACATCCAGCGTGTAGTTGCCGTGCGGCAATCCGGTGAAGTCGCGCTCGCCTCGGCTGCCGGTATTCACCCAGGTCGAATCCAGCCCCGTCATGCGGAAGCGGTAGCGATTGGCCGACGGATCGACATAGGAAAACACACGCGCCTCGATATTGAGGCCACTGTCCTTCCAGCCGATGAAGAGGTCGTTGGACGCTGGCACCGACAGATCTTGCACGGCGTCGTTGCGGCGCACGCTGACATGCGTGATCGCCACCGGCGGCGGCGCCGCATGCTCATCGACGCGATTGGGGTTGAAGCCCATCACGCCACCGAGCGTAGGCGCGTAGATGGTGCCGTCCTTGAGGCGACCGAAGCCGCGCATGAATTCGCCGTTGCTTAGGCCGTCCTGCAGGCCCAGTTCGCGGAACTGCTCGGTGTCGGGATCGAACCGCCACAAACCATCGCGACCGAAAGCCCACACACGGTGGTACTTGTCCACGGCGAGATCGACCACGTTGATGGATGGCCATCCATTCGCCGCCGTGATTTTGCGATCCAGCACCAAGGCATCACCGTGGCGGTGGTAATGCTCCAGACCATCCGGGCGCGCCAGCCACAGGCTGCCATCGTCGACAAAGTCGAAAGCGTCCACCGACTCGCTGCTGTCCACCCCGGCAACAGGCTCGAAAAAGCTGTTGGTACTGTCCAGCTTCAACAGACCGCCGTCGCTGGCGTACCAGAACACGCCGTCTCTCAAGGTGATCTGGCTGCCCCAGCGTGCTCGCTCCTGTGCTGGGCGAAACGGTATCGGCGTTATCGTCAGCGTTTCCTGATCGACCCGGAACATGCCTTCGCCGAAAGTGCGCGCGTACAGCTTGCCGTCGGGACCCACCTCCACTTCCAGCGGGTGCTTCATGCCGCCGGCGGTACCTGGCACTTGATCGAGCTTGCCGTTGACGTAGCGGAACAAGGTGCCCTGCACGGTGACCCATAAGCGCCCTTGCTCGTCCTCAGTCATGCCGAGCACGTCGCCACGCAGACCCGACAGGGTGTGCTCCACCTTGCCACTGGATGGCCACAGGCGATCCACGCGGCCGCCGCGCTCACCCACCCAGATCGTGCTGTTGTTGCCCCGAGCTACGGAATAAGCCACCGAATCACGCAAGCTGTTGTCGTCATCGGGGATGTGGGTGAAGCGGCTGACGTTGTTCCAGCCCGGCGCCAGATAACCCACGCCACCGTCGAACAACGCGATCCACAGACCGCCCTCGTTGTCCGGCTGAATCTTCCATACCCAAGTGCCAGGCAGATTGCCGAAGAGCACCGGCTGATTGGTCACCGGCTGCACCGGGCCACCCGGCTTCTCCTGAAGGTACAGGCCGCGCTGAGTGCCAATCCACAAACGGCCGATGCGATCGTGCACGCTGCTGAGGATGTTGGTTTCGGGAAGCTCGCCACGGCCGATCTGGCGCGCTATGTCGTCCTTCCCGACGACAAAAAGGCCGTGCGTCGAGGCGACGCGGATTTCGTCGCCATCGCCTTCGATGCGCCAGGCGTCCAGCGCCTCGCCCGGCGTAGCGGACTTGATGGGGTGAAACTCGCCCGCCTCGTCACGCCGGAAAATACCGTTATCGCTGCCGACCCATAGCTGCCCGCGCGCATCCACATACAACGAACCGACCGTACCCAGGGTTTCCGGCGCATTGCCGGTGACCAGCATGTGGTCGAAGCCACGGCCATCCAGGCGCAGTCGATCCAGGCCCATGGCCGTGCCCACCCAGATCGTGCCGTCCTCGGTGTGCGCGATGGACCAGGCCTTGTCACTGGCGAGGCTCGCCGGGTCGTTGGCGTCATGACCCCAGTGGAGGAAGGTGCCGGCGCGATCGTCGTAACGGTTGAGCCCGGCCTCCAGGCCAGCTGCCCACAAACGCCCGCCCCGATCGAACATCAAGGCGGAAATACCGTTGTTGTGAAGTGACTGTGGGTCGCCGACCACATGGCGGAACACCTTGAAGCCCATGCCGTCATAGCGGGCGATGCCGCTTTTGGTGCCAAACCACATGGCCCCGTCCGGGGCCTGCACCACCGTGTACACGCTACTGCTGGGCAACCCTTCGGCCGTGCCATAACGCCGAAACTGAGGCGTGGGCAGCGCCATGCCACCCGGCTGCGCAGGTGGTGCAAAAGTCGTCGCGGGCGTCGGCAAGCCTGCGAACAGGAAGGCGCTTAGCAACAGAGACAGCATTGTTTCCCCCAGAATCGTTCGATGATGCCAGAGGCACGGCATCAGAACGAGCAAAACAAACAGACTATTTACGCTCTCCCCCCGCTTGTGCCAGCTGCGTTTTGTGAAGACAGCGTCGCGGGAAACAATGCGTTCGCCTGTGAACGGCTGGCGCCACCTGGAAGGATCGTCCAGACTCTCGTGCATGCGCCGGCTACGACTCACATGCGGTCTACTTCTCGCCCTGATGGCCGCTTGCTGGCCACTCGGCGCCGTACTGGCAGCGCCAGTCACCTACCGCTACGACACCACGCATAGCCAGATCGTCTTCAGCATCGATCACAACGGTTTTTCGCGCCCATTCGGCCGCTTGCACATCGCCCAGGGCTGGCTGCGCTTCGACCCGGACGACTGGAGTCAGTCGGCCACCGAGCTGGACATCGACCTCGCCAGCCTGGACATGGGCGATGCCGCGTGGAACGCGGCCGTGCTGAAGCCCGCCTACCTCGACGCTGATAAAGCGCACTATGCGCATTTCGTCAGCACGTCAGTTGAACGTAAGGACGACACGCACGGCGTGTTGCAAGGGAATCTCACCCTGCGCGGCGTGACACAACCGGTAACGCTGCCTTTCACCTTCAATCGCAAGGGCACCACCATCTACGGCATGCATACCATGGTGGGTTTTTCTGCTACGGCCATGCTTCAGCGGGATGATTTCGGCATCACGTCCAATGCCAACTCCATCGGGCACAGCGTCAGCCTATGGCTGGAGCTGGAGGCCATCCAGGACAACAACGCCAACACCACCAAGGATTAGCTATGAGCCTGCGCAGCAACGGCCGTCAATGGGGTTCGGTCGCCAAGTTTTTCCACTGGACCACCGCGCTGCTGATCATCGGCAACGGCATCTTTGGTCTATGCATGGATCTGGCCAGTAACCCGATGCAAAAGATCAACTGGCTGGCCCTGCACAAGTCGATTGGCCTGACCGTGCTTGCGCTGTTTCTGTTGCGTCTGCTGTGGCGCCTCAGTGATCGCCGTCCAGTTGAGGATCCCGCGCCGCGCTGGCAGCAGTTGGCCGCGCATGCGGTGCACGGTGTGCTGTATCTGCTGATCGTCGCCTTGCCGCTCAGCGGCTGGTGGTTCAATTCGGTGGCGGGCAAGCCGCTGCAGTTCTTCAAGATGTTCAACCTGCCTGCGCTGGGCGCCGCCAATCCGGATCTGCGGCACCTTTCGCACAGCATTCACGAAAACCTGTTCTGGTTCCTGGTGTTGGTACTGGTGCTGCACATTGGCGGCGCCTGGAAGCATCACCTGATCGACCGTGACAACACCTTGCTGCGCATGCTGCCGTTCCGCCGACCGCGCGATGCATCCCCCTCCCAAGGAGAACGTTGATGAAACACCTCACCCTCGTCGCCCCGCTAGTGCTTGCGCTGGCCGTGCCCGGCATCGCCAGTGCCGCCGACTACGCGGTGCAGCCCGCGGGCAGCAAGCTTGGTTTTACCGGTACGTTCCAGGGCCAATCGTTCGACGGCACTTTCAACAAGTGGACTGCTGCGATCAGCTACGACGCGGCCAAGCTGGCCACGTCGAAGTTCGATGTGGATGTGGACCCAGCCAGCGTGAAGACCGGTGACAGCGATCGCGATGGCGCTCTGCCCGGCGCGGACTTCTTCAATGTGGCGAAGTTTCCCAAGGCCCATTTCGTCACCACCGGCTTTCGCCAGAACGGCGCGCAGGTGATCGCAGATGGCAACCTGACGCTGCGTGGCGTGACCAAGCCGGTCAGCCTCAATGTGACGTTCAAGCCGCAAGGTACCGGCGCAACGCTCGATGTCAGCGGCTCGGTGAAGCGCCTCGATTTCGGCGTGGGTACCGGTGACTACGCCGACACCTCGGTGATCGGCGCCGATGTGAAGATCAACGCGCACCTGGTGCTCACCGCCAAGTAATCGCATCTCTCCTGTAGGAGCGCACTTGTGCGCGACCGCGACCGCGACCTCGCACGTCGCCGAGACCATAAAGGTTGCGGTCGCGCACAAGTGCGCTCCTACAGAGAAGCGTCCACGAACGCTCGCACAGCATTCGCATCAAACGGCCAGTCCAGCTCGCGCCCGTCCTCGTCATCCCGCAGCACGGGCACGCGCGTGCCATAGCGCACCTCCAGCGCATCGTCGTCATCGACCCATACGCTGTCGAAATCGGGTGAGCGGGCCTCGGCCATCACCGCCAGCGCCTGATCGCACAGGTGGCAGTAGTCACGCTGGTAGAGCACGTATCGCATCGACATAGGCGGCGGACGATACCCGAGCGCCCGGCATCCGGCGAGCGCCGCCGCGCCACACCTCTCGTCACAACGAACGCCCTTCCCGCCAGATCAAGGCACCGCGGCATCTCTTCTGTACTCCGGGGCTGGCAATCTCAAATGAGAATAATTATTATTTGATCACGCGGGCCGCCGCCGCTCCCGCCCTGGCCGCGCTTCGCGCAGCCGCACTCCCGAAACCAACAAAAACTATCCAAGGCCCTCCCGATGCTTTCTCGAGCCTCGCAGCTTCGGCTGCGCCATCCCCTGCCGCGCGGTATCGCCATCGCCCTGAGCCTTGCCTTCGCTCTGCCGGCCTTGCATGCCGAGGAGACACCCACAACCGCCGAAGCCACCCGCGATGTAAAGAACCTGGAGGGAGTGCAGGCCACGGCGACCGTCGCGGATGATGGCGACGCTTACACCACCCGTTCGACGGCTGGGGCGACACGCTTGCCGTTGTCGCTGCGGGAGACACCGCAGTCGGTCAGCGTGGTCACCGACCAGCAGATGAAGGACTTCAACCTCACCAACATCAACGCGGTGCTGGACACCACCACCGGTGTCAATGTGGAGCGCGTGGAAACCGATCGCACGTACTACAGCGCGCGAGGTTTCGATATCACCAACTTCCTTGTTGACGGCCTTGGCCTTCCCTTTGCCAATGGCCAGCAGGAAGGCGATGTCGATACCGCGCCGTACCAGCGCATCGAAGTGCTGCGCGGCGCCAACGGCCTGCTGTCGTTTACCGGCAACCCATCGGCCACGATCAACTTCGTGCGCAAACGTCCGACCGCGGATTATCAAGGCGATATCGGCCTGACTGTGGGTAGCTGGGACAATCGCCGCCTCGATGTCGACCTGTCCGGACCGCTCAACAACTCGCGCAGCGTGCGCGGTCGCTTCATTGCCGCCGACCAGGACACGGACAGCTATCTGGACCGCTACAACCTGCACAAGCAAGTGCTGTCAGGCATCGTGGACGCCGACCTCGGCAGTAGCACCTTGCTCACCGCAGGCGTGACTTATCAGAAGAACAAGACGCATGGCGGCATGTGGGGCGCGTTGCCGCTCTACAACACCGACGGCTCGCCCACTGATTACTCCCGCGACACCAGTACTTCCGCCGATTGGTCGCGCTGGAACGTCGCAGACACACGCGGCTTCGTCGAACTCACGCAGCAGCTGGGTGAGGAGTGGAGCCTCAAGGCCGCGCTCAACTATCGCCGCATCACTCAGGACAGCAACCTGTTCTACGTGTACGGCACGCCGAATGCGCAGACGGGACTCGGCCTGTATGCCTATCCGTCCGCGTATACCAGCAACGAAAAGCAGTACGTCGCCGATCTCTACGCGACCGGCCCTTTCCAACTTGCCGGCCGCAAGCATGAGCTGGTGCTGGGCGCGAACTGGGCAAAGGACGACGTGCACCAGTTGTCCAGCTACGGCGAAGGCATCGGCACGCCGCTGGGGCCGCTCACGGAGTGGACAGGTGACTATCCGGAACCGCCGTTCGACGCCTCGTATGGTCACGGCGACTTCCACACCACGCGCAAGACGCTATACGCCACCGCGCGCTGGAGCCTGGCCGATCCCGTTACGCTGATCACCGGCGCCAGCCTCGTCCATATTGAGCAACGCGGCGAGAACTACGGTGTGCCGAGCAACTACGACAAGACGCAGACCACGCCTTTTGTTGGTCTGGTTTACGACTTCGCGAAAAACTACTCGGCTTATGTGAGCTACTCGCAGCTGTTCAATCCGCAGACGCAGACCGATGTAAACAACAAGGTGCTCGATCCGGTCACCGGCGCCAACCTCGAAGTCGGCGTTAAAGGTGAGTGGTACGACGGCCGTCTGAATGCGACGTTCGCCTTGTTCCGCTCACGCCAGGACGGCCTGGCCGAATACGCTGGTCACAACATGGCGACCAACCAGGATTACTACCAAGGCATCAATGCCACTTCAAAAGGCTACGAGTTCGATATCGGTGGTCAGATCACTGACAACTGGCAGTTGAGCGGTGGCTATACGCAGCTGGGCATCGTCGATCCGAGTGGCCATAACGTACGTACCTATGTGCCGCGCCGCATGTTCCGCCTCGCTACCAGCTATCGCTTCGATGCTCTGCCGGGTTTCAAGGTGGGTGGCACGATGCGTTGGCAGGATCGCATCTATCGCGACCAGGGCGCGGTGGCGACCAACGGCAGCGAGATCTTCACCACGCAGGGCGCGTACGCGGTACTTGGCCTGATGGCCGGTTATGACTTCGGCCAGCACTGGGGCACCACGCTCAACATCGACAACGTGACCAATCGCAAGTACATCACCAGCTTGTATTGGGCGCAGGGTTTTTACTCGGCGCCGCGTAGCGTCATGTTGAACGTGCGTTACACGTTCTAAACAGCCCTTCCTACTCGTCATTCCCGCGAAGGCGGGAGGTGCTTCACAACAGCGAAGCTGGTCATCCAGTGCCTTTATCGCGACGCGGCCGAAGACGCTGGATTCCCGCCTTCGCGGGAATGACGAGTAGGTTTGCTTGAGGGTAAAAAGGGCCCTACCGAAGTCCATACGCCCGCGCACCGAAACCATCGCTGCGCCGCGACAACGAAGTCTCGCCAGCCCGCGTAGAATAGACGGCTCTCCCCGCCCACTCTGCGTGTTTCCATGGCTGTCAGCGTATTCGACCTGTTCAAGATCGGCATTGGTCCGTCCTCCTCGCATACCGTCGGCCCCATGCGCGCCGCGGCCCGTTTTGCCGAGCGCTGGCTGGAAGAGAAAGGCGTGCTGGACCGTGTCGTGCGCGTGCGCGCCGAGCTGTACGGCTCGCTGGCCATGACCGGCCGCGGCCACGGCACCGACAAAGCGGTGCTGCTTGGCTTTGAAGGGGCACACCCGGATACGGTCGACCCCGACCAGATTCCCGAAACGCTGGAGCGTATCCGCACCACGCAGCGCCTGCGCGTGCTCGGCAAGCATGAGATCGAGTTCGAGGAGAAGCGCGACCTGGTGTTCAACAAGCGCCAGAAGCTGCCGTTCCACACCAACGGCATGCGCTTCTCCGCTTATGACGCCGAAGGCCACGAGTTGGCCACGCGCGACTACTACTCCGTGGGCGGCGGCTTCGTGGTGAACCACGACGAGGCGGCAGAAGACCGCATCGTGGCCGATACCACCGAGCAGCCCTACCCGTTCTCCACCGGCGATCAGATGCTGGAGCTGTGCCACAAGCACAACCTCACCATTGCGCAGTTGATGATGGAGAACGAAAAGGTCTGGCGCAGCGAGCAGGAAACACGCGCCGGCCTGCTGACCATCTGGAAGGCCATGCAGGATTGCGTGAATCGCGGCCTGCGCTCGCCAGGCGTGCTGCCGGGTGGCCTCAAGGTCACGCGCCGCGCGCCGGCGATGGCCGCCGACCTGCGTGACCAGCCGGAAGCTTCGCTGAAGGATCCGCTCACCATTCTCGACTGGGTAAACCTCTACGCCCTCGCCGTGAATGAGGAGAACGCCGCGGGCGGTCGCGTGGTGACGGCACCGACCAACGGCGCCGCCGGCATCGTGCCCGCCGTGCTGCACTACTACCACCGCTTCTGCCCGAAGTCAGACGAAAACGGCATCGTCGATTTTCTGCTCACCGCCGCCGCTATCGGCATTCTCTACAAGGAGAACGCCTCAATCTCCGGCGCTGAAGTGGGCTGCCAGGGTGAAGTGGGCGTGGCGTGCTCAATGGCCGCGGGCGGCCTCACCGCTGCACTCGGCGGTAACGTGCTGCAGGTGGAAAACGCCGCCGAAATTGGCATGGAGCACAACCTCGGCCTGACCTGCGACCCCATCGGTGGCCTGGTGCAGATTCCCTGCATCGAGCGCAACGCGATGGGTTCGGTGAAGGCCATCAACGCCAGCCGCATGGCACTCAAGAGCGACGGCAAGCACCGCGTGTCGCTGGACAAAGTGATCGCCACCATGCGCGACACCGGTCGCGACATGAAGGATAAGTACAAGGAAACGTCGCGTGGCGGTCTGGCGGTCAACGTGATCGAGTGCTGACGCTTCGTGCGCCCTATCCCCTTCGGGGACAGGGCTGGGCTGTGGGGGGGGACTCGCAACAGACCACCTATCCCCTCACCGTCATTCCGGCGAGGCGCTTTTCAACAGCCGAAGGCTGGTCAAGCCGGAATCCAGTGCCTTTAGTTGGAGTCGGCGAGAAAGTCGCTGGATTCCAGCTTTCGCTGGAATGACGCGCAAGAGGGGATATCTCAAGCCCCCTCACCCAGTCCGCTCTCAAAGTGCACAGTGAGCCCATGCACCGCACTTTCCGCAATCCATTCAACCACCTACCCGCTGCACAGCTCCCCGGACCATGACTCCCGGTGGGCTGACAGCACCATGAACGGTCTGTCATGATCCGGACCTTATGTCGCCCGGGTGGCGGCTCGTCGATCTACTGACCCTGGGGACCTGCATGTCTCAATCTCCCATCCGCCGCGATGTCGGCCCATTTGCGCTCATGCTTACCGGCCTGGGCTCGATCATCGGCTCCGGCTGGCTGTTTGGCGCGTGGAAAGCGGCAGGACTGGCTGGCCCCGGCGCCATCTGGGCCTGGGTGCTGGGCGCGGCCATCATCATGACCATTGCCCTGACCTACGCAGAGCTGGGCGCGATGTTCCCCGAGTCGGGCGGCATGGTGCGCTACAGCCATTACTCGCATGGTTCGCTGGTGGGCTTCATCGGCGCGTGGGCCAACTGGATCGCCATCGTCTCGGTGATTCCGGTGGAGGCGGAAGCGTCGGTCCAGTACATGGCCTCGTGGCCGTGGAAGTGGGCGCAAGACCTGTACATGCACATGCCCGACGGCCATGGTGAGCTCTCGATGACCGGCCTGGGCATCGCAGCGGTGCTTGTCATCATCTACTTCCTGCTCAACTTCTGGAGCGTGAAGCTGTTTGCGCGTTCCAACACGCTGATCACCACCTTCAAGCTGATCGTGCCGGCCGCTACCGGCCTGGCGCTGATTGCCAGCGGCTTCCACAGCGAGAACCTCTCGGTGGGCGTACACGGCGATGCGCATGCCATTGACCTTGCCGCTGTGCTCACTGCAGTCGCTACCGCCGGCATCGTGTTCTCGTTCAACGGCTTCCAGAGCCCGGTGAACCTAGCGGGCGAAGCGCGCAACCCGGGCAAGAGCATTCCCTTTGCGGTGATTGGCTCCATCCTGCTGGCCACCGTGGTCTACGTGATCCTGCAGGTGGCCTACCTCGGCTCGGTGCCGCCTGACATGCTGGCCAAGGCCGGCTGGCACGGTATCGATTTCCGTTCGCCGTTTGCCGAGCTGGCCATCATCGTCAACCTGCACTGGCTGGCCATGCTGCTGTACGTCGATGCCTTCATCAGCCCCAGCGGCACCGGCATGACCTACACCGCCACCACCGCCCGCATGATCTACGGCATGGAGCGCAACGGCACCCTGCCGAAGATCCTCGGCCGCATCCACCCGAAGTGGGGCGTGCCGCGTCCGGCGATGTGGTTCAACTTGCTGGTGTCGTACATCTTCCTGTTTAAGTTTCGCGGCTGGGGCACGCTGGCGGCGGTGATCTCAGTGGCGACGATCATTTCGTACCTCACCGGACCGGTGAGCGCGATGACGCTGCGCCGCACCGCTCCGAGCATGCATCGCCCACTGCGAATTCCCGGACTGCCGATCCTGGCGGGCGTGGCCTTCATCATGGCCACCGAGCTGTTGTATTGGGCGCGCTGGCCGCTGACCGGCGAAATCATTCTGCTGATGGTGGTGGCCCTGCCGGTGTACCTGTACTACCAGTTCAAGGCCAACTGGGAGGACTTCGGTCGTCAGATGAAGGGCGCGTGGTGGTTGATCTTCTACCTGCCGACGCTGGCGCTGGTGTCGTGGCTGGGCAGTACCGATTTCGGTGGAAACGGCTACCTCACCTACGGTACCGACCTCGTGGTGGTCGCGGTGATTGGTCTGGTGTTCTACGTGTGGGGCGTGAAGTCCGGCTGGCGCACGCCGTCGGTGGAAGAGGCAGAAGCCAACCCGCACGTGCACGACTGACCGTTGCCAGATCGATGGAAATGAAAAACGCGCGGTGATGAGCCGCGCGTTTTCTTTTTTGGGCACGAATCACGTTGAAGGTTGGTCGCGCACAAGTGCGCTCCTACAACGCGTATCGAATCTGTAGGAGCGCACTTGTGCGCGACCGTCGCCTCGCTAGCGCTACGCCAACGCCAGCACGTCCCCCAGCAATGCCTGCGCCGTCACCTCCGGTCCTGCACCTGGCCCTTGGATCACCAACGGCTGCGTGTTGTAGCGCGTAGTGCTCAGCGCAAACTGGTTGTCGGTACCGTACAGACGCGTGGCCGGATGATTGGCTGGCACTTCCATCAGCCCCACGCGTGCGCGGCCGCGCTGATTGAGGCGCGCAAGAAAACGCAACGCACCGCCGCGTGCTTTCGCTTCCGCATGACGCGCCGCCAGCGGCTCGTCGAGTTCGTCCAAACGCGCCAGGAAGGTTTCCACATCCACACCACGCAGACTTTCCGGCACCAGACTTTCCACTTCCACTTCGTCCGGGCGCAGCGCGAAGCCAGCACAGCGCGCCAGAATCAGCAGCTTGCGCGCCACGTCTTCACCGGAAAGATCGCTGCGAGGATCGGGTTCGGTGTACCCCAGTTCGCGTGCGCGACGCAGCAATGCGGAGAACGGCTGGCTGCCGTCGTACTGGTTGAACAGGTACGACAGTGAACCCGAGAACACACCTTCCAGTGTCAGCAGCGCGTCGCCGCAATGACGCAGGCGGCGCAGCGTGGAGATGACGGGCAAGCCCGCGCCCACAGTCGCCGAATCACCATAGCGTCCGCCCTGCGCGAGCGCCGCCTGCAGCGAGCGCCAACCGGGCAGGTCACCACCGGCTAGTGATTTGTTGGCGGTGACGACGTGATAGCCACGCGCCAGCCACTCCGCATGCCGTGATGCGAGCGCGCCGCTCGCGGTGGCATCGATAATGACCTTCACCGACGCATCGCTTTCATCGAGCGCCGCCAGCAGGGTGGCGTCGTTGCGCGGATCGCCGTGACTCTTCAGCTTTTCGCGCAGCGTGCGGTCGGCCAGTTGTTCGGTGTGCGTCTGCTGGCGACGCGAATTGGCCGCGCCCACCAGCTTGATCGATGCAGCGGCCGGCGTGTTGAGCAGCTTGAGAAAAGCACCGCCCACCACACCGGTGCCCAGCAGCACAGCGGCAATACCCGCGGACGTCTGCGGTTTCGACGTGGTCGCGGCATCCTCCACCAACACGGCGCTCATGCGCTCACCCGGCGTTTGCCTTCACCCACTGCCTCGGCACGCTGCAGCGCTGCCTTCAAATCGTGCAGCAGGTCGTCGCCATCCTCGATACCCACGGACAGGCGCAACAGGCTATCCGCAATACCAGCCGCGCGGCGCGCGTCGGGAGCCATCGACGCATGCGTCATCGACGCGGGATGTGCAATCAGGCTTTCGACGCCGCCGAGCGACTCGGCCAGCGAGAAGTAGCGCAAACCATCGACGAAGGCCTCGATATGCGAGACATCACCTTCCAGCTCAAAACTCAGCATCGCGCCGAAGCCCAGCTGCTGACGGGCGGCCAACGCGTGACCCGTGTGGCTCTCAAGACCTGGGTAATAAACCTTGCGCACGGCAGCGTGGCCGTCCAGCAGCTCGGCAATGCGAGCTGCGCTTTCCTGATGCTGGCGCAGACGCACGCTAAGCGTGCGAAGACCACGCAGGGTGAGGAAGCTGTCGAACGGCGCGCCGGTAAGACCGTTGCAATTGCCCCACCACTTGAGCTGTTCGGCCACCGCAGGATCGCGCGCCACCACGGCACCACCCACCACGTCACTGTGGCCATTGATGTACTTGGTGGTGGAATGCACCACCACGTCAGCACCCAGCGTCAAAGGCTGCTGCAATGCCGGCGAGAGGAAAGTGTTATCCACCACCACCAACGCACCCACCGCGTGCGCAGCCTGGGTGATGTGGCGAATATCGGTAATGCGCAGCAGCGGATTGGAGGGCGTTTCCACCCATACCAGCGAAGGCTTCTCCGCCAGGCCATCCGCAAGCACATGACTGTTGGTGAGGTCGGCGAACTTCACCCGGAACCGCCCCTTCTTCGCCCACGCATCCAGCAGGCGCCAGGTACCGCCGTAGCAATCGTGCGCCGCGAGCACGAGTGAGCCCGCCGGCACCAACTCCAGTGCCAGTGCTACCGCCGCCATGCCGCTGGCAGTGACCACGGCGCCAGCGCCCTGCTCCAGCTCGGCGAGCGCTTCGCCCAACAGATCGCGCGTGGGGTTGCCACTGCGCGAGTAGTCATACGCGCGCTTGCCACCTAGGCCATTGAACGCGTAGTTGGTTGACAGATGCAGCGGTGGCACCACGGCACCATGCTGGGTGTCCGATTCGATGCCGGCGCGCACGGCGCGGGTACAGGGGGCGGGGGTGTCGCTCATGGTGATTCTCCGTGCATCTAGCTTTGTGGCGTTCTTGTTGGAGTCGGGGTCAACAGCCGGCCAGCGCTTCGCGCAGCAGCGGCGCGATGCGGTCGGTTTCCTTGAGAAATGCGTCATGTCCGTAGGGCGACTCCACCACTTCCAGCGTGGCGGCCCCATGCAGGCGGCGCTGCAGTTCGCACAGGTCGGCGAGCGGCACCAGGCGATCCGACGGGAAGCCGATCAGCGTGGCGGGAGCGGCGATTTGTTCGGGCGTGACATCGTGCAGGTCGATCGACTCGGACAGCGCGAGAAAGCGCTCCACGTCGAAGCGTTCGACGAAGCGCCGGCCGGCGTGCTCGAGATAGTCCTCCACTGGAAAGTGGAAACGACCCTCGCGAAACTCGGGTGCGGCATTGAAGCGACGCGCGAACTCTTCGCTGCCGCGGTAGGTGGTCATGGCCAACTGACGAGCCAGCGCCAGCGCCTGCCCGGGCTGACCGCAATCAAGACCGAGACGTACGATGCCGCGCTGCACCGAACGCTGCGCGGTAGCGAGGGGATGCGGACGATGCGCGCCGCACAACAGCACCAATCGGCCCAGCGCATAGGGATGGCGCGCAGCGAATGCCAGCGCGGCCATGGCGCCATAGGACGAGCCGATGAAAGCGTGTACGCGACCGATGCCCAGCGCCTCTACCAGCGCCGCCAGTGCGTCAGCCTGATCCTCGCTCGAGATGGCATGTACGCCACCAAGGTCGGCGGGCGTGAGCCAGTCAATGCAAAGCACGCGATAGCGATCGAGATCCAGCGGCAGGCCAGTGCCTACCTGGTCCTGCCACCAGCCGGGTGCCGCTTCACCATCCAGCGTCACCACGTCGCGATTGGCAGAGATACCGCCCTGCACGATCACCGTGGGCGCATCCGGCGCGCCACACCAGAGGTAACGCACATCCACCTCGCACGGCGCGCTGCCGTACTTGGGCGTCAGGGTGAGGCGGCGAGTGCAGCGCTGGGTGGTGAGGTCCGACCGCATGGCACCGGTGGCCGCGATAGGGGCGGTCACAGCGGGAGGAACAGGTTGCGGCTGGCTGGACATGGGTCTCTTCTCCGGTCGGCATCGAACTGCGGACCGGAGAGGAGAGCAACGCACAGCCTGCGATGACGCAGCGGTGCGGATTTGCCCCCATCTCGCGGCTTGCGCCCGACGCGCTGCCGCAGGAATTGGCACCGTCGCGGAACTGTTCCGCAGGTTGCCCCGGCTTCAAAGGGCCTGTCCCTCCGCCGGTCTCGATGAGTGGAGGGGACTTTATCGACGCATTGGCACTCGTGTCAATAGACGTCTAAACGTCTACACATCCAATTGACAGAGACAGGTCACCCGCAGGGCCAGTACATGCGCCCCGAAGCCGCATGGCTGCGCCATTTCTCAGGGTTTCGAAGGGCGCTATGCTTATGTCCTCCACCCCACCCCATTGCGACATGACCAACCACCAAGCCTCCGGCCTGCAGAACCTGCAGACCCTTATCCACCAGGACGGATTTGCCTTTGTCACCAGCGACGTGATGCGCCAGCTGCTGGGCCCGGACGCCGGCCTGGCGGAATGGGCCGCCTTTGTCGCCAGCTGGGACGAGCTCGGTCCGGACAGCTACTTGGCCGCCAAGGGGCGCCACCGGCGGAGGCGCCACGCGGTGTTCACGGCCAGCGCCCACGGTGACATCCAGCGCAAACCCCATCAGCCGCATTACCAGAGCCTGGACTACAACAGCCTGCAGGGCGGCATCGAGCGCTGGTTCGAGCCCGTGCTGCCCGCCATCGCTGATGGCCCAAGCCTGCAGTGCATCCTTGGTTTCAGTCGTGACTTTTTCAGCAGCCTCGCACCCGCCGTACAGCGCTGGCAGGTGGAAGTGCACCAGTTTCGCATCGAGGCGCGCCCCGGCGCCGCTGGCGAGCCCACGCCCGAGGGCGTCCATCGCGACGGCGTGGATTACGTGCTGGTGCTGCTGATCGACCGCGTGAATATCGAAAGCGGCACCACCAGCATCCACCAGCCGGATGGTGAGCTATTGGGCAGCTTCACCCTCACCCACTCCCTCGATGCGGCGCTGGTGGACGACACGCGCGTTTGCCATGGCGTCACCGCAGTGACACCGCACGACCCAACGCATCCCGCGCACCGCGACGTGCTGGTGGTGACGTTCCGCCATCTGGACGAGTGACCGTTACTGCTTCACCGCCACGTACAACATCGAGCGCTGCCGCAACTCGTCGTCAAAGACGACGGTCATGCTTTCGCCATCCGGGCTCAGGGTCTGCTTGATGACGTTGATCACCCTGCCATCACGCTTGTCGGTTTCCACCAGGGAATTTTTGCCGGTTCGCTTGACGGTCACGCTGGTGATGCCGGGATCGCCCTTGTAGGGCGCCTCAGTGCCATCGGTCTTCGCGCGGTATGACTGGCCGGTCGGCGTGGTCATGCTGAGCATGCCGCCTTCTTCCTTGTAGGTGAACAGCAGACCGTTATCGGAAAAATTGCCAAGGTCCGCGGTGACCCAGGAACCCGAGATTGCATGCGAACCTGCAGGGCCCTTGGCGACCAATTTCATGTCGCCACTGCCGGTGACGGGCGCAGCATTGGTATTGCTGCTGTCGCTGAATTCGAAATGCGCCGTCTTGCCATCCGCGGCGACGGTCGTGGTGGACGTGCCCACCACCTTGCCTGCCTTCTTGTCGGTTTCCTTCACAGTACGGTCATTGACCACCTGCACGACCATGGTGTCGAAATAGGGGTGGCCCTCGACCTTCTGGTCCTGTCCATCCGCCTTGACCGTAATGGGCGGCGCACAGGTCTCGCAGTGATACATGCCGTTCTGCAGCACGATCACGTCGGGCTTCTTGGGCATCTGCACCTTGCTCGTGTCGATCTTCCAGGTGCCATCGAAAGCGCTCTGGGCCATCGCGCAAACCGGGCAGAGAAGAACCAGCAGCACAGCCGTACGCAGTGACTGTTTCATGGTTGCGATTCCGTGAAAGTGGAGAGTCGCCAGGCCCATTGTCCCTGGAATCTGCCGCACCACCGCTTGGAGCCCAGCCCCGACACACTACGCCGCGCCGTCAGCGCCTGCCACCGGCCGGGCGCCCCACCCATTTGCGACACCGCAGGCAGGCTGTAACACTTCGACCTCCTCCCACTTGCAGCCCAGCCGATGTTCATCGCCGCCCAACTCGTTGTTGCCCTGGTCACCCTCCTGCACGTGTGGTTCCTGATACTGGAAATGTTCCTGTGGGACCGCCCCTCGGGCCGCCGCGCCTTTGGCCTGACCGAGGAATTCGCGAAGCAGTCGAAGGTGCTGGCCGCCAATCAGGGGCTCTACAACGGCTTTCTCGCCGCCGGCCTGTTCTGGGGCCTCTGGCAGGGCCGGGAAGGCACCCCGATCACGCTGTTTTTCCTGGGCTGCGTGTTGATTGCCGGCCTGTTCGGCGGCTTCACTGCCAGCCGTAAAGTGCTGTGGATTCAGGCACTGCCCGCGCTGATCGGCCTGACTCTGGTACTGCTGGCCTGATCTGCGCCGCAGGGCGCGCTGTGTCATGCTTTCCGACTCAAAGCACCACGGAAAGATCATGCCCACGTCATCGAAGGAAGCGGTCGGCAGCCGCTTCGATCCCGCACTGATGCAGCACGCGCGCGAGCGCACTTGGGCTGCGGTGGAGGGCATTCGCCAACGCATGCACCCCGGCATCAGCGAAGATGAAGCCCGCGCCGCTGCCGCGGAGGTGTTCAGCGGGCTAGGCATGGAACGGCTGTGGCACCCGGTGATCATCCGCATCGGCGTCAACACCACCCTCATGTACCGCGAGCGCTCCGAACCCTATGTGCGCCTGGGCGAGAACGACATCTACTTCATCGACCTCGGACTAGTGTTCGCCGGCCATGAAGGCGACGCGGGCGAAACCTTCGTGGTGGGCCACGCACCGGAAAAACAGGCCTGTGCGGACGCCGCGCGCGAACTGCACCGCCGGGTGGCCAATGCATGGCGCACGCAGGGCCTGAGCGGTGAGGCCCTGTATGCATTCGCCGAGGAAGAAGCGACGGCGATGGGTTGGCGTCTCAACCATGAGACCAAGGGCCACCGCGTGAGTGACTTCCCCCACGCGGTGTTCAAGGCGGGCGATCTGGGTGAACTCAGCGAGCTACCGGCCAGCGGCTTGTGGATTCTGGAGATCCAGATCGCCCACCCGACGGAACCCTATGGAGCGTTCTACGAGGATCTGTTGACGCGCGATTGAGCGTCGCGCCCATCGTCTGGTGGAGGTGCTCCCCATGATGACTGGCAACCCCGAAATGGAAGGCGGCTGCGACTGCGGCGAGGTGCGCTACCGGTTCAGCGGCCCGCCGCTGTTTGTGCACTGCTGCCATTGCCGGTGGTGCCAACGCGAAACAGGCACCGCGTTCGCGCTCAACGCCATGATCGAAACGGACCGCCTCAGCCTGCTCAAAGGCATGCCAGAAGTGATCGTGACCCCGTCCGAAAGCGGCAAGGGTCAGAAGATCTTCCGGTGCCCCACCTGCCGCATCGCTTTGTGGAGCCACTATGGCGGTGGCGGCGATGCGGTGGCCTTTATCCGCGTCGGCACCATGGACGAACCGTTCCGGGTGAGCCCGGACATCCACATCTACACCACCAGCAAGCAGCCCTGGGTGGTGATACCCGAGGGCCTGCCGGCCGTGCCGGAGTTCTATTCGCTGGACGAGTACTGGCCGCCCGAAAGCCAGGCGCGACGGCTCGTGTTGCGGGAGAGGCGGGAACCTCGCCGGTAACCGCCCAACCCCATTTGTAGGAGCGCACTTGTGCGCGACCCGCCGCTGGCGGGGCATTTGGCCCTGTGTTGAGGCAACAACGTCGTGAAGGCCGCGGTCGCGCACAAGTGCGCTCCTACAAGGTCTTCTGGGCCTGCCCGGCACCCCTCCCCCACCCTTGGTACAATGGCGGGTTCGCGAGCCCAGAAACCGCCATGTCTACGCATCTCACCGAAACCCGTCGCCGCCGCACGTTCGCCATCGTCAGCCATCCTGACGCGGGCAAGACCACGCTCACCGAAAAGCTGCTGCTGTTCGGTGGTGCCATCCAGATGGCCGGCTCGGTGAAAGGCCGCAAGGCCGCTCGCCACGCCACCTCCGACTGGATGGCGCTGGAAAAGGAGCGCGGCATTTCGGTGACTTCGTCGGTGATGCAGTTCCCGTACGAGGGCCGCATCGTCAACCTGCTCGACACCCCAGGCCACGCGGACTTCTCCGAAGACACCTACCGCGTGCTCACCGCGGTGGACTCCGCGCTGATGGTGATCGACTGCGCCAAGGGCGTGGAAGAACGCACCATCAAGCTGATGGAGGTGTGCCGCCTGCGCGACACGCCCATCATGACCTTCATCAACAAGCTCGACCGCGAGGGCCGCTCGCCGATCGAGCTGCTGGACGAAGTGGAATCGGTGCTGGGTATCGCCTGCGCGCCGCTTACCTGGCCGATCGGCATGGGCAAGCGCCTGAAGGGTGTGTACCACCTGCTGCTTGACGAAGTGCACGTGTTCGAGCAGGGCAAGAACTTCACGCGCCAGGATTCGACCATCTTCAAGGGTCTCGACGCACCGGGCCTTGAGGCAGCCATCGGCGCCGAAGCGCTGGCAGAGCTGCGCGATGAACTGGAGCTGGTGCAAGGCGCCTCGCATCCGTTCGATCTCGACCAGTACCTCGCCGGTAAGCTCACGCCGGTGTTCTTTGGCTCCGCGGTAAATAACTTTGGCGTGCAGCTGCTGCTGGACTTCTTCGTCGAGCATGCGCCCTCGCCCAAGTCGCGCGCTACGCTCACGCGTGACATCAAGCCGGAGGAAGATGCGCTGACGGGCTTCGTCTTCAAGATCCAGGCGAACATGGACCCCGCGCACCGCGACCGCATCGCCTTCATGCGCGTTTGCTCGGGCACCTATAACGCCGGCATGAAGATGATGCAGACGCGCACTGGCAAGGACGTGCGCATCGCCAACGCGCTCACCTTTATGGCCAGCGACCGCGAAATCGTGGAAAACGCCTATCCCGGCGACGTGATCGGCCTGCACAACCACGGCACCATCGGCATCGGTGACACCTTCACCGAAGGCGAGATGGTGAGCTTCACCGGCATCCCCAACTTTGCGCCGGAACTGTTCCGCCGCGCACGCCTGCGCGATCCGCTGAAGATGAAGGCACTGCAGAAGGGTCTGGCCCAGCTGTCGGAAGAAGGCGCCACGCAGTTCTTCCGCCCGCTGATGAGCAACGACCTGATCCTCGGCGCGGTCGGCGTACTGCAGTTCGACGTGGTGGCCTATCGCCTGAAGGACGAGTACGGCGTGGACGCCACCTTCGAGCCCGTCACCGTCGCCACCGCGCGCTGGATCCATTGCGACGACGCGAAGAAGCTCGAGGAATTCCGCGAGAAGAATGCCAACCATCTCGCCGTCGATGCTGCCGGCGAGCTGGTGTACCTTGCACCGTCGCGTGTGAATCTGCAGCTGGCGCAGGAACGTTCGCCGGCTGTGCGTTTCTCGGCGACGCGCGAGCACGCCACGTCGGTGGATTTGTAACGCAACCCGCCGTCACCCCCTCGCAAGCGTCGGGGTGACGGTCGGCAGATGTGGCCGCAATAGCTGCACTGTTAACCTTGGTGCTCTTTCAAGGGGAACTAGCGCATGCCTGCCAACCCGATCGCCTTCACCACGCCTGCATCTGCCACTGGGTGGCAACGCTGGATGGTGTTTTCGCCCGTTGCACGCATCGCATTCTTCGTCGCGCTAGGCATTGTCTTTTACAAGCTGATCGCACCTGTAGTCGTCGCACTCGGGTGGCTGGACAAAGACGCCACCCTCCTGGACCACGCACTGGCTAGACTGGCGCTAACGCTGGCGCCCAGCGCCATCAGCTACTTCGTGCTGACCAAGGCTGTCGAACGGCGCAAGATGGGCGAGTTCGCCTTGCGCGACATTCCCACGCTGGGCCTGGCTGGTCTGTTTCTCGGCGCGGGTCTCTTCAGCGCGGTCGTGCTGGTGCTCTGGCTCGCGGGCAGTTACCACGTCACCGGCACAAATCCGGACGTCGACTGGGTTCCTGCCGTGCTCGCCGTTGGTCTCGGCGCCGGCCTCTTTGAAGAGATCGTCTTTCGCGGCGTCCTGTTCCGAATCGCCGAGGAAGGGCTCGGCACGTGGGGAGCATTGGCGATCTCTGCAGTGGTCTTTGGCGGCATCCACATCTCCAACCCCGGCGCTACCCTATGGAGCTCACTCGCCATCGCCATCGAGGCCGGCGTCCTGCTCGCTCTGCTCTATCACGTGACGCGCTCGCTGTGGCCGTGCATCGGCCTGCACGCCGCATGGAACATCATGCAAGGCACGGTATTCGGCATTCCGGTGTCGGGCACCGATGCGAAGGGTTGGTTGGTCTCCAACCGCACCGGACCCGATTGGCTGAGTGGTGGCGTATTTGGCGCCGAAGCCTCGGTGATAGCGCTGATCCTCTGCTCGAGCCTTTCCGCCCTGCTGCTCATCATTGCCCTTCGTCGCGGCACCATCATTGCGCCGAGCTGGCGTCGACGCGCAGCTGCCGGCGCCTGAGTCAGCTATCGCCTTCACGAAAGTGGCGATAACCTGAGGGCCTACCCGCCAGAACCAGCGATATGACGTCGCAGGGTCAGGCGGGTGGGTTCGACAGTTACCGTCCGGCCCGGCAAGACGTCCGGGCCAACTCACCGTGAAGACGTATGGCCACCCCCAAAAAAAGCCGCTACTCCTGGCTGGCGCATCAGCCGATGCAGGTAAAGATTCTGCTCGCGATCGGCCTGCTCATGCTGCTGTTCGTGGTGAGCGGCATTGTTACCCTGCAATCCCTTTCCCGTCAGGACGTCAGCTGGCAATGGTCCCGGCACACCTATGACGTGCGCGCCAAGCTGGACGATGTAGTCGAGCACCTGCAGGCCGGCCAGATGGCACTGCGCGGGTATCTGCTCAATCCGCAGGGACCCGAGTTGCCGGCGTTCCACAAAGCCAACGCCGACGTGGCCGCCGACCTGGCCGAGCTGCGAAAGATGACCAGCGACAATGCGCTCCAACAGGCACGCCTCGATCGGCTGGAAGTCATGGCTGCCCAGTGGCAGAAGGAGGCCATGGCGAACGGCATCGACGCCATGCAGGCCATCAAGGCGAGTGATGCAAGTACCAGCGCCCAGGAACGCGTGCGCGTGCAAACGTCTTATCTCGAGCGCCGCACCGTGCGTACCGACGATGCGGTGGCACTGGTTCGGCAGATGGACGACACCGAGTTGAGCCTGCTCGACGAGCGCCAGAACACCCAGCGTCGCGACGTGCTGGTGGTACGTGCCGTCACCTGGACCACCCTGCTGCTGAGCCTGCTGCTCGGCGCCGCCGTGGTACTCATGACGTTCCGCCTGATTACGCGCCCGATGCGTCGCATCACGGACCTGATGACGCGCCTGGCCAATCACGATCACAACATCGAGATCCGCCAGCTGGAGCGCCGCGACGAAATCGGCGAGATCGCCCGCGCACTGCAGGTGTTCAAGCAGATGGCGATCGAAACCGCCGATCAGACCTGGGTGAAAAGCCATGCTTCGCAGATCGCCGGCGAACTGCAGGCGGTATCGGACGAGCGGGCGTTCGCCGAGCACCTCACCAGCACGCTCGTGCCCTTGCTCCAGGCAGGCGTTGGTGTGTTCTATCTTTTCGACGAGGACGACCAGCGCCTCAAGCTGCTTGGCAGCTATGGCCTGCAACAGCGCCGGCACCTGAGCACGGAATATGAAGTCGGCGAAGGCCTGGTGGGCCAATGCGCCATCGAGCGCAAGCCGATCAGCCTGCAGGAGGTGCCCGGCGACTACGTTCGCATCCACTCCGGCACCGGCGAGGCGCCACCGCGCGAGATCACCGTGCTGCCGCTGCTTTTGCGCGACAAGCTGCTCGGTGTACTCGAACTAGCCAGCTTCCATCATCTCGATGAGTCCCAGCAGAAGCTGCTCCAGGAACTGCTGCCGATCGCTTCGCTGTCGCTGGAAAACCTGCGACGCGCGCTGCGCACACAGGAGCTGTTGCTGCGCACCACCATGCAGGCGGATGAGCTTCGCGCGTCAGAGGACATTCTCCGGCGCCAACAGCAGGACCTGCAGGCGACCAACGAAGAACTCAACGACAAGACCCGTGAACTGCAGGAGCAGTCGCAGCGGTTGCTGGCGTCGGAGGAAGAGCTGCGCGTGCAGACCGAGGAACTGCAGGCCTCCAACGAGGAGCTGCGCCAGAAGACCGACACGCTCAACCAGCAAAAACTCGTGCTTGAAACCCTGCAGCACGAAACCGAGGAGAAGGCCGAGGAACTGGCGCGTGCCAGCCAGTACAAATCCGAGTTCCTCGCCAACATGTCGCATGAGCTGCGCACGCCGCTCAACAGCCTGCTGATCCTGTCGCGCAGCCTCGCCGACAACCGTGAAGGCAATCTCGACGCGGAGCAGATCGAATCGGCGCGCATCATCCACGACTCCGGCAGCAATCTGCTGCGCCTAATCAACGACATCCTCGATCTTTCCAAAGTTGAGGCCGGCAAGATGGACGTGGTGGTGGTGGACGTGCCGCTGAGTGACCTGGAGCGCTCGCTCCGGCGCACCTTCAGTCATGTCGCGCAGGAGAAGCAGCTCGGCTTCCATGTCGATATCGAGGCGGGGCTGCCGACCACCCTACGCACCGATGCGACCAAGCTCGAGCAGGTGGCCAACAACCTGATCGGCAATGCGTTCAAGTTCACCCATCAGGGTTCGGTCAACGTCCACATCGGCAGGCCGTCACCCGCCCTGGCGTTGCCGCCATCGATGCAGGGCAAGGACGTCATCGCCATCGCGGTGAGCGATACCGGCATCGGCATCCCACCAGAGAAAGCGCAGAAGATCTTCCACGCGTTCGAACAGGTGGACGCGAGCACCAGCCGCCAGTACGGCGGCACCGGCCTGGGCCTGACCATTTCCAAGCGCATGGTGGAATTGCTGGGCGGTGACATCGTGATGCACAGCGACGTCGGGCACGGCAGCACCTTCACCATCCTGTTGCCGCAGCACGGCCCGGCAGCGAACGGCGTGGCGCCAACCACGCCTGCATCCGCTCCGGCACCTGCGGTCGCCCGCCCTGCGACGACGACGGCCCTGTTGCCTGAAACGATCGAGGATGACCGCGAGCTCGTCGGGCCGGGGGATACCGTGATCCTCATCATCGAGGACGACCCCGTGTTCGCTCGCATTCTGGCCGACATGGTGCGTCGCAAAGGTTACCGCGCGCTGGCCGCTGTCGACGGCGAGTCGGGCCTGCAACTCGCCCTGCGCTATCGGCCCACCGGCATTCTGCTGGATGTGATGCTGCCGGGCATGGATGGCTGGACGGTGATCTCAAAGCTGAAAGAAAACGCGGCGACACGCCATGTGCCGGTGCACTTCATCTCCGCCGTCGATGAAGCCGGTCGCGGCCGCGAACTGGGCGCGGTGGGCTTCCTGACCAAGCCGGTGAGCCGTGAAGCCATCGGCGAGGCGTTCGACCGCCTGCTGCATTTTGCCGAAGGGCACATGCGCCATCTGTTGATCGTGGACGACGATGCTGACTCTCGTGCTGCCATGCGCACGCTGCTACGCCATGACGACGTGACCATCGACGAAGTAGGCACCGCCGAAGAAGCATTGCAGCGCAGCGCGGAAACGAACTACGACTGCATCGTGCTCGACCTCGGCTTGCCCGGCATGTCGGGCACCGAGTTCCTGGAGCAGCTGTCCAGCACCGGGCGGATTCCACCGGTGGTGATCTATTCCGGCCGCGAGCTGAGCCGTGAGGAAAGCCTCAAGCTGCGCCAGTACACCGACAGCATCGTGATCAAGGGCGCGCGCTCGCCGGAGCGTCTGATGGATGAGGTGAGTCTGTTCCTGCACAGCATTCAGGACGGCCAGGGCCACGGTTCCAAGGTAGCGACACCCACGGTCAACACCGCCAACGGCAGCGGCCTGCGCGACCGCAAGGTACTACTGGTGGATGACGACATGCGCAATCTGTTTGCCTTGTCCAAGGTGCTGCGTGGCTGGGGCATGCAGGTAACCATGGCGCAGGACGGTCAGAAGGCGCTCAAGGCGCTGGCCGACCACGAGGACATCGAGCTGGTGCTGATGGATGTGATGATGCCGGTCATGGACGGCTACGACACCATTCGTGAAGTGCGCGCGCAAGCCCACCTGGCCAAGCTGCCGATCATCGCGCTGACCGCCAAGGCCATGCGTGGCGATCGCGAGAAATGCCTCGATGCGGGCGCCAACGACTACCTGTCCAAGCCCATCGACATCGACAAGCTGTCGTCGATGATGCATGTATGGCTGCATCGATGAATGACACCAGCCACGACGCCGATGCCGAGATCGCGCTGGAAGACATCGAGATCGACCTGTTCGTGCGCGCGCTCAGGCTGCGCCACGGCTACGATTTCAGCCAATACGCGCCCGCCTCGCTGAAGCGACGCATCTTGCAGCTGGCCCACTCACAGCACGCGGAGTCGGTGAGCGCGCTTATCGCCCGCCTGCTGCACGAGCCGGGTTTTCTTTCCGTCGCGTTAGAGGGGCTGTCGGTACCGGTGTCGGAAATGTTCCGCGACCCGGACGTGTTTCGCGCGTTGCGCGAGCAGGTGTTCCCGGTGCTGGCCTCGTACCCGCAGATCAATATCTGGCAAGCCGGCTGTGCGCATGGGCAGGAGGTGTATTCACTGGCCATCCTGCTTGAAGAAGCCGGCCTGTACGAACGCACGCAGATCTACGCCACCGATTTCAACGAGCGGGCACTCGAGCAGGCACAGGAAGGGATCTATCCAGCACGGGAGGCGCAACTGTGGTCGCGCAATTATCTCGCGGCCGGTGGCAGCCATTCGCTTGCCGACTACTACAGCGCGCGCTATGAGTTGATCAAGCTCGATCAGCGCCTACGCCGCAATGTGATCTTCGCCAATCACAACCTGGTCACCGACGAGGTATTTTGCGAGGCACATCTGGTGTTGTGCCGGAATGTGTTGATCTATTTCTCCGATCCGCTGCAGGACCGCACGCTTGCGCTGTTCCGCGACAGCCTGGTGCGCGGCGGCTTCCTGTGTCTCGGCACACGCGAAAGCCTGGATTTTGCCCCATCCGCAGCAGACTTCACTCCCGTCGATCCTGCGCTGCGCATCTACCGGCTGGGATCTCGCATGGCTGGCAGGGAGTGACATGACCACGGCACGGGCCATCGTCATCGGTTGTTCCGCAGGTGGACTCCATGCATTGGAAGTGCTGTTTGCCGCACTCTCGCCTCAGCTCACCCTGCCCATCGCGGTGTGTTGCCATACCGGCTCGTCAACCGTGAGCCTGATGTGTGAACTCCTGGCACAGCACGCCACGTTGCCCGTGGTCGAAGCCCGTGAACGTGCGGCGTTGCAAGGCGGCATCATCCATGTCGCACCCAGCGGCTATCACCTGCTGGTGGAAACCAGTCATCGCTTTTCGTTGTCGGTCGACGAACGCGTCAGTTTTGCTCGCCCGTCCATCGACGTCCTGTTCGACTCGGCTGCCGAGGCTTATCGCGAAGCGCTGATCGGTGTCCTACTCACCGGCGCCAACAGCGATGGCGCCGAAGGCTTGCGACACATCCGTCGCCTCGGCGGCCTGGCCGTCGTACAGGAACCCACCGACGCCGAAGTCTCCGCCATGCCCGCAGCGGCGTTGGAGCTCGCCGGCGCCGACCATTGCCTGCCGCTTGCCGGCATCGCCCCACTGCTCAACCGTTTGTGCCTGCCATGACCCTGCCCGCTCCCAAAGTCCTCGTTGTTGACGACACGCCTGCCAACCTGGTGGCCATGCGTCACCTGCTCGCCGAGAGCGGTGCGCAACTTTTTGAGGCCGACAGCGGCAATGCCGCGCTCGCGCTGTGCCTGGACCACGAGTTCGCGCTGATTCTGCTCGACGTCAACATGCCGGAGATGGACGGCTTTGAAGTCGCTTTCCTGATCGGTGAAGACGAGAAGCTGCGTGAGACGCCGATCATCTTCGTCACCGCCGCCTACGCCGATGACATCAATCGCGTGCGCGGCTACCACTTCGGCGCGGTGGATTACATCGCCAAGCCGATCAACGACATGATCCTGCAGTCCAAGGTGCGAGTCTTTCTGGAGCTGTACCGCGCACGCGCCGAACTCAGGGCCACGCTGGCCACGCTGGAAGAACGCAATGCGCAGCTCAATGTAGAGATTGCCGAGCGCCTTCGCGTGGAGGAGCGCATCCGCTATCAGGCCACGCACGACATGCTTACCGGCCTACCCAATCGCGTGCTGTTTCACGACCGGCTGCTCACCGCCATGCAGCGTGTGCCACGCCATGGCCCCGGTTTTGCGCTGGCCCTGCTGGATATCGATGGATTCAAGGGCATCAATGACACCCAGGGCCATCCCGCCGGTGACATGTTGCTGCAGGCCATTGCCGAGCGGCTGGGCGATCAGGTGCGCGCGAACGATACCGTCGCGCGACTGGGGGGCGACGAGTTTGCACTCGTCCTTGAAGACGTCAGTGACGAAGACTCACTGATGCGGCGCTGCCAGCAAGTGTGTGCCGCGCTTGCGGCGCCCTACCCGCTGGATGGCAGCAAGGGGGCTTTCATTGCCAAGGTGAGCGCCAGCATCGGCATCGCGCTTTGGCAGGGCACAACGCAGAACGACGAGGATCTGATTCAGGCGGCCGATCGCGCACTTTACCGCGCCAAGGACGAAGGCAAGAACCGCTGCGTGATGGCGTCCTGAATGCTCAACGCGAGCTACGCGGCGACACCCACATGTCGATGCGTGCGCGGAACACTTCCTTGCCCGCACCATCGCTGATCCTGACCGTTACCGGCCACGCATAACCGCTGATCGATTCAACAGCGGCGGACTCCGGTGTAGCCACTGCATGCATGGTGCCCTTGGCCTTGGCCAGGTATTGCACGCTCATGCCTTTGGGAATCCAGCGCATGCTGGCGGGAATGGTGACGTCGGTCATCATGCCGGCACTCAGCTCGGCGGCGTTGCACAACGCGATCGCATGCACAGTGCCGATGTGGTTGTGAACACGACGACGATCGCGGATATCGACCGCGCAACGGCCCGGTTCCAGGACAACAAAGTGCGGACGGATCGTGGCGAAGTAAGGTGCTTTGAAGCAGATCAGGCGCGAGTACAGCCAACGCCCACCTGGCAGGGAAACCAACCGACGATACAGCGACAACGCCTGACTCATGGCAGCTCTCCTGCGAGAGCGGAGCGCCTAAGGTGCTCCGCCCGTTCCTAGGGTGTCGGGAAGAATCAGGCCGCGTCGGCCAGCTTCTTGTTGCGATCGGCGCGGGTCACCGCTGCACGCAGTTCGGCAGGATCAAAGTCATCCACCGAGATGAACTCGAACACGCCCTCGCGCACGCGCTTGAGCAGCTCGAACTCGGCAGCGTTGATCACACCCGCCTGCATGGCCTCGACCAGCTGGCCGTTGTAGTCGTGCGACTTGAACTGGCCCGTCTTCTGCGCCTTGCCGAACTTGCGCTCCACCGGTTCTGCGGCGATCACGTCGGGCAGCAGCGCGTTCATGCGACCAATCGTGTTGTTCGACGTCGGGGTGAGATAAACCCACTCAGTCAGGCGATCGCGCGCCTCGCCCGGCGCTGTGATGAGGGCAGCCACGCGACGACCCAGGCGATCCGAAGGCGGCACTTCACGGCGGCCAAACGGGAACACTAGCGCACGCAGCAACCACGCTACCGGCTTCACCGGGAAGTTGCGGATCGCGCCATCCAGCGCCATCTGCGTACGCCACATGCATTCATGGAACGCCCACGCCAACAGCGGGCGATCCGCTTCCGGACGACCGGTGTCCTCGTAGCGCTTGAGCATGGCGCTGGCGATATACAGATAGCTCAGCACGTCACCCAGACGCGCCGACAGTTTTTCCTTGAACTTCAGCTTGCCGCCCAGCACACCCATGAAGGTATCCGCGCACAGTGCCAGCGCCGCGGAGTAGCGGTTGAGCTTGCGGTAATAGCGGCGCACATAGGCATCGCCCGCCGTTTCGCCAATGCGCGAACCGGTGATACCCATGGTGAAGGCACGCACGGCATTGGAGATGCCGAAACCGATGTGCCCGAACAGCGCACGATCGAAGGACCGCAGGCGATCACCATAATCCGCGATCGACAGCGCCTGCATTTCCTTCAGCACGTAGGGATGGCAGCGAATGGCACCCTGACCGAAGATCATCAGGCTGCGCGTCATGATGTTGGCACCTTCCACCGTGATGGCGATGGGCACACCCTGCCATGCGCGGCCAGCGTAGTTCTTCGGGCCGAGCTGCACACCCTTGCCGCCGTGCACGTCCAGCGCATCACCCGCGATCACACGGCCCCATTCGGTGGCGTGGTACTTCGCGATGGCCGACGGCACTGCCGGCTTCTCGCCACGATCCACCGCCGCCGCCGTAGCGCGCGACAGCGCTGCCGTGGCGTAGGTCAGGCCGCCGATGCGGGCCAGTGCTTCTTCGACGCCTTCGAAACGGGCAATGGAGAGGCCGAACTGCTTGCGCATGCGCGCATAGGCGCCCGTCGCTGCCACGGCGGCGCGCACGCCACCCGTCGCGTTAGACGGCAGCGAGATGGCGCGACCAACCGAAAGGCATTCCACCAGCATGCGCCAGCCGTGGCCGGCCATATGCGGACCACCGATGAGCACCGACAGCGGCACGAACACGTCCTTGCCGTGCAGCGGGCCGTTCTGGAACGGGACGTTCAGCGGGAAATGACGACGGCCGATCTCCAGACCCGGCGTCGAACGCGGGAGCAGCGCCAGCGTGATGCCCAGATCTTCCTTGTCGCCCAGCAGTTTTTCCGGGTCGTACAAGCGGAAGGCCAGGCCCACCACCGTCGCAATCGGCGCCAGGGTGATGTAGCGCTTGTCGAAGGTGAGCTTCAT
Organism: Dyella sp. PARNA 12/25; assembly: GCF_055702865.1. Classification (NCBI taxonomy): domain Bacteria; kingdom Pseudomonadati; phylum Pseudomonadota; class Gammaproteobacteria; order Lysobacterales; family Rhodanobacteraceae; genus Dyella; species Dyella sp. PARNA 12/25. Next base: position 183,407 of record NZ_JBVQCI010000007.1, on the reverse strand, counting down.
GCCCAGCGTTTCAACGCCATCGACGATCTGTTTGCACACGACGCCGTAGTCGGTAATCGACGTCGCATCGGAGCCCGCATACGGACCAGTGAGCGCGAAACAGGGAATCTCCTCACCCACGGCAAGACGCGGCAGATAGTGGTTCTTCTGCTCGTCGCTGCCGTAGTGCAGCAACAGTTCGGCCGGGCCGAGCGAGTTGGGCACGGCCACGGTGGATGCGACCGTTGCCGACATGGTGGCGAGCTTCTGCAGCACGGCCGAGTGCGCCAGCGCCGAGAAGCCCAGGCCACCATACTGCTTCGGAATGATCATGCCGAAGAACTTGTGCTTCTTGATGAAGGCCCAGACCTCCGGCGGCAGGTCGGCCAGCTCATGGGTGATCTGCCAGTCATCGATCATGCCGCACAGTTCTTCGACCGGGCCATCCATAAAGGCCTGCTCTTCCACGCTCAGCTCGGGCTTGGGCTGCTTCAGCAGCTCGTGCCAGTCCGGCTTGCCGGAGAACAGCTCGCCCTCGAAGCCCACCGTGCCCGCTTCCAGTGCGGTCTGCTCGGTTTCGGAAAGCTTGGGCGTCACCTTGGCGAACATTTTCAGCAGCGGCGCGCTGATCTGTTTGCGGCGGAAGCCGTCCATGAGCAGCGGCACGGCAATCGCCAGCTCAATCACCAGAAGAATGAAGGTTGTCCATGGCGCGCCAGCAACAAAGCCAACCACGACGGTGGTGATCACCGTGGCAATCGCCCATGTACGCAAACTGGTGCGGTGGTAGGCACAGGCGCCGGTGGCAATGAGCGCCGCCAGCAGAGTCAGGATCACGGACATCTCAACACCTCGTTACGAGTGACGACTTTGCGAAACAAGTTCACGGATTCAGTGGGCGACCGCATCGCTGCGATCGTGTGAAGAAAGCTTGCTGATGAAGCGTGCGATCTCGCGAGTGAACGCGTCGTTGGCATCGCCGGCCACCATATGCGTGGCGCGAGGCAACTCGACATGTTCCGCGTGGGGCACCAGCTTCAGAAATTCATCGACATTGCCGCGCGATACGACATCGCTGCGCCCGCCCGATAACAGCAGCGTGGGCACCTGCACACGCGCTGCGGCGGCCATAAGACGCGGCTGGTAGCGTTCGCTTTCGCTCACGAGGCCATTGAGCAGCGCAGGATCCCAATGCCAGCGGAGGCGGCCATCAGCGCCTTGACGCAGCAGCGGACGCAGCTGGTCCTCGGTTTTGCGTTCGGCGCGATGCGGCATATAGACGGCGATCTGCTCGGCCGCTTCCTCGTAACTGGCGAAGCCGTCCGGGTGCGCCTGCATGAAAGCGAGAATGCGTTCGACACCGGCGGTTTCCCAACGTGGCGTGATATCCACCAGCACCAGTGCGCTGAATGCCTCCGGGTCGATCTCTCCGGCCACCACCAGACCCAGCAGACCGCCCATGGAGGCGCCCATCAGAATCGGCTTGCGCTGCTCGGAACGTGCAAGCAGGCGCAGATCGTCGACGAACTGCTCCATGTGGTAGTCGCCGCCGGGTACGCGGTCGCTCTCACCGTGACCGCGACTATCGAAGCTGATACAGCGATACCCCTCGGCGGCGAGCGCCGCAGCAGTACCCCGCCAGGCGCCCCGGGTTTGCCCGAATCCATGCGCAAACAGCAGACCAGGGCTGCCTGATGGGTTGCGCACCTCGACGGCCAGTTCCAGGCCATCGGTGGTGCGGACTCGGCTGACGGTTTTTTCGATCGGGGATGTCGATACCATACGCTCGAGTATGGATTGCGGCAAATGGCCACGTCAATATGCGCCGCCGCATCCGGCCTTCATTGATTCAATAACTTGCTATCACACCACCGATAAGGCCTACGACTGGGCTACCATTCGCCAATGAATGTAAGCGCCAAACCTGAACGCACTCGCCTTTCCGCCGAAGATTGGGAAGACGCCGCCCTCAAGCTGATTGCCGACCAGGGTGTGGGCGCCCTCGCCGTCGAGGCACTGGCCCGCCAGCTAGGCGTGACCAAGGGCAGCTTCTACTGGCATTTCCGCACCCGCGAGGCGTTGCTGCAGGCCGCGCTGGAGCGCTGGGAGCAATACGGCGAACGCGAAGTCATCTCCCAGATCGAGGCCATGCCCGATCCACGCGCCCGCCTACCCGAGTTGTTCCGTCGCGTCGCGCACGAACTGGCGCCGCACCGAGTGTATGCCGCGCTGCTGAAGGCGTTGGATCACCCCCAGGTGGTGCCGGTGATGGCGCGCGTATCCCAGCGCCGCATGGAATTTCTCACCAACATCTACAACGAAGCCGGCCTCGCGCCCGAGGAGGCGCTCAACCGCGCCCGCCTTACCTACGCGGCCTATGTGGGTTTCCTGCAGCTCAATTTCACGCTGGGTCTGCCGCGCATCAGCCACGATGAGTTTGATGCCTACGTCGAGCACATGATCCGCACGCTGACGCCAGCCTGACCCAGATTCGCCGGCCGCGTCCTTCGGTATCCAAACGCCGCCTTCGGGCGGCGTTTTTTTGTGACCCCGATCACTGGTAGCCATCTGGTCAAATTGGTCTGGTACCACTGCTCTAACTGTGGGCCGGCACAGCGATTTATGGTGAGCCCAGTTGGTTTTTTGCTGCAGTCTAACTTGCCGTGCCAGTGTACGTAAGTTACCGTTTCTGTTCTTTTTTGGCTTAAGACCAGAGTGAGGAAACGATGTCGAGCAAGCTGGAAGCACTGCAGCGCTGGGTTGACCAAGTCGCGGCCTTGACCCGCCCTGCGCAAATCCATTGGTGCGATGGCTCGGACGCCGAATACCAACAGCTGGTGCAGCAGATGCTGCAGACCGGCGACCTCATCGAGCTCAACCAGCAGACCCACCCGGGTTGCTACCTGCATCGTTCGAGCCCTTCTGACGTGGCGCGCGTTGAGCACCTCACCTTTGTCTGCACCAAGGACGAGGAAGACGCCGGCCCGAACAATCACTGGATGGCCCCGGCCGACGCCCACGCCAAGATGGACGAGCTGTTCGAAGGCTGCATGGAAGGCCGCACCATGTACGTCATCCCGTACTGCATGGGCCCGATCGATTCACCACTGGCCCGCTGCGGTGTGGAAATTACCGATAGCCCGTACGTGGTGGCCAACATGCGCACGATGACGCGCATGGGCGCGGCTGCACAGGCGCGCATCGAGCGCGAAGGCAGCTTCGTGAAGGGCCTGCACTCGACCGGCGAACTCGACCCCGAGCGCCGCTTCATCATGCACTTCCCGGAAGAGCTGACCATCAAGTCGTACGGCTCCGGCTACGGCGGCAACGCGCTGCTGGGCAAGAAGTGCCACGCCCTGCGCATCGCCAGCTACCAGGCCAAGTCCGAAGGCTGGCTGGCCGAGCACATGCTGATCGTGGGCATCGAGAATCCGAAGGGCGAGACGCATTACGTCGCCGCGGCATTCCCGTCGGCCTGCGGCAAGACCAACCTTGCCATGCTGATTCCGCCGGAGGGTTACCTCAAGGACGGCTGGAAGGTGTGGACCGTGGGCGATGACATCTGCTGGATGCGTCCGGGCGCGGATGGACGTCTCTATGCGATCAACCCGGAAGCCGGCTTCTTCGGCGTGGCACCGGGCACCAGCACCTCGACCAACCCCAACGCGCTCGCCAGCATCGCGCGCGACACCATCTTCACCAACGTCGCCGTCACCGCTGACAACCAGCCGTGGTGGGAAGGCCTGCCGGGCACACCGGTCACCGACTGGCAGGGTCGCCCCTATGACCAGGCCAATGGCCCGGCCGCACACCCGAATTCGCGTTTCACCGTGAGCGCCAAGCAGTGCCCGACCTGGTCGTCGCACGCCGAAGACGCACAGGGCGTGCCGCTCAGCGCCATCGTGTTCGGTGGTCGTCGTCCGTCGCTGGTCCCGCTAGTGTTCGAAGCGAAGGACTGGGCGCACGGCGTGCTCGTCGGCGCCGCCATGGGCTCGGAAACCACCGCCGCTGCCACCGGTGCCGTCGGCGTGCTGCGTCGCGACTCCATGGCGATGAAGCCGTTCGCCGGCTACCACTACGGCGACTACTTCCGTCACTGGCTGTCGTTCGACAAGCCCGGCGCGAAGCTGCCGAAGATCTTCCACGTCAACTGGTTCCGCAAGGGCGAAGACGGCCGCTTCATGTGGCCTGGCTACGGCGACAACCTGCGCGTGCTGGAGTGGATGATCGACCGCGTCGAGGGCCGCGCCAGCGGCAAGCAGACGCCGATCGGCACGCTGCCGGCAGACGGCGAGCTGAAGCTCCACGGCCTGAGCCTCGACACCGCCACCGTCGACACCCTGCTCGACGTGGATCACGCAGGCTGGACGGCGGAACTCACCGCCATCGGCGAGTACCTCCACAGCTTTGGCGCCCGCATGCCGCAGCAGCTGTATGCCGAACAGCAGCGCGTGGCCAAGGAGCTGCACGACGCCGGCGTGGCGCCGCGTACTGCCGTCGCCTCCTGATCGGATGTGACCCTGAAACCCCGTCGGCCGCAAGGTCGGCGGGGTTTTCTTTTGGACGTCGTCTAAACCTTGTCTGACACAGGCGCATCCAAGCTGGCAAGATGATTGCAGCCTGCCCCGCCACCGGAAACACGATGCCGCCGCCAGCGCCCGCCGCGGACCCCAATGACATGGACGACGTTCGGGCCGCTGCCGCAGGTGACCGGCAAGCGTTCCATCGGCTGTACCGGCTGCACGTGGACCGTGTGTACGGCGCCGTTTATCGCCTGGCCGGTTTCGACCATGCACGCGCGGAAGATCTCACGCAGGATGCTTTTGTGCGGGCCTGGCAAAAGCTGTCGGGTTTCCGCGGCGAGAGTTCGTTCGGTACCTGGCTGTATCGGCTGGCCGTGAATGTCGCCCTGATGGATATCAGGTCGCGCAACGCCGATCCAGTCAGCATGGTGGACGAGGACAACCTTCCCGACCACGGCGAAACACCTTTCTGCGCTGCAGAACGCGAAGAGCTGGAACGTGCTATCGGCAAACTGCCACCGCGTGCACGCGCCGTACTGGTGCTGCACGACGTGGAAGGCTGGCGACACGAAGAAATCGGTGCCGAACTCGGCATGGCGGTAGGTTCGTCCAAGGCGCAGCTGCATCGCGCACGCGGCCTGCTGCGGAAAGTATTGGGAGAAAGCTCATGAACGAATTTGAATGGCTCCGCCAGACACGCGCTTTGCGCGAGCCCGTATCGCCGCGCCGCGACTTGTGGGGCGACATCGATGCCACACTGGACGCTGCCACCGCGACGACAACGCCAGTGGCCCGCCGCCCTGCGCATCGCCTTCAGCGCTGGCTGATCGCCGCCAGCTTCGCCGGGCTATCACTGTTTGCCGGCAGCCTGGCAGTACACCTGCGTGAGCGCCCGGTCACCAGCGCCGCCAACGCATGGCCATCGAACGCCGAACGCTGGCGCCCAAATGACCCACGCCTTGCCGGTGCGGCCGTGGAACTGGATGCCGCCAGCATGGAATTGCGTCAGGCCATGGAGCAAGCCCCGAAATCACCCGCTTTGCAGCGCCTGCTTTACCGGACACAAAAACAACAGTCGCAGTTGCGACAGATGGAACACCAGGCTGGTTGATTCCAGCGGAGCCTTCACCATGAAAACCGCACGCATCATTCCCCTCCTGCTCTGCCTGTCGATCGGCCAGGCCCTGGCCGATACGCCCATCAATCTCAACCACGAGGCCACGCCCAACGTGCGCGTGAGCATCAGCAACGTCAAAGGCTCGGTGACGGTGACCGCCTGGGATCGCAACCAGGTGCAGGTGGGCGGCCATCTTGGCGACGGCGCCAAACCGCTCACCATCGATGGCAGCAACAGCGACATGAGCATCAAGGTGCAGTCGGGTAGCAAGTCGGGTTGGTTCAACTGGAACAACGACACCTCGATGGGAGCCACTTCGCTGGACGTGCGCGTGCCCAAGGGTGCTTCGCTGGATATCGATGTCGTCAGCGCATCGCTCAGCATCGACGGGATCGAAGGTGGCAAGATCAAGACCAACGCGGTCAGTGGCAAGACGCGCGTGAATGCGCGCGCGCCCTCGGTCGACGCAAACACCGTGAGTGGCAGCATCGAGCTGGCTGGCAGTGCGGACAAGGTGGCATTGCAGACAGTGAGCGGTGACATCCTGGCGCCGAACGTCGGCACTGATGCCGATCTGCAGACCGTGTCCGGGCGCATCCGCGTCAGTGGCGGGCCGTGGCGCAAACTCAGCCTCAGCACGGTATCCGGCGACGTGCAGCTGGCAGGTGGGCTTGCACCGAGCGGCACCTACAACGTCGACAGCATGAGCGGTGATGTGCAGGTGCAGGTGCCCGCCAACCTCTCCGCCGTCATCAAGGCGAACACCTTCAGTGGCGACCTGCGCAGCGACTTCGGCACCGTGCAGAAGGTGGAACACGGGCCGGGCAGCGAGCTGCGAGCCACGGTCGGTGGCGGCAACGGCAAGATGAGCATCGAAACCTTCAGCGGCGACCTGCGTATCCGCAAACAGGACTAAGAGCGGCTAACAAAATCGTTGGGCTGATCAAGGTCGTCTTTTCAACGAACGCTGGAGGTGATTCACGACAACCGGTGCCTGGTCATCCAGCGTTCTGCACGCCTGCAACCGCCGGTTCGCTTACCATCGACCTCTTTGGGGGGCAGCCTTAGGGAGGCTTGATCCCCTCGAGCCTCCAAATCAGCATTTTGCTGATAGCAAACCATGCGGCGGAATTTTACCCTGACCATGAAATGGGCTCTGGCTAGAAATTTCCTATGGAACGCATCTCGTCTGAGAAGTATGGTGAACAGAAGCACGATCCCAGTGCCGCATCGTCCTATGGGGAAGGCTCAGCGCGACAGCGACAGCCTTCGCAATCCTTCGGAGGCAGCTCCCGCCAGTTGGCTCAAGCGAGAGCTATCGAGGGCATTGAGGCAAGCCCTCGACTAGCAGCGCACCGTCGAAGTTCCGGTATCTTGCAGCGGGTATCGCCCATTGAATCCGCGAAGAAATCGGTGGGCCCCAGTGGACTACCCGACGTGTTGAGAACCAACATGGAAGGCATGTCCGGGATGGCACTAGACGACGTGCGCGTGCATCGCAATTCTTCTCGGCCGGCGCAGCTCAACGCTTTAGCTTATGCGCAAGGGCGCGATATTCATTTAGGGCCAGGGCAGGAAAAGCATCTTCCACATGAAGCCTGGCATGTCGTGCAACAGGCGCAAGGGCGAGTGAAGCCGACCATGCAGATGACGGGTGACACGCCAATCAACGACGATAAATCGCTGGAGCACGAAGCAGATGTGATGGGGGCGAAAGCGGCATCGTCTGATTCGGTCCAAGCGCAGCCGCAACCCATCACGCCCACCCCGCTTGCGCGTCAAGCCGCGACTTTCCAACGGGTAAAAATTGGAACATCGTATAAGACAACGGATGGCGAAAATTATAGAACCCGCATTGATGCCGCTAACTATATGGGGATGAAGCCCGGGGCTACTGCTCCGGTACCCGACACGTGGATAACTGCAACTGGCAAGAAAACATCGGGCTTCGACGAATACGAATTCAGCGCTGATAACTATATTAATGATTGCGGGAAATTTGCTCGGATGTTGGTGCAGCAACACGCGGGCGAACCCCTGGATCAGCGTCTATACGGTCAGATCAATGGCGCGAAATCCACGACGCGCTTTTCCGTGAAGAGCACGACCAGTGCGAGTGGTTTCACGAGTGGCGATTTGGCTAATAACAACCAATTTGCGGTAAACGCTGCGGCCAATCCCGGGGTTGGCCAAGCCTACACAACCATACCAAAAGCTAAATTCACTGGAATGGGATGCAAATTTCATGTGGCCGCCGTCGTGGCAAGAGATGGCGCTGACAATGTAACGTGCGAGGCGGATGCAGGCGATAAGGGTCGGACCGCGCCTGTATTCGATATGTATTCGACGGATCCAGGAAGCCTACTTACATTCCATGCAACTTATCGGGATGCCTATGGTGGTGATCTCGCAGCGACTGGGGTACTCGTCTCATAGCGGCAGCCACTGTTCCGGACGACTTTCGAGCAACCCATAAAACCTGTGGGAAGTTCAAGGTCGTCATTCCCCAGCAACTTGGCACGTTGCGAAGGCGCGGAATCCCTTCTTGACCATTCTTCGGCCGCTGGAAGCCGCCTCGCAGAGATGAGGGCAGTTTTGTCAGCGACTCCAAATCAAAGGCTCAACGAAAAACGCCGGGCAATGCCCGGCGTTTTGCTGTCTGCGCACCGATGAAGCGCGACTCAGAGATCCTGGTGATATTGCACGTAAGGCGTGCGCGACTGATCCGGTTCCGGACCTGACGGCGTGTTCACGCTATTGCCCGACGACCACAGGTTCTGCGCACCGATGCTCAACTCACCCTGCCACGGCAGACGCCAGGTGACGCCAAGGTCGATGCTATTCCAGCGACGCTCCGGGTTGTAGCCCGAGCCAGGGATGCCGGCTTCCGGAGCCATGGTGCGACCGACGATGCTGCCGCTCAGCGGGCCGCGATCCACACCGAAGCTCACCGCCTTCTGGTCGAGCGTATTGATGCCCAGCAGATTGCCCGGCAGCAGACGCACACGGCCCACGCTGGCGCCAAGGTCGATACCGCTCTTGCTGTCCAGGGCAACACGGCCACGCGCATTGATCTGCGTGCTGCTATCGAAGCCCGAAAGACCATTGATGCCCGGCATGGCACCCGGAAGCAAGCGCGGCAGGTTCGGAGCGCCCGAGACGGTGTCGGTACCCACGCTGAGACCCAGTGAGTAACGGTCCCCGCTGTAAGTGGCGCCTACTTCGCTGCCGATGATGCGCGGAGCCTGATTATTCGCCCAGCTGTGCTCGCTCACGCCAACGTGAGCCTGCACATTCGGGGCGAGACCATACTGGAAGTCGGTAGCCAGCACGGAAGCTGCATCCACCGCGCGAAACTGCAGCGGCGAATCAGCGCGCTGAGCTGACGTAAGCGACTGATTGCTCGCCTGCAACGCCAGCCAGTGACCATCCGAACCACGCCACAGCGGCACGGCCACACCAGGCCCCACCTGCACGACCTGATCCGGCGCCTGGGTAAGGAGACGGCCCGCCACGTCGTAAGAATCATTGGCCGCAGTCTGCCCTGCCGCAATGAGCGGCATCAACAGCAGTGGCAATGACAAGAACAAACGACGCATGTACGCGAAAACCCCCGCGGTACCATTAGGACGGGATGGAAGTCGCCCCCTCCCAGAGACGATTTACGTCCACAGAGTACCACGTTTTACTTTTTGCTAACACCCAAATACGGCCTTTGTGACAGAGGTCCGGATTCGCCAAATCACGAAATTTTGACATCGGAGTCGCCGTTCAGTTCCCGGGAAGTGAAACGGGCGGCGACAAAGCTGAATGGACTCGCTATATAGTCGCGTTTGTCGACTACGCACGGATCAGCCTTCGACTGATGACTTCGGTCCCTTCCAGTAATACGCCTGTAGTGCCCTGGCCTGCTGACAGCAATGTCGCGGCCATGCACGCGGCCGTGGAGCGCCTGTTCCGCGCGACGGATGCCGCCAGCGTGCTGGAAATCTGTGAGGTGATGCTGGGCGAGATGGGTGCCAGGGGTCGGCTGCACTGGCGCTTGGTGGGTGACGAAGCTGCGCCGGACGCCCGTCACGTGCAGTGGGATCTGGCCGAGGATCCGCAAGGACTGCGCTCTCTGGTGCTTGAACTGCCCGTCGATATGGCCAGCGAGGCGTTGCAGAGTCACATTTCCTGGCTGGGCCGCCTGGCCGCCGCGCGTTTGCGCCAACTGGCGGAAACCTCGCGTTTGTATGAAGCCATTTCGCGCCTGGCGTTGGCCGAACGCCTGCAGCGAGCGCTCTATGCCATTGCCGATCAGGCGGGCGCCGAGCACAACATGACCGAGATGATGCATTCGCTGCACGCGATTCTCGGCAGCCTGATGTACGCGGAAAATTTCTATATCGCGCTGTACGACGCCGCCACCGACACGGTGCGCTTCCCGTACTACGTCGACACCATGGACAAGGAGCCGCCGTCACCCAATGAGGCGGTACCGCTGCAGGAGATGCGTCACAGCCTCACCTGGAATCTGCTGCAAAGCGGCCAGGCCATCATGGGCTCGGTGGCCGAGCTGACTGAGCAGTTCAAGGGTCGTTTCGTGCTGTTGGGGCCGGTGTGTGAGCACTGGCTCGGCGTGCCGCTGCTGCGCGACGGTCGCGTGGTGGGTGGCATCGTGATGCAAAGCTATCGCGAAGACACGCATTACACCCAGCACGATCGCGAACTGCTGAGCTATGTGGCCAAGCACGTGCAAACCGCGCTGGAACGGCGCGAGGCCCACGAAGAGTTGGAGCGTCGCGTATCCAGCCGCACCGCCGCTCTGCGCGAGGCCAACCGCGTATTGCGCCAGCAAGTGCTGCAGCGCCAGCGCGGCGAACGCCTGCAAGCCGCGCTGTTCCGCATCGCCGAGCTGGCCAACGCCTCGGAAGGCCTGGACAACTTCTACGCCGCCGTCCATCGGGTGATCGGCGGCCTGCTGTACGCGCGCAACTTCTACATCGCGCTGTTGGACGAAGAGCAGAAGACGCTGAGCTTTCCTTACTCCGTCGATGAATTCGACACGGTGCGCCTGCCACGCGCACATGGGCGCGGCGTCACCGAGTATGTGCTGCGCCACGCCAAGCCGCTGCTGGCGGACCCCGATGAGTTCGACCGGCTGCAGCAGCAAGGGGAACTCACCCACCGCGGTTCGCGCTCGGTGTGCTGGCTGGGGGTGCCCTTGATCTGGGGTGACCGCGCCATGGGCGTGCTGGCGGTGCAGAGCTATTCGCCCGAGCACACCTACGACGTGCGCGACCAGGAGCTGCTGACCTTCGTCGGCTATCACGTGGCCAACGCACTGCAGCGCAAGCACACCACCGAATCGCTGAAGCAGGCCTATGCGAGCCTCGAGCGTCGCGTCACCGAACGCACGCGCGCACTGGCGCTGGCCAACCGCGACCTGCGCGAACAAATCGCTGAGCGCGAGCGTGTCGAACGCCGGCTCAAGTACGAAACCCTGCATGACTCGCTGACCGGCCTGCCCAATCGCACCCTGCTGCTGCAACGTCTGGAACAAGCACTGCAGCGCTATCACGGCGATACGCAAGAACTGTTCGCCGTGCTGTTCATCGACCTGGACCGCTTCAAGGTCATCAACGACTCGGTGGGTCATCTGGTGGGTGACGACCTGCTGTTCCAGGTCGGTGGCCGTATCCGCGCCTGCCTCAAGACACGCGACGTGGTCGCACGCCTGGGCGGCGATGAGTTTGCCGTGCTGGCTGAAGGCATTACCGATCCGAAGATGGCGCTGCTGATCGCCGAACGCATCATCGACGAACTGCAAACGCCGTTCCGCCTTGGTGCCAAGGAGATTTTTACCTCCGCATCGATCGGCATCGCCCTGCCGAGCCCGCATTACCAGCGACCGGAAGAGTTGCTGCGCGACGCCGACGCGGCCATGTATCGAGCGAAGGACGAAGGCCGCCATCGCGCCGCCGTCTTCGACGACCGTCTACGCCGCGAGGCACTGTCCTTGCTGGAGATGGAAGGCGACCTGCGCCGCGCACTGAGCCGCAATGAGTTCGTACCGTTCTATCAACCCATCGTGGCGCTGCAAACCGGTCGCACCGTGGGCTATGAGGCCCTGTTGCGTTGGCGCCACCCGGATCGCGGCCTGCTGACACCCGCCGATTTCCTCGCCGTGGCCGAAGAAAGCGGCTGCTCGGAAAGCATCGACTGGCAGATCTTCGACCAGGTTTGCGCCCAGGCCGAGGCGCTGGCGGGCAGCGATGGTTTTGTCAGCATCAATGTCTCGGGTCGTCACTTCCGCTCGCCGGACCTGGACAAGCGCATGCTGGATCTCATCCAGTCACATCGCCTGCCGCCGCGTTGTCTGCGCATCGAAGTGACCGAGCGCGCGCTGTTGGAGAATGCTGTCCAAGTGAAACGCATGCTCGACAACCTGCGATCGCAGGGCGTCAGCATTGCCCTGGATGATTTTGGTACCGGCTACTCATCGCTGAGCTACCTGCATCAGTACCCCATCGAGACGCTGAAGATCGACCGTTCGTTCATTGTCGAACTGCCACGCGAAGGTGGACATGGCACGGCCGTGGTGCGTGCCATCCAGGCATTGGCCAATTCGCTACAGATGCAGGTGATTGCCGAAGGTATCGAAGACGAGGACCAGCGCCAGGCACTGCTTCGTATCGGCTGCCGCTTTGGTCAGGGCTTTTTGTTTGCGACTCCGAAAATGGCCGAAGTGTGGTTGCAGCGGGAGCATCATTTCGCGTTGCCATAAGCCTCGGCCTTTGCTCGTCATTCCGGCCTAGGCCGGAATGACGGATAAAAAAAGCCCGCGCTTTAGCGCGGGCTTTTTCTCAACACGCCAACGAAATCACTGTGCAGTGGTCGGCGCATTCGCCGCAGGACTCACGCTCAGCAAGTGCTCCGCATCGATACGATCGAACGTATAGCGTTGCGCACAGAACTCGCAGATCACCTCGATCTCCCCATCACGCGCCTCCAGCGCCGCTTCGACTTCATCGCGACCCAGCGAGCGCAGTACGTTTTCCACGCGCTCCCGCGTGCAGCTACAACCGAATGCCAACGGTCGCGGCTCGAACAAACGCACCGACTCTTCGTGATAGAGGCGATAGAGCAACTGCTCTGGCGGCGTGCTCAGCAGCTCCTGTTCACCCAGGGTGGCGGTGAGGTGCTGGATGCGCGTCCAGGCATCTTCGTCCTCGACAGCGTCGTAACCACCCTCATCGGGCAGCTTCTGCAGCATGAGACCCACCGCATGCTCACCGTCGGCAGCCAGCACAATGCGTGCCGGCAACTGCTCGGACTGACTGAAGTAATTCTCCAGCGCAGAGGCCAGGTTGGGATGCTGCAGATCGACCAGGCCCTGGTAACGCTGTCCACGCTCGGCATGGCCAATGGTGATGGCCATGACGGCCTTGGGCAGCGCAGCCAGGTCCAGTGTTTCGGGCAGCGGATCGGTCCACCGTGCCAGGCCACGCAGGCGTCCTTGATCGGTGCATTCGGCAAACAGCAGGCGCAACGGGCCACCGCTCTTCAGTTCCACCGAGAGCGCACCTTCCAGTTTGATGTTGCCCGTGAGCAGTGCACTGGCAGCGAGGGTCTGACCCAGCACCGAGCGCAGGAGCGCGGGATACGCCGAGCGGCCAGCGACTTCGCGCCAGGCCGGCCCCAGTCGGACCAGCACGCCGCGCACGCCCGCTCGTTCGAGCATGAAGCGGTGCAGCACATCTTCAACAAGCACGGTTTCCACAGGATGGACCTCTCAGAGCAATATCCCTACATGGGGTCGCCTGCATCCCAGCTCAACAAGGCCACCTCAGTGCCTCGGGAGATGCTGAGATGGCCCGTATACTGCCGCCAATTCTGCCCACGCGCCGCCATGACCTCACGACGCTCGCTGTTCGCCCGCCTGCTACGCCTGTCTGCCCTGTTGCTGCTGTCCTGGCTGGTCGTAACCTGGCTGATGGTGTTCATGTTGCGCTTCGTGCCACCGTTAACCTCGGCGGTGATGATGGAGCGCCAATTCAACGCGCTGCTGCATGGCGAGAAGGATTTTCGGCTGCAGCACCGCTGGGTGCCCTGGAACCGGGTGTCGCCTTATGTCCCGCTGGCGATGGTGGCCGGCGAGGACCAGAAATTTCCGTTCCACCATGGCTTCGATTTTGACTCCATCCAGAACGCCATGGATGCCGCCGACGAAGGCCGCCGCCTGCGCGGCGCCAGCACCATCAGCCAACAAACTGCCAAGAACCTGTTCCTTTCGAACGGACGCAGTTTCGTGCGCAAGGGGCTGGAAGCGTATTTCACCGTGCTGATCGAGCTGACCTGGCCCAAGCAGCGCATCCTCGAGATGTACATGAACATCGCGGAGCTCGGCGACGGTATCTATGGCGTGGGCGCCGCCAGCGATGTGTTCTTCCGCGTGCCACCCTCGCAGCTGGGGCCAGCGCAGGCCGCCAAGCTGGCTGCGGTGCTGCCTAGCCCTCGTCGTTTCCGTGTCGATCGCCCCACGGCGTATGTGCAGGGCCGGGCCAACTGGATCCAGCAGCAAATGGCCCAGTTAGGTGGCCCCGCTTACCTAGAAAGCCGCAGGCCTCCGCGAGATACCCGCCGCCGCTGACAATGCCCAGGCGCTTGCGCGCTCGCCGCAAGGCGATTGTTGCTCTAGCATGCGCCGAACTCCGGGGAACCCTTGCGCCGCCCATGCCTCGCCTTACCGTTGTCGTGCCTGCTTACAACGAAGCCGCAGTGCTGGAGACCTTTCACGGTCGACTGAGCCGCGTGCTCGCCGAACTACCACTCGACTGTGACGTGCTGTACGTCGATGACGGCAGCAGCGATGCCACCTGGGCGCTGATCGAAGGGCTGGCCGCGCGAGACTCGCGCACTGGCGCCCTGAAGCTCTCGCGAAACTTCGGCAAGGAGGCGGCACTGACTGCCGGTCTCGATCACGTCGACGCCGACGCCGCAGTGGTCATCGATGCCGACCTGCAGGATCCGCCCGAGCTGATTCCCTCGCTGGTGGAACAATGGCGCGCCGGCTTCGACGTGGTGTATGCCACACGGACGGCACGTGCTGGCGAATCAGGGTTCAAGCGGCTCACCTCGGCGTTGTTCTACCGCAGCATGGAGCGTCTGTCCGATATCGACGTACCGCGAGACACCGGCGATTTCCGCCTACTGTCACGTCGCGCAGTGGAGGCGCTGCGCCAGCTACGTGAGCGCCAGCGCTTCATGAAAGGCCTGTTTGCCTGGATCGGCTACCGGCAGACAGCCGTCTATTACTTGCGTGAGCCGCGGCAGGCGGGCTCGACCAAGTGGAATTACTGGCGGCTCATGCAGCTGGCCATCGAGGGCTTTACCTCATTCTCCACCGCACCGCTAAAGCTCGCGACCTGGATCGGCCTGTTATCGTCGATGTTGGCTTTCCTCTATGGCTTGTGGGTGTTTGGTAAGGCCGTGCTATTTGGCGACCCCGTGCATGGCTATCCGTCGCTGATGGTGGTCATCCTGTTTCTCGGCGGCATCCAGCTGCTGGGGTTGGGCGTTATCGGCGAGTACCTGGGCCGCAACTACTCCGAAAGCAAGCAGCGGCCGTTGTATTTCATTGAAGAGCAACGCCGGCCACGCAGCAGCAAGCCCTGAACAGACGGCGGACGGCGCCGCTTCACATCCCCCCAACACCATGCCGGCACGCCGGCGCTAGACTGGTCTCCTGCGGCCGGTCCGCGGCCGCGTGGGAGGTTCAAGCATGCGTCAAGTCAAGCATTTGCTGGCAGGCAAGGGCAGCGACATTTTCAGCATCGCACCGGACGCGCCCGTGCTCGAAGCGATCAAGCACATGGCGGAGCGCCGTGTTGGCGCGCTGCTGGTGATGCGTGGCGAACGGCTGATAGGCATCGTCTCGGAGCGTGACTACGCTCGCAAGGTGATCCTGCAAGGCCGCTCTTCGGCACAGACCGCGGTCTCGGAGATCATGAGCAGCCCTGCCCTCACCGTGGGGCCGGATACCGATGTGTTCGACTGCATGCGCCTGTGCACCGACAGCCGCATTCGCCACCTGCCGGTGGTGAGTGGCGAGCGCGTGGTGGGTGTCATCTCGATCGGCGACCTGGTGAAGGAAGTGATCGACGCGCAGGCCGAGCAGATCGAGCAGTTGCAGCGCTACATCACCAGCTGACCATTCCTCGCGCGGGTGGTTCAGGCTTCGGCCATGCCTGCGCGCGCCGCTTCGACCTGCTGCTCCGGCAGCAGGTCGGGTGAACGCCCAGCGCGCGAAGCCACCCAGGAGGCCAGCGCAGAGACACCTGCGCCAATGGCGGCCATGCCAGTCACCGCGACGCCCAGGGTCCCCAGCACCGTGACACCACTGGTGACGACCAGATCGCCGAAACGCCAGATGGCCGTCTCGACGAAGTTCTTGCCCTTGTAACGCGTCTCGCGCGGTACACGGGTATAGAGCGCGTCGGACGCCGGCTTGGTCATGCCATAAGCAAAGCCTCGCGTGCCCACCATCATGATCGCGAGCATGGGCACCGACAGACCGAACACGTTGATGTTGCCGATGCCGAGCACGACCACCAGCAACAGCAGCGCGAGATTGACCAGCGAAGGCACCACCAGCCCCCAGGCCGCCCCCTTGCGCAGCAACAACCAGCGGGTGAGTGTCAGCTGCAGCACCACGCCCAGCAGGTTGGTGACCAGATCCAGGTTGTAATAGAAGTTGGTCCGGGCGACGCGATCCGGATAGTGGACGTTGGTGTAGTCCGCCATCAGCGCGTAAGCCAGTGTGCCGATGCCATCACCCAGCACCATCAGTATCGCCATGTAACGCAGAAAGGGGCGCGTCCACAGCTCCTTAATACCGGCCCACAGGGAACCGCCGACGGCTTCGCCATGCGCCTCCGTGGAGCAATGGTCGTGGCGAGTAGACAACGTGATGAGCAAGCCCAGCGCGACGAGCAAGGCCACCGCCGACACGATCAGCAACGCCGGCACACCGATCACGCCTACCAGCAGCCTGCCTAGACCGGGACCGCAGACAGCGCCCGCCATGCCGCCCAACGCGATGATGGGAAACACCCGCCTGGCCTGCACGCTCTGGAAGATGTCCGCCATGAAGCTCCAGAACAGCGACACGACGAACAGGTTGAAGACGCTCACCCAGACGAAGAACACCGAGCCGAGCTGGCGCGCCCCGATGCGATCTTGCAGCACGAAGGCTGGCACGAACGCGATCAGGCAGAGGATGAAGAAGCTATAGCTCCAACCGAGCAGCCGCTTGCGTGGAAAGCGCGCCACCATGGCACCGAAGACCGGCGTCAGCAGCAGCATGACCACGAAGGTCATGCCGTAGAACAAGGGCAGTTCCTTCGAACCAACGGCGCCACTGAGCTGCCCTAGTACGGGGCGGATGATGTAGTAGGCCATCATCACGAAGAAGAAGGCGAGCGTCGAAAGAGTCGATGCGAGACCTTCGTTCGCTGCGGCAGGTCGGGGGGTATTCACCGGCGGTTCCAGCGTGGGGGATGGACCTGCTCATAGGCGCTGAGTTGGGCGGCGACTATAACCAAGCGCAAACAGACTAGCATGCTGTCATGACAGTCATGGCCAGGGGATAACGTGACGTACGACTACATCATCGTGGGTGCCGGTTCGGCAGGCTGTGTGCTCGCAAATCGCTTGAGCGCCCATCCTGGCAAACGGGTGTTGTTGCTCGAAGCGGGTCCCAGCGATTGGCATCCGCTAATTCATATGCCCGCAGGTATCGCCCGACTGGCGAGCAATCGCCACTTCAACTGGAACTACCGCACCGAACCGGAACCGCAACTGCAGAACCGCACCCTATGGTGGCCGCGCGGCAAGACGCTCGGCGGCTCCAGCGCCATCAACGCCATGATCTACATGCGCGGCGTGCCCGGCGACTACGACCGCTGGGCGCAAGCCACTGGCGATGAGCGTTGGTCGTGGGACCAGGTGCTGCCCTGGTTCATCCACAGCGAGGACAACACGCGCGGCGCCAGCGCGCTGCACGGTGTCGGTGGCCCGCTTGGGGTGAGCGACCTGCGCTATCACAACGCATTGTCGAGTGCTTTTATCGATGCGGGCGTCAGCGCGGGCTTTCCGCGCAACGCCGACTTCAACGGCCCCCAACAGGAAGGTTTTGGCCTGTACCAGGTGACGCAGCGCGACGGTCGTCGCTGCTCCACCGCGGTGGCGTATCTGCAACCTGCACGGCAGCGCCCCAATCTCGAGGTGCGCACCAAGGCCGCGGTGGCTCGAGTGGTGATCCGCCATGGGCGTGCGGTGGGGGTGCAACTTCAGGGCGAAGATGCGGTGCTGGAAGCGGGCGAGATCCTTCTCGCGGGCGGCGCCATCAACACACCACAGCTGTTGATGCTTTCCGGTGTAGGGCCTGCGGATCACCTGCGCGAGCACAGCATCACCGTGCAGGCTGATCTACCGGATGTAGGCGGCCATCTGCAGGATCACCTGGACATCTGCACGCTTGATGGCAGCACGCAAAAGGTCACTTACGATCATCTCAACGAACTGACTGCCGGCTGGCGTTTCCTGCGTCACCGTGATGGCCCGGGCAGCTCCAACGTGGCCGAAGGTGGCGGCTTCGTGCGTAGCCGGCTGGCCACCGACGAACGCTGCGATGTGCAGTTCCATTTCGTGCCGGCGTTGCTCGACGATCACGGTCGCCATCGCTTGCCCGGCTACGGCTACACCGTTCACGCGTGCTACCTGCACCCGCGCAGCCGTGGCACCCTGCGATTGCGCTCGGCAGACCCGCGCCAGCCCATTGCGATCCGTGCGAACTACCTCGGTGATCCGGAAGGCCATGATCTGCGGCGCATGATCGAGTGTGCACGCCTGTCGCGCGATATCCTTTCGCAACCCGCCTTCCATGCGTACCGTGGCGCCCCGGTCTTTCCAGAGCGAGCGCTCAGCACCGACGCCGAATACGCTGAGTTCATCCGCCGCAAGGCGGAGACCATCTATCACCCTGCCGGTACCTGCCGCATGGGCAGCGACGCCCATGCGCCGGTGGACAGCGAGTTGCGTGTGCGCGGCGTGCAGGGTTTGCGTGTCGTGGACGCCTCGGTGATGCCGAGCCTGCCCAGCGGCAATACCAATGCCCCGGTAGTGATGATTGCCGAGCGGGCCAGCGCGCTCATCCTTGGTGAAACTTTGGAAGGCGGCGGCGTGTCTTAAGGCAACAGGTATGGGCTACCCATACGCCGAATGGCTACGAGGACTTTCAGGCTCGCCTGCGGTACTCTCGCCGGGCGCCATGGAGGGACCCAGCTCAACATCACTGGCCCTGCTCCCATGTGGAGCTCTTCCCTTCCACCGGCGCCCGACGGCGCCACTTACGCGCCCAAGCCGCATGACGCTCCGTACGATTTCATGGGTCATCGCCGCCGCCCTGGGACTGTCCAGCGCGCCGCTTGCTGCACGCGCGGCGGCGGCATCCGACACCATCAACCCGCCGCCCACCGCCGGCGCAACGCTGCCACCCGATCGCATCAAGGAAACGGTGACGTCGTACCAGCAATGGCTGGACCGGCTGGACGAGCGCCATGCCGTGGCTGGCCTCGCTACTGCCGTGGTGGTCGACAACAGGGTCGTGTTTGAGGACACCCTCGGTTACGCCAATGCCGCCACGCAGGAGCGCGTGACACCAGAGACCGTGTTTCGTCTCGCCTCACTGTCCAAAGCCTTCGCTACCGCACTGGCCGGCGTGCTGGTGGACGAGGGCAAGCTCTCCTGGGACACCAAGCTCGTCGCGGTGCTGCCGTTCTTCCGGCTCAAGAGCGACAGCGACGCCGCGCAGGCCACCGTCCGCGACATACTCGGGCAACGACTGGGCCTGCCCAAGAACACCTACGACAACATGCTTGAGGAGAACTTTTCCTACGAGGAGTTGGCGCGCCGACTGGACGAGGTCAATCTCACCTGCGCAGTAGGACAGTGCTACGGCTACCAGAACATCGCTTTCAGCCTGATCGGTGACGTGGTCTATGCGCAGACCGGCGATTTCTTCAGCCGCCAAGTGGATAAGCGCCTGTTCTTTCCCTTAGGCATGAAGACGGCCAGCTACGGCCGTGAGGGCCTGGAGACCAGCAAGAGCTGGGCGCGCCCGCACCGCCCCAACGGCAGCAACTGGATCCCGTTCGAACCGAAAGAGGCGTACTACCGGGTCGCCCCGGCGGCGGGCGTCAACGCCAGCCTGCGCGACATGGAGCAATGGCTGATTGCCCAGATGGGTGGTCGCCCCGATGTGCTTTCGCGCCAGCTGCTGGAGACACTGCACGCGCCGGAGGTGCCCACGCCGAACGAGGAGCGTTCCTCGCCGTGGCGGCGTGCGCGCGTCACCGACGCGGAGTACGCGCTGGGCTGGCGCGTGTTCGAGTACGGCGGCGAAACGATGATCTTCCACGCCGGCGCAGTCGAGGGCTATCGCACCATGATCGGCTTCCTGCCCAAGTACCACGCAGGCGTGGTGACCTTGTGGAATTCCGATGGCCCGGTACCCGCAGGCCTGTTGCCGATGGTGATGGACAGCCTGCTCGGGCTGCCGCACGTCGACTGGGCCGGCGTCGAAAGCGATGCCCCCGTGGTGAACACCAACAAGGGCAAGACGCGCACCAAGAGCAAGACCGCCACCAGCGGTCACAGCACCAAACGCTGATCGCCTCCAACGCCTGAAACGAAAAGGGCGCCGCATGTCTCCATGCGACGCCCTTCTTTGATTTCCGTGCCGCGGTATCGCGACACGGCACCGGTTAGTTGAGCTTGAACACGATCCGGCGCTTTTCCTGTGCCGACACTGGCGCGCCATCCTGCGTGGCCGGCTGGTACTTCCAGCGGGTCACCGCTTCGACGGCGGCACGGTCGAACACATGACGCGGCTCGGCATCCAGCACCTTCACGTCATCCACATTGCCGTCCGGCGTGATGGTGAACGTCACCTCCACCCAGCCCTCCTGGTTGGAGCGCATCGCCGTGGTCGGGTAACGCGGAGCGACGTTACGCAGCAACACCGGGCCATGCGTTGCCGCCGAGCCGGCATTGCCAGTGCTGCCAGCCGCCGTGGACGTCGCCGCCTGCTGCTGACGCGATGCCTCCGCAACCTGTTGCTGCTGAGTCTGACGCGCCTGCGCTGCACGTTGATCGGCCAGCGCCTTCTGCTGGGCCTCGGCCGTCTGGCGATCTACCTCGGCCTTGTCCGCCGCCTTCTGCGCAGCCAGTTGCTGCTGCTTCTCCTTGTCGGAGGCCAGCTGCTGCTCGCGATCCAGCAGCTTGCGCTGGGCTTCGAGCTTGGAGCGGAGAATGGTCAGCGTGTAATTGGCCGGGTCGGCCTTGGCGAGCAGGTCGATCTGGCGCTGTGCATCGTTGAAGTCGCGCTGGTTGATCGCCTGCTCCGCCAGGCTTGCGCCGACCGGGAAGGTTTCGCGCAGTGCATCGGTAGCCACCTGATTGCCCGGCTGCTTCTCCAGCACCTTCAGATAGAACTCGAACGCGTTATTGCCGGCGGGTGCCAGCAGACGCTGCTGATTGACCGCCTTGCGCGCTTCGGACAAGAGCTGATTGGTGCTCATGGCCGCCACATTGGCTGGTGGCGGGGGCGCCTGACTGGCCGTCACTGGCGTAGACGGGTGTGCGCCCGTCTCGGCGTCGACCATGGCTTGGTGCGGTCGAATGATAAGGAACCACGCAGCCGAGGCGAGCACGGCAACAACAGCAACAATGGCAACAGTAGCGGGCCGAACGACCCCACGCGCACGGCGGCGCGCACGATTTATATATCGGGTATCCATGATCTCTCACCGAGTGGCATCAGATACCCGCGCTTTTTCCCCCTGTGAATCCAGGAGCGACGGGCCCCCAGGCCAGCCGCGGCGCGGATGTGCGAAAGGTAACCGTAATGCAGCACTACGGCAAATCGCGCGTCGCCTTTGCTGCTCGTTGGCCGTGTCGCCGGCGAGATCAATAGGCCATCAGGCCCGATGCGTAGCGGTATCCAGGTGTGCTTTGCGTACCCCGGAAACGAAGCGTCCCGGCATGGGCCGGGACGAGTCGCTCTTTCGAATGACTCTCCCCGCGCTGGGCACCGCGGGGAGAAAAGTCGTTCTTGCTTATTTTTAAGAGTAAGGCTTAAAGCTTACTTCTTGGCCTTGGCGGCCTTGGGGGCCTTCACAGCCTTGGTGGCCTTGACCACCTTGGCGGCGGCAGCCTTCTTGACTACGCGCTTGGCGACAGCCTTCTTGGCAACCTTCTTGACGGCGGCCTTCTTGACCGCACGCTTCACAGCGGCCTTCTTGACGGCGCGCTTCACAACAGCCTTCTTGACCGCACGCTTCACGGCGGCCTTCTTGACGGCACGCTTCACGGCGGCCTTCTTGACCGCGCGCTTCACAACGGCCTTCTTGACCGCGCGCTTCACAGCGGCCTTCTTAACAGCTTTCTTTGCGGCTTTCTTGGCAGTGGCCATAGTTCGTCTCAGCTCCTCATCAGTTGGCAGTGGTTGCCCAGTAAAAGCATGTAGGAACGCCTCCACAAGCAGATCGCTATTGGTGGCGTGCCGAAGGTTGTTCACCTGACGACGGGTGCGTTCGTCAGACAGTGGCCTCAGAATGTGCAGTGGAATCGAGACCGTGATTTTGCGTACTGCGCCGGCCTTTTCTCCATGCTCGATATAAGGCTTGATAAATTTCGATGCTGCCATGGCACCCGTTCTCCGTGTTCCGTTGCGAAAGCTATTCCTGAAGATTTCAGCTGTCAATTGATTTTAGCCATGAAATCAATTCGTTTCATCCACCCCAGGAGGGTTCAAACCCCCGCCCGACAAGGCCTCAGGGGGTGGCAATGCATTTTCAATCAGACGTCCATACCGCCAGACAAAAACACTTTCCTATAATCACTTGCGATATAAAAACCGCTTAAAACAAGGCATTTGAGACTTTACGCCGCATTAAGCGCGCAAAAGCGTTATGTGCTTCATTCGACACATTTATCTCGTCAGTCGTGAGCCAAAAAACCCGTCTCCGGGGATGAACAGAACTCGACTGAAAATTTTTCGCGCCCCACCCGACAGGACGTCGCTTTAGCCTGTCCAACCACCCCTTCGAGCCCTCGAAGACCCGAATCGAGGATGGGCGACCCATGTCGGTCGACACCGTGATGGACATCTAACGGCATGGCCGCCCGTCTTTGAAAACGCACTTGAGCGGCCCCGATGTTGATCACCAACAAGCGACCGAGAGCGTGCCTCTCGCCTTTTTGTGATCCAAAAAGACGCCGGCCGCGTAAGGCGGCCGGCGTCGGGTGAAACGTCGAGCGCGAAGGCTTAGTGGTCTTCGTTCTCGATCAGCTCGGCATAGCCGTCGGCATCCAGCAGCTCGTCCAGTTCGCCGCGGTCGCTGGCGCGAACCAGGAAGATCCAGCCGTTGCCGAAGGCGTCTTCGTTGATGGTTTCGGGCTTGTCGTTAAGCGCTTCGTTGACGGCGACGATCTCGCCCGAGACCGGGCTGTAGATGTCGGAGGCGGCCTTGACCGACTCGACTACCGCCACGCCATGACCGGCCTGCACGCTGGCGCCGATCTCCGGCAGCTCCACGTACACCAGGTCGCCCAGCTGGCCCTGCGCATGGTCGGAAATACCCACGCGTACCAGGCCATCGTCTTCGACGCGGGCCCACTCGTGGGACTTGAGGAACTTCAGATCGCCGGGAATCTCGCTCATGATCGAATCCAGTCGTTAATGTGGTTCATGGGTGGAGCGGCAATTCTAGCCGCTTCACCCGACAGGCAACACCGGCCGCACGCGACCGTGAAGGTGGTATGAAATCAGATGCCCTCGCAGGGCTTGCCGTCGCGTACGAAGGGGTACTTCACCACGCGCACCGGCACTTCGCGTCCGCGAATGTCGACACGCACATCGCCCGGCTCACCCACCGGGATGCGCGCGAAGGCGACGGCCTTGTTGAGGGTCGGCGCAAAACTGCCGGAGAGGATTTCGCCCGCGCCGTTGGCAGTGAGCACCGGCTGGCCGTGGCGCAGCACGCCCTTGTCGTCGAGCACGAGGCCCACCATCACGCGCTTCACGCCGGCGGCCTTCTGCGCTTCGAGTGCCTTGCGGCCGATGAAGTCGCGACCTTCGTCGAGCGCGATGGTCCAACCCAGGTTGGCTTCCCACGGCGACACGGTTTCGTCCATGTCCTGGCCGTAGAGATTCATGCCCGCTTCCAGGCGAAGCGTGTCACGCGCACCCAGGCCGGCCGGCACCACGCCAGCGGCGGCCAGCGCCTGCCACAGGGCGACGGCGTGCTCCTGCGGCACGATGATTTCGAAACCGTCCTCGCCGGTGTAGCCAGTGCGCGCCACGAACAGCGGCATGCCATGCGGGCCCTGCGCAGCTGCAGCGGCGAACTTGCCGAGCTTGCCGATGCGCTCATGGTCGATATCCGCCAGCAACCCGATCACCTTGGCGCGGGCCTGAGGGCCCTGCACGGCGATCATGGCGAACTCCGGGCGCTCCTTCACCTGCACGTCGAAGGCCTTGGCCTGGGTTTCGATCCACGCCAGGTCCTTTTCGCGGGTGGCCGCGTTCACCACCAGGCGGAAGAACTCCTCACCCAGGAAGTAGACGATCAGGTCGTCGATGACGCCGCCCTGCTCGTTGAGCATGCACGAGTACAACGCCTTGCCCTGCGCCTTCAGCTTGTCGACATTGTTGGCCAGCAGGTAGCGGAGGAATTCGCGGGTGCGCGGGCCGTGCAGGTCGACGACGGTCATGTGCGACACGTCGAACATGCCGGCATCCCGGCGCACGACGTGATGCTCCTCGATCTGCGAGCCGTAGTTGATCGGCATGTCCCAGCCGCCAAAATCGACCATGCGCGCACCCAGCGCGCGATGGGTGTCATTGAGTACGGTCTTCTCGGTCATCGCAGTGGTGCTCTGAGGAAAACGACATTATCGCCGGGCGCGTGGATACATTCCAACCCGAAGCCGATGCGACACGCCGTGCGCCGGCGTATCGCGGGTATCGTGCGACGCAATATCGGGACGAAAAGAAAGGCCTCAGCAGGCCGGAATCTTCGCCCCGCTGGTCATTCCGGCACAGGCGGGAATGACCAGCGGAAAGGTCGTAGAACTTATCGGTGCGGGTGCGTCTCGCTCATGCCCGCAAGCAATTGCTCCACCACCTGCTCCGCCAACTGTTCCGGCCTCAGGCCGGACGTGTGGAGATGCAACTCGGCATGCTCGGGCGCTTCGTAAGGCGAGTCGATACCCGTGAAGTTGACGATCTCACCGGCACGGGCCTTGCGATAGAGCCCCTTCGGATCGCGGCGCTCGCACTCTGCCAGCGGGGTATCGACGAACACCTCGAGAAATTCACCCTCGCCGAACAGGCCTCGCGCAAAACGGCGTTCACTCTGGAACGGCGAGATGACGCAGACCAGCACGATCAGGCCCGCGTCGACCATCAGGTGCGACACCTCGGCCACGCGGCGCACATTCTCCACACGCGCCTCGGGCGTGAAGCCCAGATCCTTGTTCAGGCCGTGGCGCAGGTTGTCGCCGTCCAGCATATAGGTGTGATAACCCAACGCGTGCAGGCGGCGCTCCACCAGGTTGGCGACGGTGGACTTGCCCGCGCCAGACAGACCGGTGAACCACAGGCAACGCGCCTGCTGGCCCTTGCTGGCGCTGCGCGCTTCCTTGTCGAGATCGGTGTGCTGCCAGTGCACGTTCGCGGCGCGGCGCAAGGCGAAATCGAGCATGCCGCAGCCGACCGTGGCGTTGGTCTGGCGGTCGATCAGGATAAAGCCGCCCAGGGTGCGATCGTCGACGTAGGACTCGAACGCAATCGCATGATCCAGGTCGAGGTTGCAGTAACCGACTTCGTTGAGCTCCAGCCGGCGGGCGGCCAGCTCGGCCTGCGTATTCACGTCCACCTTGTGCTTGATGGTGGTGACCCGGGCATTGACGGTGCGCGAGCCGATCTTGAGCCAATAGGCACGATTGGGCAGCAGCGGCTCGTCACCCATCCACAGTACGTGGGCGGCGAACTGGTCAGCAACCGGTGCCGGGCGCGCCGCATCGGCGATCACATCGCCTCGGCTCACGTCGATCTCGCGATCGAGCGTCAGCGTTACGGCCTGCCCGGCCGTAGCCTGGGCCAGATCACCGCCGGCGGTGACGATGCGCTCCACGCGGGCACGACGCATCGCCGGCTGCACCACGATTTCGCTGCCGACGGCAAGGCGGCCACCGCTGATGGTGCCGGCATAGCCGCGGAACGAAGCATCAGGACGATTGACCCACTGCACCGGCATGCGGAACTCGGCGGCCTGCGTCGCGGCGGTGTCGGCCGACTCCAGCAGCTCGAGCAGACACGGCCCCTGGTACCAGGGCATGCGCGCCGAACGCTGCCCCACGTTGTCACCGGTCGGCGCCACCACGGGCAGGCAGTGCACGTTGCCAATGCCCAGCTGCACGGCCAGCTCCCGGTACTCGTGGGCGATGGCGGCGTAGATGTCCTCGCGATGATCGACCAGATCCATCTTGTTTACCGCCAGCACCACCTGGCGGATACCCATCAGGGCGCAGATATAGGTGTGCCTGCGCGTCTGCGGCAACAAGCCCTTGCGCGCATCGACCAGCACCACCGCCAGCTCGGCGTTGGAGGCGCCAGTGGCCATGTTGCGGGTGTACTGCTCATGCCCCGGGCAATCGGCCACGATGAAGCTGCGCCCAGGGGTGTGGAAATAACGATAAGCCACGTCGATGGTGATGCCCTGCTGCCGCTCGGCATCAAGGCCGTCGGTGAGCAGGGAGAAATCCAGCGCATCCGGACCGTCGGCATGCAGCTTGCGGCTGTCACGCACCAACGCAGCGAGCTGGTCGTCCGGCACCATGCCGGCGTCGTACAGCAAGCGACCCAGCAGGGTGCTCTTGCCGTCGTCGACGCTGCCGCAGGTGATGAAGCGCAACAGATTGGTGGTGTCTTGCGCGGTGGCGGTCATGATTTCCGTTGTCGCCATCAGAAATACCCCTCCTGCTTTTTGCGCTCCATGGACGCGTTGGCGTCGTGGTCGATCACCCTGCCCTCACGCTCGGAGCTGCGGGAGGCCGCCATCTCGTCGATGATCTTGTCCAGCGTGTCGGCCGTGGATGCCACGGCACCGGTCAGTGGATAGCACCCCAGCGTGCGGAAACGCACGTCGCGCATCTCGACCTGCTCGCCATCGCGCAGGGTGAAGCGCTCATCGTCGACCATGATCAGCGCCCCATCACGCTGCACGACCGGCCGGGGCTTGGCGAAGTACAGCGGCACCACCGGAATTCGCTCCCGCCGGATGTAATGCCACACATCCATCTCGGTCCAGTTGGAGAGCGGAAACACCCGCACGCTCTCGCCCTTGTGGATCTGCGTGTTGTAGGTGTGCCACAACTCCGGCCGCTGATGTTTGGGATCCCAGCGATGCTGGGCGTTGCGGAACGAGAACACGCGCTCCTTCGCGCGGGACTTCTCCTCGTCGCGACGGGCGCCACCGATGGCGGCGTCGAAGCCGTACTTGTCCAGGGCCTGCTTGAGTGCAGCCGTCTTCATCACGTCGGTATGAACCGCCGAGCCGTGGGTGAGCGGCGAAATGCCCTGCCGCACGCCCTCCTGGTTGATATGCACCAGCACCTCCACATCACCGGCCGCGGCCACCTGATCACGGAAGGCGATCATTTCGCGGAATTTCCAGGTGGTATCCACATGCAGCAACGGCATCGGCGGCTTGGCCGGATAGAACGCCTTGCGCAGCAGATGCAGCAGGACTGAGGAGTCCTTGCCGATGGAATAGAGCATGGCCGGCCGCTCAAAAGCAGCCGCTGTCTCGCGGAAAATATGGATGCTCTCGGCTTCGAGGGCGTCTAGATGTGACAGGGAAGACATACGCTGATCTACCGGCCTTTGGCTCAGAAGCCCGGAAACACGGGCACTCATTCGAACAAATCTAGCTGAAAATTCGGCATGTGACAGCGCCACCAGCCAGAGGGCATGGGAAACGCTTCAGAGTCGCCTGCGCTGACCGACGGCAACATTGACCTTTATTTCGTCACGTACCGTACGCCACACTTCACTAAGATCGACCGCATGAGCACATCGATGGCGACGGGAAGCGCACAACTCGATGCCACCCATACACCCCCACGCCTGCGTGTGGCGGGCGACTGGACACTGGCCCATTACGCCACGCTGGAAAAGGTCGTCGCCGCAACCAAGGCCCAGTTAGCCGACAGCACCGCCATCGATCTGAGCGCCCTCGGTGCGCTGGATACCGCCGGCGCTTCATTGCTGGCGAACCTGCTGGGCGCTGCTCGACTGAGTGATCTGGCCACGGCAGAACCCACGCTGCCCGCCGCTCAACGTGCGCTGCTGCAGACCATCGGCCGGGCCATGGCCGACTACCAGCGACCCAAGGCCGCCCGACGCGAGAACTCGATCACCGAGCTACTCGCTCGTATCGGCGGCACGATGGAGCATGTCTGGCATCAACAGGGACAACTGCTCGGTTTCATCGGACTCACCCTGGAAACGCTGGCCCGTAACATCTGGCAACCTCGCCGTTGGCGCATGACCTCGCTGGTCGCACACGTGGAGCAAACCGGTCTCGACGCCGTACCCATCGTGGCGCTGCTGACTTTCATGGTGGGTGCGGTGGTGGCGTTCCTCGGCTCCACTGTCCTGGCCGACTTTGGCGCGACCATCTATACGGTGGACCTGATCGCGTATTCGTTCCTGCGCGAGTTCGGTGTTCTGCTTACGGCCATTCTGCTGGCCGGCCGCACCGCCAGCGCGTTCACTGCGCAAATCGGCTCGATGAAAGCCAACCAGGAGATCGACGCCATTCGTGCGCTGGGTCTCGACCCGATGGAGCTGCTGGTGCTGCCACGTGTGCTGGGTATGCTGGCCTCGCTGCCCATGCTGACCTTTCTTGCCATGATCTCGGGCCTGGTGGGCGGCGCCCTGGTTTGCTCCCTGGTGCTCGACATTCCGCCGGTGATGTTCATCGGCGTGGTGAAGTCGGATATCGCCGTGCGCCACTTCCTGGTCGGCATCGTCAAGGCACCGGTCTTCGCCTTCCTTATTGCGGTCATCGGCTGCCTCGAAGGCTTCAAGGTCAGTGGCAGCGCTGAATCGGTGGGCGAGCACACGACATCTGCCGTGGTGCAATCGATCTTCGTGGTGATTCTGCTCGATGCGCTGGCAGCGCTGTTCTATATGGAGATGGGCTGGTGAACGCCTTACCCAAAACATCGCCGCAAGAGGATGTGATCCAGGTGCGCAACCTGGTAAATCGCTTCGGCACGCAAGCGGTCCACGAACACTTGGATCTTGACGTGCGTCGCGGTGAAATCCTTGGCGTGGTCGGCGGCTCGGGCACCGGCAAGTCGGTGCTGCTGTGTAGCATTGTCGGCTTGCGTCGCCCCACCTCGGGCGAGGTGCGAGTGTTTGGCCAGGATCTGATGAGCCTTGCCCCCGAGAAGCGCTCGCAACTCGAACGCCGCTTCGGCGTGCTGTTTCAGAATGGTGCGCTGTTCTCTTCGCTCAACGTCGTGGAGAACATCGCCATGCCGTTGATCGAACACGGTGGGCTGGCACGCCCGGATGCGCAGATGCTGGCGGGCGTCAAGCTGGCGCTGGCTGGCTTACCGGCGGGCACGGAGGCCAAGTACCCCTCCGAACTGTCCGGCGGCATGGTCAAGCGTGCCGCGCTGGCGCGTTCGTTGGCGCTGGATCCCGAAATTCTATTTCTCGACGAACCCACCGCTGGACTGGACCCGATCAGCGCGGCCGCATTTGACCAGCTGATTCTGACCCTGCGTGATGCCCTGGGCCTCACCGTGTTCCTGGTAACCCACGACCTGGACACGCTCTACACCATTTGCGACCGCGTGGCCGTGCTGTCGCAGAAAAAAGTCCTGGTGGTCGGCCCGCTCGACGAGGTCGCCAAGTACGACGACCCGTGGGTGCAATCGTATTTCCACGGCCCGCGCGGTCGTGCCGCCGAAGAGGCGCACGAGCGCGGACCAACGCCTGAGGTGAACTGACATGGAAACCCGTGCCCATCACGTACTGATCGGTCTGTTCACGGTGATCGTGGTGACCGCCGCGCTGCTGTTTGCCCTGTGGCTGGCCAAGGCCAGCTCGGACCGGCAGTTCGTCGATTACCAGGTCGTATTCAAGGAGGCCGTGACCGGCCTGTCGAAGGGCAGCGCGGTGCAATACAACGGCATCATGGTGGGCAGCGTCACCCAGCTCCGGCTGGACAAGGACGACCCGCGCAAAGTCATCGCCACCATCCGCCTGGGTGCCGATACACCCGTGCGCGAGGATACGCGCGCCAAGCTGGCACTGACCGGCGTGACCGGTCTCGCCATCATCCAGCTCAGCGGCGGCTCGCCTGAGAGTCCTCCGTTGGTCCGCAAGGACGATGAGCCGCCCACCATCATTGCCGACCCTTCGCCACTGAGCCGCCTGCTCGCGAATGGCGAGGACCTGGTGGTCAATATCAACGAAGTGGTGGCACGGGCCAACGAGATGCTTTCGCCGGAGAACGTGGACCGCATCAGCCGCACGCTCGATCATCTGGACAAGGCCACCGGCGCCATCGCCGGTCAGCGCGACGACATTCGCGTGCTCTTGCAGCAACTGGCTCAGGCCAGCAAACAAGCCAACGACACGCTCGCGCAAACCGAGACGTTGATCCGCCATGCCGACAGCCTGGTCGACAACCAGGGACGCGCCGCACTGGACAGCGCACGTAACGCCATGGCCTCACTGGAGCGATCCACGGCCAATATCGACCGCTTACTCAGCGACAATCGCGCCGCGATCAACGGTGGCATGCAAGGCTTCAACGAACTGGGACCGGCCGTGCGCGAGTTGCGCGACGCGGCGGGATCGCTGCAGCGCATATCAAGTCGATTCGACGACAACCCGGCTGGCTTCCTGCTCGGTCGTGAACGCAACAAGGAGTTTGTGCCATGAGGTTGCTCGCCCGCCTTTCCGCCTGGGCAGCTGTCGCCCTGCTGGCCGCGTGCTCGGTGTTACCCAAGTCGGAGCCACAGAGCATCTATCGTCTTCCCGCCACCTCTTTGCCTCATGCGCAGGCGCCCGCAGTGAACTGGACGTTGCGGGTCAATACACCGCAAGCCGAGCGCATGATCGACAGCTCGCGTATTACGGTACTGCCCGAGGGCGACATCGTCAGCGTCTACAAAGGTGCGCGCTGGAGCGACACCGCGACCCGATTGCTACGCAATCGCTGGGTGGATGCTTTCCGCGACGACGGGCGCATTGCCGGGCTCAGCAGCGACGAAGACAGCCTGCAGGCAGACTACTCATTAGCTGGCGACTTGAGAGCGTTCCGGTCCGAGTATCAGGGCGGGCAGCCGGTGATCGTGATCCGGTTTGATGCACGACTGGTGCAGAACAACGGCTTGCGCATCGTGGCCACGCGACGCTTCGAAGTCACCCAGCCCGCGAGCGGTACCGCGGTGCCGCAGGTGGTCACCGCGTTTGGACAGGCCAGCGACACGCTGGCGTCGCAGCTCGTGACCTGGACGTTGCAGCAGCCACTCGACCCACACGGGACGCACGCAAACTAAGAGCCGGATCGTTATCCCTTGGCATCGGGATAACGGTCATGATGGGTTCGCATGGCGGCATCGACCCATCGAAACGTGAGGTTGATGCGTGGCCCCATCGCTGCTGTCGTTTTGGGCAGGCTATGCAGATACAAGCGCTGCGTATCCCCTGCCATGCGCAGCAGGCTGCCGTGATCCAGCTCGACAGCGCACGCATCGCGAGCGTTTTCCTGGCGACGCGGCTTCAGTCGGAAGCGCCGCACAGCCCCGAGACTCAGTGAAGCAATCACCGGCTGCTTGCCCAGTTCGGGCTCGTCATCGCTATGCCAGCCCATGGAATCCTGGCCGCTGCGATACAGATTCGCGAGCACGCTGTTGAAGCGCGCACCGCAAGCGGCTTCGACCTGGGTACGCAATGTGGCCAAGGCCGGTGACCAAGGATGCGGCTCGAAACGCGTGCGTGAGTAGATATAGGTGGCGTCGGCGTCGCCTATCCAGCAACTAAGGCGTGGCGAATCGACTTCGCGCCCAAAAATGCGGATGCGATGGGTTTCCCAGGGAATGCTGGCCAGCAACTCCGCAAGCAAGGCATCCGCCTGCGCCACGCCGAGCCAATGCGACCACAGCGACAGCTCGGCGCCTGGCAACGGCAAGTGCCGCCAACCTCCGCGCGATGCATCGTCAAACAAACTCACGTCTACCTTCTGCTGCGTGTGGATCAGATGATCGCCGGGAACGTCGGCTCGACGTCCAACGTCGCGGCACACACCGAAGCCAGCTCGAGAAGACGCAGGTCTGACCCACGCGCGCCCACCAGCTGCAGACCGATGGGCATGCCATCCGGGAGATATCCCATGGGAATGCTCACAGCAGGACAACCGGCCAGGCTGGCAAAACTGGTCAGATCCGCCTGTGAATCGGGTACTGGCCCGTCGAATGGGAAAGCACCCTGCGGCGTGGTGGGCATCACCAGCACATCAATCTGCGCAAACAGCCGGCGCATCTTGAGCGTCGCCGCATCGAGCACGCGGTCGGCAGCGGCGTAGTCGGCCGCGCTTTTGCCGGCCGCATAACTCAGCAGGCGACGGAAATGTTCGGAGGCACGATGCTCGGTGTCAGCGAGATCGGCCGCAAAGGTGCCGAGCATTTCCGCTTCCATCAGCAGCAGGCCGGCACGGCGCGTGCGTGCAAAATCCCAGTCTGAGAAATCCACGGTACGTCGCTCGCCCAATTCGCGGGGCCACTTGGCCAACGCCGCCTCGAAAACCGCGATGACTTCAGGCAGCACACCCAGCGCGGCCAGGTTGGGCAAGAAACCAGCGCGCAGGCGACCCGGCTCCCAGTCCGGCGGCGACAAGGCGACGCGGCGACGCCGCGATCGCGGGTCATCCGCGTCATAACCGGCGAGCACCTGCAGCAACACGGTGAGGTCGTCAGCGCTACGCGCAAGCAGCCCCACGGTATCGAGTCGTCGCGCTGCGGGCACCAGGCCACGCGCCGAGATTTCGCCATGAGTCGGCTTAAGCGCGTAAACCCCGCAGTAACTGGCGGGAATACGCACCGACCCCAGGCTATCGGAGCCCACTGCGGCCACCGCCAGGCCCGCCGCCACTGCCGCGGCGGCACCACCCGATGAGCCACCGGCGGTGTAGCCGTGACGATGGGGGTTGTGGGTGGGCCCGTAGTGCGGGTTATCCGTCACCGCACCCAGCGCGCCCTCATCCATATTGGTCTTGCCAACCAGTACCGCCCCGGATGCACGCAGACGGGCAATGACGTGCGCATCCTCACTGGCGACCTTTCGACGCCCGGCCAGACCGGCCCTGGTGGGCCAGCCTGCCGTATCGAAGTTGTCCTTCATGGCCACCGGGATGCCGTCGAGCCGGCCGATCACGCCATCGCGACGACGATGCTGTGCCGCCAGCGCCTGTTCCTGCAGCAAGGCCGAACTCACGCCGACATAGGCATTGATATGGGGATTGAGGCGCTCGATAGCCTCCAGGTACGTCTCCGCCAGCCCCTGTGGCTGCACCCGATCTACCGCCAGCCAATGCAATAGCTGGCACATGGTGGCCCGGCGCAGGTCGAGGTCGCTGATCGGAGGCTGGTGGAGATTCATACTGTCTTCCCTAGATGTCTCTGGAACGGATTATCACCACCCCACATGAAAGGTTTGCAAGGATCTGACCATGGTCCGTTGCTGGCCGTGGCCCGAACCCGGACAATGCGGGTTTGCCCGTTCCATACGTCAGGGAACGGAACTACGCTGCCCAAGATCTGCTGGAGTCCGCCATGAGCGACCGCGAAACCATGGAATACGACGTTGTCGTCGTTGGCGCAGGCCCTTCCGGGCTGTCGTTTGCCATCCGCCTGAAGCAGCTCAAGCCGGACCTCAGCGTGTGCGTGATCGAGAAGGCCTCGACCATCGGCGCGCAGATTCTCTCCGGCGCCGTGATCGAACCGCAGCCACTGGACGCGCTGTTGCCGGGTTGGCGCGACAATCCGCCGCCGATCTGCGTACCGGCCACCGAGGACGAATTCCTGCTGCTCAGCAAGACCGGCGCACGCAAGCTGCCGGTGCCACCAGGCATGAACAACCACGGCAACATCATTGTCTCGCTGGGCGCCATGTGTGCCTGGATGGCGCCGCAGGCCGAGGCACTCGGCGTGGATGTGTTTCCGGGCTTCGCGGCCGCCGACACCATTTACAACGATGACGGTTCGGTCGCTGGCGTACGCATCGGCGACATGGGCGTGGCCAAGGATGGTTCGCACAAGCCCAGTTATACCCAGGGCATCGACATCAAGGCCAAGGTCACCGTGCTGGCCGAAGGCGCGCGTGGCAGCCTCACCAAGCAGCTGATCAAGCGCTTTGCGCTGGATAAGGACAGCGACCCGCAGGGCTACTCTATCGGCATCAAGGAGCTTTGGCAGGTGCCCGCCGGTCGCGTAAAGCCAGGCAAGATCGTGCACAGCTTCGGCTGGCCCTCCGATACCCACACCTATGGCGGCAGCTTCCTGTACCACCTGGACAAGGACCGCATCGCCCTGGGTTTCGTCAGCGGTCTGGATTACACCGACCCGAACTACCAGCCGTGGGAGGCCTTCCAGCAATGGAAGAATCACCCGACGGTGAAGTCTTTGCTGGAAGGCGGCACCATCCTGTCGGCTGGCGCGCGCGCCATCGTTACCGGTGGTTACCAGTCGCTACCCAAGGTGGAAATGCCTGGCGCCCTGCTGATTGGCGACACCGCCGGCCTGCTCAACGTACCGAAGATCAAGGGCACGCATCAGGCCATCAAGAGCGGCATGCTGGCCGCCGAACACCTCGCCGCCAACGAGCTGAACCCGGCAGGCTTCGACGCCAGGCTGCGCGCCTCGGACGTGATGGCCGAGCTGAAGAAGGTGCGCAACGTCAAACCCGCCTTCAAGAAGGGTCTGTGGTTCGGCATGATCAATGCCGCCTGGGAAACCATGGTCGGAGGCGCTTCGCCGTGGACCCTGAAGAACAAAGCCGACTGGTCCTCGCTGCACAAACTGGGTCAGCAAGAAGAGCCCAAGCGCGATTACGTACAGCGCGACCTGGCACCCCGCGACCGCCTTGCCGGCGTGTACTTCGCCGCCACCGAGCACGACGAAGACCAGCCCATACACCTGCAGGTATCCGACACCAATGTGTGCGTGACCAAGTGCGCTGTCGAATACGGCAATCCGTGTACCCGCTTCTGTCCGGCCAATGTCTATGAAATGGTCGAAGACGAAGCGGGCAAGCGCCTGCAGATCAACGCCGCCAACTGCGTGCACTGCAAGACCTGCGACATCAAGGACCCGTACCAGATCATCAACTGGGTGACACCGGAAGGTGGCTCGGGTCCGAATTACCAGAACCTCTGAGCACAACGCGAGCACTCACTCGACGCCCCGATCATCGGGGCGTCGCTGTTTTCGTCGCTTGCATCAGAAGCGTCGAAAGGCGACCGCCAACACCATGCCCACGTTGCCGGCCAGGGTTTGACGATAGAAGCCCCCGCGCTTCAGTGACACCACCCGCTTGAAGAAACCGGCGCCACGCATGTCATTGAACAGCGCCAGCACGCGGCCGTTTTCCTCAGTGAAGTTGGCCTCAAATGGCTGCAGCAAGGCCAGGTTGGCGTCATTCCATTCGCGGTAGTTACCGACAAGCATGTGCTTGAGGCGCGCAATTCGATCGCGCATGCCCGCGTTCGAACCGATAAGGTTCTCGCCGTGCTGACGGTAACCAAGGGACGGATTGGCGTCGTAGTGGACACGCCCACCACAGGCGGTTACCAGCAAGTACGCCCACCAGTCATGCGACTGAACGCGTACGCCCGGCAGCGTGCGCGCCATTAACGCGTGCCCACTGGCATTGAGCAGCATCGTATTGCCACCAGCGAGGCTTTGCGTCAGGGCGTTCCTGAAGCTCGGCTCCCGACGAAACAGTGGCGAGTAACCAATGGTCTGCTCGTGGTTGTTCATCAGCCGGGTTCTGCCGCAGTAAAGCGCGGGAACGCCCTCTGGCTGCGTGCGCATCCATGCCAATGCGCGCGATAGTTTGTCTGCTTCCCAGCAGTCGTCCTGGTCACAAAAGGCGTAGTAATCGCCGGAGACTACTGGCGAGCACAACAGCGACATGAAGTTCGCGGCGTAACCTGCATGCGGTCCTTGCAGAATCACCAGACGCCCGCTTTCAAGCCTTTGTTGATAGCTCCGTAGTATCGCAAGCGTGCCGTCGGTCGAGCCATCATCAGAAGCATAGATGACCCAGTCCCTATGATCCTGCGCCACTATGGAATCCAACTGCCTGGGCAGATAGCGCTCGCCATTGAAAGTGCAAAGCAGGATGGCGACACGCTCGCCTTTCAAAATGGGCATGGATGGAAGCTCTTTGCTAGGTCGTTGCGTTCGGGTTTTGTGCACAGCCGTGACACAAAGTGAGGCTAATCGCGTCTTAGAAAATCACGAAGTGCGCTACGTGCACCCGTGTCATACAGCCGGTATCTGCCATTGGCGTATTCACGCCAAATGGAAATCAGCCTGCCGACCCGCACACCACGAATCTGCTGGCGAACCAGGAGATGCGCCTGCATATCCTTGACGCACCCGTACTGGCCCACAGGAAAGGGATCGATAGTGTGAAGGTGATCGGCGAATGCCCCAAGTCGCCCCACTTTCTCTCC
Source organism: Dyella sp. PARNA 12/25 (assembly GCF_055702865.1). Taxonomy (NCBI): domain Bacteria; kingdom Pseudomonadati; phylum Pseudomonadota; class Gammaproteobacteria; order Lysobacterales; family Rhodanobacteraceae; genus Dyella; species Dyella sp. PARNA 12/25. The sequence continues at coordinate 146,913 of NZ_JBVQCI010000007.1, read as the reverse complement.
AATCTGCTTGGCGCGGGGCAGCAAAAGATCATCGAGTCGCATCTTCCAGGTTCGCTTCTGGATACCTATCTGATTATTGCCATGCTGCCGATAATCAATAAGCGTCTCATCGATAAAATCGACGCGACCAATGACCGACGCAACGAGCGCCAGCCATTCGTCGTGGACCCACCCAGACGGAATCGGAAGTGCCTTTTGAACCACGATGCGCCGCATGCATGCAGCGGCGCCGGTCACGATGTTTCGTCGCAGTAACACGTCGAAAGCAGCGCCGGCACGCACCTTTTGACGCTCGATATCGCTGAGTTCAAGTGACTCGAAGAGACCGGCCTGCATGCTGTCTCCCTTCTCATCCACCAGGCGTGCGTCGCTGTGCAGAAGAACCAGCGAAGGATCCTGCTGGAAGCGACGTGCCATCACCTCGAGCTTATCGGGACGCCAGACATCGTCCTGGTCACTCAGAAACAGCAGGTCGCCCGTAGCCTGGCGCAACATGGCTGAGAAGTTTCCGACGTAACCCAGATTCACCGGGTGCCGCACCAGCGTTACGCCGACACCCGAAGACCGAGCCCGCTCGGCGAATGCTTGAAGCATGGTCCACGTATCGTCGAGCGAGCTGTCATCGCCAATGACGATTTCATCAGGACGGCGTGTCTGGTTGAGCAGGCTTTCAAGCTGCTGCTGCAGGTACGCAGCACCGTTATAGGTGCAAAGTACAATCGATAGTCGCGGATCTGACATACACCTTTGGATGCTGGCCCGGGCAGCGTCGACTTTGAGGATGGGCATGATATCGCCCTGGTCCCAGCCGACCAAACTGCCTGGTGAAACGCGCACCGCAACCTTGCGGACCTGGGTTCCACTGAACACGCTGCCCCCGGAGAGCCCTCCCGCTTGGCCGGGTGCATCCACGCCCTTCTGGCAACAGCTCCAGGCCAGGCCTTGCGCGAAAACCATACGCCCAAGCACTGAGCCAGCCCAAAAGGTTAGAATGAGCGCTTGTACCAATTCCTGCGCCCTATGGCGCTCGGCATTTCGAAGGAACCGCTGATGAAGATTCTGGTCGGCTACAAGCGTGTCGTGGACTACAACGTCCGCATCCAGGTAAAGCCCGATGGTACGGGCGTGGTGACGGACGGAGTGAAGCTTTCCGCCAACCCGTTCGACGACATCGCGCTGGAAGAAGCCCTGCGCCTTCGCGAGAAGGGCATGGCGGAAGAAGTCGTGGTGGTGGGTATTGGCCCTGCTGACCTCACTGCCCACCTGCGCAACGGCCTGGCCATGGGCGCCAACCGCGCCATCCACGTGGTGACCGGCGACGCCGTGCAGCCGCTGACGGCGGCACGCATCTTCCAGAAGCTGATCGAGAAGGAACAGCCTGGCCTGGTGATCCTGGGCAAGCAGGCCATCGACGACGACGCCAACCAGACCGGCCAGATGCTGGCTGCGCTGTGGGACCGCCCGCAGGCCACCTTCGCCAGCAAGGTCGAGATCGCCAACGGCAAGGCCACGGTGACCCGCGAAGTCGACGCCGGACTGGAAGTGATCGAAGCCGAACTGCCGGCCGTCATCACCACCGATCTGCGCCTCAACGAGCCGCGCTTCATCAAGCTGCCGGACATCATGAAGGCCAAGTCCAAGCCGATCGACACCATCGAGCTGGCCTCGTTGGGCGTGACGGCCAACGACCACCTCAAGACCACGCATTACGCCGCGCCGGCCAAGCGCAGCAAGGGCGTGATGGTGAAGGATGCGGCTGAACTAGTCGCGGCGCTGAAGCAGAAGGGTCTGCTTTAAGCAGCCCTGGGAGATAACGACATGAGCAAGATTCTCGTCATCGCCGAACATCTGGGCGGCAAGCTGAACTCTTCCACCGCGCGCGCCGTGAGTGCGGCTGCCGCCGTCAAGCCGGAAGCCATCGACGTCTTGGTGCTGGCCGATAGCGTCGATGCCATCGCCGCCGAGGCCGCCAAGATCGAGGGCGTGAGCCGCGTACTCACTATCGCCCGCGCCGAGAACGCGCACCCGCTGGCCGCTGTGCTGGCCCCGCAGATCGCCAAGGCTGCTGCTGGCTACAGCCACGTGTTCGCACCGTCGACCACGTTCGGCAAGGATGTGTTGCCGCGCGTCGCCGCGCTGCTGGGTGTGGCCCAGGTCAGCGACGTGATGAGCGTGGAAAGCAGCCATACCTTCAAGCGCCCGATCTACGCTGGCAACGCCATCATCACCGTGGAGGCTGATGCGGGTAGCACCGTCGTCGCCACCATCCGTACCGCCTCTTGGGCTGCTGCCGCCAACGGCGCCAACAGCGCGCCGGTGGAAGCGCTCAGCGCTGACGTCGCCCTGCCCTCGCACACCCGCTTCGTCGAGCTGCAATCGGGCAAGAGCGATCGCCCGGACTTGCAGAGCGCCAACAAAGTCGTCTCCGGCGGTCGTGGCGTGGGCTCGAAGGAGAACTTCGAGATCATCTACAAGTTTGCCGACAAGATCGGTGCCGCCGTGGGTGCCTCACGCGCTGCGGTCGACGCCGGCTACGTGCCCAGCGACCTGCAGGTGGGCCAGACGGGCAAGATCATCTCCCCCGAGTTGTACATGGCCATTGGCATCTCCGGCGCCATCCAGCACCTCACCGGCATCAAGGATGCGGGCACGATCGTGGCGGTCAATAAGGACGGCGAAGCGCCGATCTTTGAGATTGCCGATATCGGCCTGGTGGGTGACTTGTTCAAGATCATTCCCGAGCTGGAAGCCGCTCTCGGCTGATCCACACTGGAGGCCCGGGGCGGAACACCGCCGCTCCGGGTACCAGACGCGCACCCAAGCGGCTGCTCGGTGCGATCCTCGATGCTCCCTTCCCGCCTCTGCGCCGGCCACGCCGGGCACCAGGGGGCAGCCACGCATGCGCTCCCCCGCGGGAGCCGGTAAACTGCCGACCCTTAGGGCTGCTTCTTGCACGGCCGTTGTCCCTGATCGTCTCGGGACAGCCATGACCAGTGACTCGCTGCAGGGGATGCGAGACGCCAGCCACACCCACTATCGCTTGCGAGGAAGTCGTCGTAATGGATCTGCGTTGCTTCAAGGCCTATGACATTCGTGGCCGCGTACCCGATGAACTCGACGACGTACTGGCCCAGCGCATCGGCTTTGCCTTGGCTCATCAGCTCGACCCGGGCCCCGTCGTGCTTGGCCGAGACGTGCGCCTGAGCAGCCCTGGCCTACAGGCGGCTTTGGCCGACGGCTTACGCCGTGGCGGCCGCGACGTGATTGACATCGGCGTCGGCGGCACTGAGGAGGTCTACTTCCAGACGGCTCACCTCAAAGCCGCAGGTGGCGTCATGGTTACCGCCAGCCACAATCCGATGGATTACAACGGCATGAAGCTGGTTCGCGAAGGTTCGCGGCCCATTAGCGGTGATTCCGGCCTCTTCGCCATTCGCGACGCCTGCTCACAAGCAGTGCCTGACATCGCCCTCACCGGCAGCGAGCGCACGCACCATGACCGCGCTGCATTCGTCGAACACCTGCTCGGCTACCTGGAGCGCGGCACCCTCAAGCCGCTAAAGATCGTGGTCAACGCAGGCAATGGTGGCGCCGGACTGGTGATTGATGCGCTTGCGCCGCATCTGCCCTTCGAGTTCATTCGCGTGCACCACACGCCGGATGGCAGCTTCCCCAACGGCATCCCGAATCCTCTGCTGCCGGAGTGCCGCCACGACACGGCACAGGCCGTAATCGACAGCGGCGCGGACTTCGGCGTGGCCTGGGACGGCGATTTCGATCGTTGCTTCTTCTTCGACGCCACTGGCCGCTTCATCGAGGGCTACTACCTCGTGGGCCTGCTGGCCACCTCGATGTTGCGCAAACACCCAGGTGCGAAAGTCATTCACGACCCCCGTCTCACTTGGAACACCATCGAGATGGTCAAGGCAGCCGGCGGAATCCCGGTGATGAGCAAGACCGGCCACGCCTTCATCAAGGAGCGCATGCGCGCTGAGAATGCCATCTACGGTGGCGAGATGAGTGCGCACCACTACTTCCGCGACTTTGCCTATTGCGACTCCGGCATGATTCCCTGGCTGCTGATTGCCAGCCTGATGTCGTCAACCGGTCAGTCGCTGGCGCAAATGGTCGAAGACCGCATGGCAGCCTTCCCATGCAGTGGCGAGATCAACTTCATGGTGCAAGACGCCAAAGCGTCCATCGCCCGAGTCATAGAGCACTTTGCAGGTCAGAATCCCGTGCTCGATCACACCGACGGTGTGAGTGCCGATTTTGGTGATTGGCGATTCAACCTGCGCAGCTCCAATACCGAGCCTCTGCTTCGACTCAATGTGGAGTCGAAACAGGATGTAGCATTGATGCACGAGAAGGTGCTGGAAATTCGCAAGATGCTGACGCTTGCGTAGCGGATGTCATGCACCTTTCAGCGCTTGGCAGCGCCGGCCAATCGATTGGTTTGCGATACGCATACTGACTATGCATGTGTCTGCGCTGCTGCTGTGGCACACGACACCGCATAAGTGCATTCTCGGTGACTTGAGTCTGCCGGCCGTATTCGCAAGAGGCCATGCCATCGCTTGAATTCGGCTTCTGGGCAATTCGTGCCGAGTGTAAGCCAGAGAGGTCAACCTTACCGCAGATGTCGCGCTGCCTGTATTCAGGCGATACCCGAATCATTCAATATGAGACCGCGTGCGGCAGCCGTGCAAATCAATCTCGCATGTGTAGCGCTCGATGGGGTCGTCATGCATTGCGACGACCACCCGCCAAGCCATCAAGAACGCTGCACATAGGCAAAGCAACTGGCAAATCTGGCCTGACAGAACCACCCATACCAAAAGGCTGGCGCAACCAACTTTGGGGGCCCAAGGCGGTATCGACCTGCTGCGCGACCCGTAATCGAGAACAACCGGGCGGAAAAGGTATCCGCGTCTGCCAGGGGAAATTCCGATCTTGCCTGGCGGCTGAAGCGCGATCCTTACGGACACAGTGCAGGTAATGCCAGAGCAAAGAACGCTACCTACGACGTCAGCTCGACATGCACGTATTCAGACTACTCGGTAAATTTCTGGAACTCACCGAGTAGTGCCTGACCACCTACAACCAAGAGATTCCCCATGACGGCATTGGCGGGTAGTTGCCCTCCGAAGTCCGCCACCAAAGCGGACCGGAAACTCTGCTTTTGCTTTGCACCCATTGGCAAGGGCATGACAACAACTTTGCTCACCACTGCCAGGCATCCGTCAGAAGGACCTCACCACGTTAGCTACGGTAGACAGCAACCGTTGTATTCCGCAGCAATGGATGGTCCGTTCCAAACTGGCCGGTAAATTCATAGGCGAACATGTTTCCGCCTCCTCGCCAGTTTGAATGATCATTCAAACCCCAGAACTCGACTTCTGTAAAACCTGCCTCTTCGAAACATTTCTGTACCTCTGCCGGCGTGAACTCGCGGTTGTGCCGGTCGAGGCTTCCGTAAAAAATTTCCTTGTCCCAGAAAATGTTATGGCCGTGCAATAGCGCATAAATATTCGAAATGTTGCAAACATTCGGGGTCGAAAAGATCATCAAACCTCCGGGGCGTAGAACCCGCTTCAGTTCGCGAAGGACTTGAACCGGGTTCCGCGTAGCGATGTGCTCAAGTACCTCGGTGAAGATAACGGCATCGAAGCTGCCATCAGCAACAGGTATTGGCTCGTGCTCAAAATTCATCTCGATGATATCGAATGTCTGGATCCACTCCGGTGAGGCATAGTTGGAGCGGTACTCAGAATTCATGTTCAATCCGCGAACCTTGTGGCCCAACAGATGAAGCCCGATACCCACGTGTCCTGGCGCATTGCCGACGTCAAGGATGTTGCTTTCGGGCCCCAGCAGTCCAATAGCTGCCGCCAGATAGTGCGCATAGCGCTCAGCAGAGGCTTTGAAGTAGTCGGTATAGCCCTCGCTCAGGCCGATAGCGGCAACCTGCTCAACCACCTCTCGAGCCCTTGGCAAGTTCTCAGCAACGGCATTCGGCGTCGACGCCAATTTCGATGGTAACTCAGCGAAATCGAGAAGCGCCTTGAAGAGCTCCGTCTCTTTGCTGCTAACTTCCTTACTCATTGTTGCCTCCGACTTAGACTCAGAAATTGATGATCGACGGCTACTTCGCCAAGGTCACTGTGACGCGACAGCATCAAGAACCTGTCGAGGTTGACGACGAATCGTAAACAGAGCGAGCGAAATACGTTTCAGGTGCTCGCATAGCCCACGTTCAATGTAACGATGCGATAGACCCGCCACCACAATCGAGAGCGCTGTGCTCAAAACAATCGCTGAGTATCCCGTGGATATTTTGTCAAGCCCACGAATATTCGCGAGGCCGTCGAGCGACTCTTGAACAGTGCCATGCAGAAGGTATAGCGAAAACGAGATATCACCGAGGTACACCAGCCAGGTGGGAACAGGAATCTCGATGCGCTTGCTGGCAATGCAGAACACGGTCATCAGCGGTATCAGTGTCAAACCCCACTGAAGGACACCGTGATCGGTCCGCAATGGATACATGTACTGCCATATCACCAAAGCCGTTGTCAAAAACATCGCCATCTGAAGATAGAAGCGGCTTTCCACAACGAAACCCGACTGATATAGCTTCGCGATCGCCGCTCCGGCAGCAAACATGAGTATGAGCGGATTGGTTATCAGGCTGAGGTACCGGGGAAGGAAGTGATAGTCGGTAGCCGGCGAGAGCCATGCCTGCCAACCACCAATAACTCCCAAACGCCCGGTGATCAAGGGAATACCCACCAGTGTGACGAACAGCCAAGTCACCATGGCCAGCCAGCGCCATCGCCCGAACAGCATGCAGGCGCCAAAGAACAGGTAGAAGTACATCTCATAGTTGAGAGTCCAGCCCACGCCCAGGACGGGGAAACCGAACACGGGCGCGAAATCGCCACTAACGTTCGCGGTGGGAATGAACGCGAGCGAATGCAGCAACCACTTTAACTTCGGAATGTCAGTCAGATAGGACAAGTCGAACTTTGCAAAAACGTAGATGGCAAGCGCTATTGCCCAGACTGGCCAGATTCGGGTTATCCGTTTGATGTAGAAATCCAAGAGATACCGCGGAGATCCATCATTGTTCGCCGTGGTGTAAACCATGATGAATCCGCTGATCAGGAAGAAAAGATCAACCCCCATTGCTGCCCCCCCCTGGAACAACATGGCTCCAGTGCCAGTACCGTAGGGTCCTAAGTACCGACTCGAATGCCAAAGGACCACAAGGAGTGCCGCAATGCCGCGAAAGCCCTGGATGAAGCGGATGGATTTGTTTGCCATTGAACAATTAGGTGATTGTTGTAGAAGAACCCTAGGGAAACTCCCCAACAGGGCGTTCGATTTGCACCGAGCAAGCTAGCATAGGACTCCGGTGCACTGTCTACCGCCCGAAGTGATCCCTCTGCGCCACCACCCCGTCATTGTGCACCGAGGGAACCTCCCAGCGATGAGGAGGTTGAACGTGAAGCCAGTTTACAGAGGGACGCTGACCTTCCGCATGAGGAGGAGGGAGGCTGCGCGTGCCGCTCAAATGCCCTTTTGGGGAGCAGACGCCGTGGTACCTGTTCGTGCAGATGCCTGCCCACGGCCTGGAACAGCCGTCCGGCCAGCCCGTGGATCTCCAGCGGGCGTGTCCAAACCTGAGCACCTAGGCCCTTCAAGCCGATGCCGACAACCCAGCCCATCCCCGACGCACCGTACAGAGCCTCTTCCACGGTCGGTTCGGGCAGCACGTGCCACCGTTGTGGGAAGCGGATAGGCAGCACTCGCACCGGGCCCGCCGGAAGGCGACCACCTTGAGTACGCGCCTTGTGTAGACCGATTCGGTCAGCGCACACAGTATGCTTGTTTGCTAAAATCGAGGGGGGTCGACGTATGCCAATCAAAAGGGGACTGGCCAGCTCGACAGCCCATTGCTCGCGCCTGTGGCGCAATGAATGAGCATGCCACTTTCCCCTGGTAGCCAACCCTGCGGTTCCGATACGCCACGTTTCATCCATGGAGAATAATTTGAGCCAGATTCTGGTAACCGGCGGTGCAGGCTTTTTGGGCTCCCACCTATGCGACCGCCTCATTGAGGCCGGACATGATGTCCTCTGCGTGGACAACTTCTTTACCGGCTCAAAGGACAACATCCGCCATCTTATCGGCCACCCATCGTTCGAGCTGCTGCGTCACGATGTGACATTCCCGCTGTACGTGGAAGTGAAGCAGATCTACAACCTGGCATGCCCCGCATCGCCCATTCACTACCAGCACGACCCGGTACAGACTACCAAGACCAGCGTGCACGGTGCCATCAACATGCTGGGCCTGGCTAAACGGACGCGCGCGCGAATCCTGCAGGCATCCACCTCCGAAGTGTACGGTGACCCAGAGGTCCATCCGCAGCCAGAGTCCTATTGGGGGCGCACGAACCCCGTAGGCATCCGCAGCTGCTATGACGAAGGCAAGCGCTGTGCGGAAACGCTGTTTTTCGACTACTGGCGCCAGCACCAGTTGGAGATCAAGGTCATGCGCATCTTCAATACGTATGGCCCCCGCATGCATCCCAACGATGGCCGCGTCGTCAGCAATTTCATTGTACAAGCGCTCAAGGGCGAGCCGATCACAATTTATGGCGACGGCACTCAGACGCGCAGCTTCTGCTACGTGGATGACCTGATCGAAGGCATGCGTCGTCTGATGGATAGCACCGTCGACATCACCGGTCCTATCAATATCGGCAACCCCGGTGAATTCACCATGCTCGAGCTTGCGGAAAAGGTGATTTCGCTAGTGGGCGGCAAATCCAAGATCGTCCACATGCCCCTCCCGAGCGACGACCCGAAGCAACGCCAACCCGATATCAGTCTGGCCAAGACCAAGCTCGACTGGAGCCCCAAAGTGCCACTGGACGATGGCTTGAAAGAAACCGTGGCCTATTTCCGCAAGCGGATCGGGGCCTGATCGCACATGCGTCATCCCAAGCTAATCATCGTCACGCCTGTGTTCGAGGACACCGAGGCGTCAACCATTCTTTTCTCCCAACTGGCGAAGTCCTGCGGTACGGAGATTCATGTCGTTGCAGTCGACGACGGCTCTGTACGACAGCCGTTGACACTGCAGGGCATGTTTGACGCCAAAGTGCACGGTACGGTGATCCGCCTCAAGCGCAATGTCGGACACCAACGCGCTATTTCGGTGGGCCTGACCTATGTTGCTGACCATTTCAGAGACATCGACCGTGTGGTCATCATGGATTCCGATGGCGAAGATTTGCCCGAAACCATAGACAGCTTGCTCGATGATTTGGACGGTGCCGAAGTGGACGTGGTCGTAGCACAGCGCAAGAGCCGCGTCGAAACGCTGCGCTTCAAGACGTTCTACTTGGTCTATAAATGGCTGTTCAACCTGCTGACTGGGCGCAGGATCAGTTTTGGCAACTTTATGGCCATGAACGGCGCCGCTGTACGCCGCCTGGCCTCCATGGGCGAACTGGCCACGCACGTGGCAGGTACGGTCCTGGTGTCGCGCCTGCGTTGGCGAACGTGCGCATTGGACCGCGGCCCGCGCTATGCGGGCAAGAGCAAAATGAACTTCGTCGGTCTTGCCTTGCACGGATTCAAGGGGCTGATGATCTTCGCCGAGGATGTCCTCGTGCGCGTCGGCATTGCCTGCGCAGCCGTCGCCATTCTTTCTCTGCTCGGCGGGAGTGTCGCCATCGCCCTCAAGGCACTGGGCTATGCGACGCCGGGCTGGTTCTCGGTCGCATTAGGACTTCTGCTGCTGGTCTTTCTTCAAACCGGCGCCATCACCCTGATGACGCTTATGCTTACCGGCATTACGCGTAGCAGCACGGTGCTGCCGCTGGATTACCGGCTGCTGGTCGACAAAGTGCTCGCGACCTCCCATGTCCATAGCGATCAGTAGTCTCCTGAGGCATCAGCCGATTCGCTATGTCATCAACGGACTGGCGGCAACGTGCGTCAGTTATGCGGTGCTCAACGCCTGCATTCATCTGGCCCACGTACCTTCGGCGGGCGTAGCCAACTTCATCGCAGCCATAGCAGGTATTACCGCCTCTTTCCTTGGAAGCCGTCATTTCGTCTTTCCTGGCACCACCGAGTCGGTCTGGCATCAACTGGCGCGGTTCTGGCTTCTATACGCGGTGCTTGCCCTGATGCAAGCCACAGTGCTGTTCGTCTGGACGGATCTAGCCAAACTGGACTATCGCATCGGCTTCCTGCTCGGCACGTTCCTACAGATGGTTTGCAGTTATTTTGGAGGAAAGCATTGGGTATTCAAGCGATAAAAATAGGTCGCATCGTCGCGATTACGGCTGTCTTCGTCATTGTTTTGCTGGCTACCTACGTCGTACATTCGCTGTACCTCCGGGTCAACGTGGTGTTCTACAGCGCCATCCTCGATGGCGTCGTTGCCACGGTGCTATGCGGCGCATTGCTGTGGATCGTGCCATGGTTCCGTGTGCTTGGCCCCGTGGAGAAACTGCAGCTGATCGTCATCTGGCTGCTGCTCGGTTACAGCTACGCGATCTCGGTGCCCACCGTGCTTGATCGCTCGCTGTCCTTCTACATTCTTGAGAAGCTGGAACAACGCGGCGGTGGCATCCGCGAAGATGCGTTCGAAGATGTATTCACCAAGGAGTACGTCAAAGAGCACCATCTGGTAGACGTGCGCCTTACCGAGCAACTGCAATCTGGAACCATTGTGATCCACGACGGTTGCGTACTTCTGACGGACAAAGGGCGACGACTGGCGCACATCAGTCGCTTCTTCCGCAACAATCTGCTTCCGAAGCACCGATTGCTGATGGGCCAGTACTCTGACGCTTTAACCGATCCGTTCCGCCACAGTACGACGGACGTCAATTATCGCTGCCAGCAATAGCTATTGGCGCTCCGCGATGAAGAATGACGTCTACTGCTGCGATACCACTCTCCCCAGCGAGAGAGTTATCTCCACGACTCCTAGTACTCAGAGCGCGCGCATCGCGCTCACTTGCGCCATCTCTGGCATCGCAACACCCGCTGCACCGGCCTACGAGCCTTATCAGGCTCGCGCTGCCTGTCCCGAATCCCCCGAATACGGCCGCGAATTTGGCCTGCAGGTAATGTACCGATGAAGATCACCGTTGTTGGAACCGGATATGTAGGCCTTGTGACTGGCGCCTGTCTTGCCGAGATGGGCAACGATGTCCTATGCCTCGACGTTAACCCTGAGAAGATCCGTATCCTCCAGGAAGGCGGCGTTCCCATCCACGAACCCGGGCTGGACAAGGTCATCGCTTCCAACGTGGCTGCCGGTAGACTCCACTTCACCACGGACATCGACAGTGCCGTGGCCTACGGCACGGCACAATTCATTGCGGTAGGTACGCCACCCGACGAAGACGGCTCCGCTGACCTCCAGTACGTCATTGAAGCCGCACGAAACATCGGCCGGCGGATGACCGACTACAAGCTCGTGATCGATAAGAGCACCGTGCCCGTTGGTACGGCGGACAAAGTACAGGCCGCAATCGCAGAAGAACTCGTCAAGCGCGGCGTACAGATCGGCTATTCGGTGGTGTCCAACCCAGAGTTCCTCAAGGAAGGTTCTGCGGTTGAAGACTTCATGAAGCCTGACCGCATTGTGATCGGTGCCAACGACGAACGCAGTGTGCGCCTCATGAAGTCGTTGTATGCCCCATTCCAACGCAACCACGACAAGCTCGTGATCATGGACGTGCGCTCGGCCGAGCTGACCAAGTACGCTGCCAACGCCATGCTGGCTACGCGCATTTCATTCATGAACGAATTGGCACTGCTTGCTGAGAAGCTGGGCGCCGACATCGAGCTGGTGCGCCACGGCATCGGCTCGGACCCCCGCATCGGCTACCACTTCCTCTATGCAGGTTGCGGCTACGGTGGCTCATGCTTCCCGAAGGACGTCAAGGCGCTGATCAAGTCTGGCGAAGACGCCGGCCATGGACTGAAGGTATTGAAGGCGGTTGAAGAAGCCAATGATGCGCAAAAGCACGTACTGGCGGAGAAGATCAGCAAGCGCTTTGGCGAAAGCCTCTCCGGGCGACATTTTGCGCTGTGGGGCCTGGCATTCAAGCCCAACACCGACGACATGCGAGAGGCAACCAGTCGCGTACTGATCGCCGATCTGCTGGCGCGTGGCGCTACCGTGTCTGCTTATGATCCGGTTGCGTTGGACGAAGCACACCGCATCTTTGGCGATACACCGGGAGTGACCCTGGTCAATGCTCCTTCTAAAGCAACGTCCGGCGCTGACGCTTTGATCATCGTGACGGAATGGAAGGAATTCCGGTCTCCCGATTTCTCAGAGCTCAAGAGCCTCCTTAAAGAGCCCGTCATCTTCGACGGGCGTAACCTCTATGAACCGGCGAGCGTGAAGGAACAAGGTTTCGAGTACTACCCGATCGGTCGTTGACCCAGCGCGCAACCTATGGCCGATGCCACGTTGGTGGTGTCGTAATCAAAACTCGAACGGCACGTATTTCATGGACCTCCCCGATCACCAACCAAAGAGCGCTTTTTCTCTGACCAGCAGAGAAATCCTTTGGCCCTTGTGCCTTCTGGTGCTTGGTTTCGTCTGCATCACGCTCCATCAATCGGATTTCCTTCGCGCCATACCCGGCAATATGGGTGATGCCAGGTTCAACAACGACATCCTTGAGCACCTGTTCCGCTGGGTGACCGGCAAGGATTCGTCATTGTGGTCGCCGCCTTATTTTTACCCGTATCCGGGCACGCTCACGTTCAGCGACAACCATTTCGGCACGGGCTTTGCCTACATCTTGTTGCGCCTGTTTGGACTTGGTCCGGAAGGTGCGTTCATCGGCTGGTATTCCTTGGCTGTGCCGCTGAACTTCATCAGCTGCTATTACGCATTGCGGCGATCCGGCGTCAGCCACCGGGGAAGCGCGGTGGGTTCGTTCATCTTCACCTTTGCTTTCAACGTGGCAGCACGACACGGCCACGCACAGCTTTCATACCGCTTTGCGATTCCCTTGGCCGTCCTCGCCGCTCAACGGCTCTTGGAAACAAAGGCGTCGCGACAGCTGGCGCTTCTCGTTTTGTGGGTCACCTGGCAATTCTATTGCTCAATCTACCTAGGTTACTTCCTCACGCTGATGTTGATTGCCTACGCAATCATGCACGCGGTGCTGAAACCCGAAGCTGGCGCCTCGCGCCCCCATCAGGCCATTGGAGCGAGTATTCGAGATGCTTGGATCAAAAGGGACGTGGTCAGCGTGGCGATCGTCGGACTTTGCCTGGTCGCGCTGGCATATATGTTCTATCCCTACATGCACTATTCGCACCTCTATCAGCTGAGCCGCGGATATGCCGAGATCCAGAGCATGCTGCCGCGACCAGGGAGTTATCTGCTGACCGACGGGTCACTGGTCTGGGGAAAACTTAGCGGGCACATCACCAACATTCCAATGCGCTGGGAACATCAGATGTTCTTTGGCGCATCGGCATGCGTACTAGCCGGCATCGGTATCAAAACAAATTGGGATCGGTCAACGAAGATTGCAGTAGGCGCTTTTGCGATCCTTCTGGTTCTTACGCTAGACATCAATGGATACAGTCTTTATTTCCTGATCCATAACCTTCCGTTGGCAAACGCCATTCGCGCCATGAGCCGCATAGGATTGGTAACGATATTCCCCGTCGCCTTCATGGCGGGCCGAGGCTTCGACTGGCTGACAGCCTCACCTGCAACCTCGGTTGCGAGGAAGACGACGGCTGCCGCCTTACTGATGTTCATGATCGTCGAGTACGCGACGTACGTGACTGAAACCGTGCCGCTTAAGGAGCTTAATCAGCGCCTCAATGCATTGGCGTCGCTAGTCCCCCCCCATTTGCCGCAGAATGCCATCATCTACGTTCCACCACGGAATGATGGCGGCTATCCATTTGCCAACGAGCTCGATGGCATGCGCCTCGTAGCCCACGTCAACCGCGCGACACTGAATGGCTACTCGGGAAGCGTTCCTAAAGCGTTCGCTGATCCGGCGCCCACTGTATGCGACGTGGTCAACAACCGTTTGGCCAATTACGCTTCGTTCGCGAATATCAACTATGAGGAATACAGCCAGCTAGTTCGTCGCGTCGTCATTTTGGGTAGCCAAAGCTCGTGCACGCCGCTCCCAGTTCTCGCAAAAAGAACTCACTTCAGCGGAAGCGTTCCAGAACAGACTGTAGCTGGCACCACTTTGAGCGTCGTCAATCCGAGGATCGTTGATGGAAAGCTGGTCGTGACGCTACAGGCTGACAATCATTCCGGCGATACGCTGCACTCGATCTCCGACGAAGATCATCCGATCCGATTCTCCTGGAGAACCGCTCCCGCGCACCAGGAACTTGGAGCCTTTGATCACTGGGATGCGCGAAAGGATCTGACTTCGGATGTGGCGCCGGGTGAACATGCCTCGGTCGACGTGGTCGTCATCCCGCCACGAGAGCCTGGCAAGTACTTCATTGAGTCCAGTATCGTGCAGGAGAACGTACTCTGGTTCCATCAGCATGGAATGCCGATAGCGCGCAGCGCGAAGGCTATCGTTGTAACTGGCGATGGAACCATCGAGATTGAGTCCGATGGAACACCCAGCTACTAGCAGTCAATCAGTCGACCAGAGTCAGCAAGCCATTCCATTTATGCCGTGCTCTCGGTGGCCCAAAGACCACTGAAAGCGCGGACTTGGTGTGCGAAACGCAAACGCGCGTCCTTGCCGACTCGCCAATGGATACGCTGGAGAGTCAGCCGCAAGCCGCTTTTGCTCGCACCCCATAGATTGGCCACAGGATGGCAGCAGAAGTAGAGCCGGCGCTAGGCTTAGGTCACGCTACCAGACATGGAGCGACCATTCCTTTCGTGAGCCCAGTCCAGCAGCTTACGAGCCATCGACGGGTAGCTATTAGCCTCAGACCAATGCTGTGCCTTCTCAGCAAGGTCTGATCGCTTGGCGTCGTCATTGAGCAACTCTTCCATCGCTTTGGCAAACGCTTTTGCTGTGCGCTGCGGTACGACCTTGGCAACGTGCTGAAGGCTCGAAAAGATGCCGGAGGTCGAGATCACCAAAGGGGCGCCAGCAGCAAGCGCCATGTTCGCGGAGGCGCTGGCCCCTTCATGGGAGTCCGCATACGGCAGCACCACAAGATCGCATTGCGACAAACCCTCGATGACATCTTCGATTTCAGCGAACGATGTTTCGAGTGTCACGGCATCCTTCAGGCCCGGCCTTCTTGCCATCTCCAAACACTTAACCACAAACTCGGAATTCTCTTCGCCGGGATAGATCGCGTGCCAACCCCGATATCGCAGATTCGGATGTCGTCGACGCAATAGCTTCATGGCCTCAAGAGTAATATCGATGCCTTTGTACTCTCGGAAGAAGCCAAAGCCACCAACTACGGGACCTGCTTTGGGTGCCAATGCCTCTTCCACAGCGTCGCTTCTGGTATGCATTCTTACCGGGAGCGGCAGAACCGTGATGTCCGGCGCGTTACCAAACCGCTCTGCCTCCCTTGTGCTGTGCACGGTGATCGTTGCGCCCGATTCACGCAGCAACTCTACTTCACCCTGCGCAAGACGACTGGCGTTGTGGCATTCAAAAACGACGGGGATGCCTCGCTGAACCGCTGCCTCAACCAGGCCGTGGTACTCGCCAATGGGCATGAAACCCGTGTGGTGCTGCATAATCACAATGCGCGGCTTCAAAGAATCCAGGGTCGACTCAAAGAGATCGCGATTCGCCCCGCTCTCGCGCCAGTACTTGTTGTCCCAGCGCCAACCTCGAACCACTGGAAATTTGAGATCCGGACCAACGCCCAGAGGCTCATGCCCATTTAGCTCATTGCCAAAAATAACAAGGTCGGCACCCGCGTCCCTCAGGCCGCTCGCCAGATACTGACCGTGCTCTGCGATGCCACAGGCGACACCCCATGTGGAAACCATCAGAACCGGCGTCCGAGACGCCTGCCGTGAGCTCACGTGCCACTGAAGTTCGTCACCCAAGGTCAGCGAGATTGCCTCCCAGCTGAATCTCCGTTGCACGAACGCGTAGCTAGCTAATCGCCGCTCTGGGTCAATGGTTTGGTTGACCATCTCCTGCAGCTTCGCCAGGAATTGGCGACGATCGGACAGAACCAGTTCGCCCTTTTCGGTGGTCTGCTCCGATATGCCGCGCGCACCGACAGCCGTGGTCAACACAGGAAGCCCGGCCACCATGAAATCGAACATTTTCACATTGGTGCCGGCACCCGAGAACATCGGATTGATCGCGATATCCGACGAAAGAAGATGCCGCCACTTGGCTTCATCGTCGACGACGCCGGTGCAAACCACATTGTTGGGTAGAGCCGTCGCCGTGAGCCCCTCACCAACGCCCCCCACAAGCAAGAAGGTCACCCCCGGCAAGTGCGGTGCCAGTTCGTCGACGATGAATCGCCCAGCTTCCGCGTTGGGTCCGTACTGGCTCCCCATAAACACAACCACCGGTCCCTGCCGGTTGGGTGACGATGCGCGGGCCTTGCGGCGAAGCTCCAGCATGTCGTTCGCGAACGGCGCAGTAAACGTGCCGTTCGGCGCAATGCGCAGCTTGGTGATCGGCACCTCGAATATGCGCTGGAACAGCGCAACTTCCTCCGCCGAACAGCAGTAGATGAGGTCACTGCGCTCCAGCAATGCAGCCTCTGTGGCGACGACCGATTTCATCAACGCTGCGGCCTGGGGCAAATCGTCGTGCAGCGAAACACGGAGAACCGCCTCGACGTTATGAGCGTCATAAACAACCAACTGATCGGCTCGCAGATCAGTGGAAAGGGGCGGGTAACACCAAGGGTGCGAGAAAATCACGACGTCAGCATCGGCCATCTCGCGTCTGGCCACGGAAAGGTACTCCGGCGAAAGATGAACCTGCGCAGGAAACGCAATATCGATCATCCCGCGACCATCCATCGAGATGGCGGTATCGCGCGCAGCGCGGTGATGGGCGTCGCTTAGAGGGACGCAGATTTCCCGCAATGCCGACGTGAGCTGCTGATCCCTGAAAGATTCACCGGGCCAGTCGTAAGTACCAACGTAGACCGCATCGACCTTCGGACCCAACCCATGGTACAGACCGAGCAGCCGCTGCCGCCCCCCACCCACGGCTGGGGTGATGGGCTGCATGTCGACAATTACCACCTTGAGTTGCTTGGCCACGTCCTGATCCATCTCGCGTATCAATAGTCGAACACTACAATCCCCGACCCCAAGGGCTACGTATGGGCTGCCGCCAGCAGCGTTTCCGCAATTTGGGACCAACGCAAACTGTTTACCCATTCATGCCCGCGCTGGCCCATCGTCTTGCTCTCTTCCGGATGCTCGTACAACCAGTCAATCGCGGCAGCAATGGATTTCGGATCTGGCTTTGCAATCAGCCCTCCCTCTTGCTGTCGAACAATTAACGCGGCTTCGCCAGAATCTTCACACGTGACGACAGGCTTGCCGCTGGCGAAAGCCTCAAGCGTAACGTACCCGTAGTCCTCATTCTGTGGCGTGAATGGAACGGCCAGACAGCGCGCATAGTGATCGACCAGCACTTCCTCGGACACCCGGCCCAGGAAACTCACATTGGGCAGATCCATGGCGAGCCGCTTGAGATCCGCTTCTGCCTCACCGGTGCCCGCCAGCACAAGGCGCAATGGGCTTCGCACGTGCCGCATGGCGTCGACCACCAAATGCGTCCGTTTCCAGCTATGCAGCCTTCCGGGCAGGAAAAGAAACGGCTCGGATGGTTGAGCGTGAAAAGGGTTCTGCCAAAGCGGCGGATGCATGACGCCCGCTTTGATCTCGTTCCACTTGAGCAGCCGATCCGACACTTCATGCCCGATCGAAAACACGGCTTTGCAGCCAGGTCGCGCCAACGCCTTGGTGTCGAGCAGATGAATCAGCTCTCGCTGCTGCTGCACGCTGCGGGGCGCGTTGGGGAAGGCGCGCGAAAACATGTCGTAGAAGACGCGAATCGTATGGATCAGATAGCACACCTGTCGTGGATGGCGAACCATCCACGTCGGCGCTTTCGTCGACACGACGACATCGTATTCGGACAGGTCCAGATCATAGAAATGGAGGTAATTCTCCAGAATGCGATCGAACGTCGACTCGTCAGTCGTCAAGGTCACCTCGTCAGCCTGGTGACCAAGATCGACAAACGCCTGCACCAGTGCCTGGTACAGGCGCTCCGCCCCGCCCTCTTCACCTGACGACGGGCGAACGGTGACTACCGCTACTTTCATGAATCCACGGCTTCCAAGCGCCTCAGGTCGCTATCGACCATCATCGCAATAAGCTGATCGAGAGACGTCTTCGGTTCCCAGCCCAGGTGTGCCTTTGCCTTCGCCGGGTTGCCCAGCAAGATGTCCACTTCGGCAGGACGGAAGAACTCCGGATCGATGACGACGTGGTCCTGATAGTTGAGACCCACGTGCTTGAAGGCGATCTCGCACATGTCTCGGACCGTTGTCGTGGTGCCGGTGGCAACGACGTAGTCGTCTGCCTTATCCTGCTGCAGCATGGCCCACATGGCTTCTACGTAGTCGCCGGCAAAACCCCAGTCGCGCTGCGCATCGATATTGCCAAGGCGCAGTTCCTTCTGCAGGCCCTTCTTGATGCGCGCCACAGCTTGCGTCACTTTGCGTGTGACGAATTCAGGACCACGCAGCGGCGATTCATGATTGAAAAGGATGCCGCTGGAAGCATGCAGGCCAAAACTCTCGCGATAGTTGACCGTTGCCCAATGCGCCATCAGCTTCGCCACCCCGTAAGGACTACGGGGATAGAACGGCGTATTCTCATCTTGCTTCGCGGCCTGGATCAGCCCGAACATCTCGCTGGTGGACGCCTGGTAGAAGCGTGCCTTGGCGTCAACGATACGCACGGCCTCAAGCACATTGACGGCGCCGACGCCGGTCACCTGAGCGGTAAGAATGGGCTGCGACCATGACGTGCCAACGAAGCTCTGCGCACCCAGGTTATAAACCTCCTGGGGGCGGGCAGTTTCCATGGCTCGGATCAACGAGGTGACGTCGGTGAGGTCACCGTCGATCAAAGATACATCGCGCTCAACACCCAGCTCGCGCAGGCGCCAAAGACTGTCGGAGCCACGACGCGCCATGATGCCATGTACCTTGTAACCCTTCTCCAGCAACAGCTTGGCGAGATAGGCGCCATCTTGGCCGGTGATGCCGGTGATCAATGCACTTTTGCTCATTGCGTAACCTTCGTCCTAAATGATTCGAGAATTTGTTGTAGTGAAGAATCAAGCGAGATGACTGGCTGCCACCCGGTGTCGTCCCTTAACTTTTTCGCACTCGCCACCATTCGGCGCTGCTCACTCGGGCGCAACCTTGATGCATCCTGGACAATTTCCGGGGAAATGCCGGCAAACCCGCACAGCTTTTGCAAGATCTCACGAACCTTGATCTCGCTACCCGATGCAACGTTATAGATCTCTCCAGCACGACCCGAACGCAAAAGCATTGCGTACGCACGCACCACGTCCCGCACGTCGCAAAAATCGCGGGTAACGTCGATATCCCCGACCTCGATCACTGGAGGCTGCAGGCCCCGGGCAATGCGAGCCACTTGCTTGGCAAACCCCGGCACGACGAACTGCTCATGCTGCTCAGGTCCAATATGGTTGAAGGGGCGCACAACTACCACATCGAGTCCGGCGCTCAGGTGGTACTGCTTGCACAGTAGCTCCGCAGATACCTTGCTAACCGCATAAGGGCTCCTGGGTGCCGGCGGGCGAGTCTCGTCCACAGGCAAGGCGTTCTCAGGCACCGCACCATAGACATCGCCAGAGCTTATGTAGAGCATCCTACCGCTGAACTCGAGCTCTTTGAGGGCTTCCAGTATGTGCAGCGTGCCAAGCAGGTTTACCTCCAAGGTCTCCTGCGGCTCGGTGAAAGAGGCGGGCACGAAACTGCGTGCCGCCAAATGGATGACCTGATCGGGCTTTACCTTGAAAAGCTCATCCCTGACGGCCTTTGCATCACGAATGTCCAAGCCATGTGAAGCAGTAACAAGCTCGCAGGCCCCGAACGCACCTTCGGCCACCAGATTGGCCACATGCCTTCCGACAAAGCCGGTACCGCCGGTGACATAGAGCCTCGCAGGCCTGTCCAAGGGTGGAGAGAGAGGGGCGATCATGCTTTTCGAGCCACGATGGCGTAATCCGGTGCAGCCGTAAACCAACCGAGCATCTCATTGACCTGCGTTGCGCCAGGCTGATCCACCAACATCGGCTCCAGCGTCGAGATACCACGATGCTCTTTGAGACGGTGAACGGTTGCATCTGCGAAACCGCGATTGGTCACCGTCCACTGCAACAAAGCCGGCGGAATGGGATTGCGATGCGTTGGATCCAAATAGAACCAGCAGGCGCTCACCGTGATGTTCTCGGGGTTCGGCGTCTCAAGCGCCAGCAATCCGCCGGGCTTGAGGACACGCAATGCCTCGTCAAGTAATTGGATCAGCACTGACTGCGGCAGGTGCTCAACGAGGTGCATCGACGTAATGGCAGCCACCGAAACATCTGCGAGACCACGCAAATAGGTCAACGCGTCCGCTTCCACAACATCAAGATCGTGGGACCTCGAGTCGTCAAGCATGACCGGATTCAGATCGACACCACGCGCCTGATAGCCACGCTCGCGCAGCAGCTCCAACCATTCCCCACGGCCACATCCAAGGTCGACCACCAAACCAGAAGATGGCGTGATATCGGCTTCAGCGAGATGGTCGAGGTAATGTTCAGCGCGCTTCTTGATATCGCCTCGCTCACCTCGGAAAGTGTCCTCGAATGAGGCGTACTCCGCATCAAGGATGGACGCAGACGCCGCGACTGCGTCTGCATTCCCATTCGCTGCGAGGGGGTCACGTGTCACGCTCGACTCCGCCAGCGCCATGAGCTTCCTTTGCAAATCAACCAGTCCGCGACGATTCTCATTGACCGATGCGGAGAGCAAGTCGTGAGCAGCACGGCTTACCAGCCGCTGTTCGATAAGGGCCCGTACGACATTGGAATCAATGCCATTCCAGCGATTAATGTCGGCACGCAAGGCGTCCAATTGCGCGTCCAGGCTTGTGAGCTTGCCGGGCATCGGGACCAGTTCCTTTTCAAGCTCGCTCAACTTGGCTTGAACCAGGCTCTGCACTGAGGCCTTGGCACGCTCGGCGATGTCCGCATGGATGGCATGAAAATGCTGCTCAATACTCTCTTCGATGCGACCAACCAGGCCAACCAATGCCTGGGACGATCGTCCGGAGTTCGTAGCCAACGACTGTAATTGCATGGGAAGACGTACCAGCGTCTGAACCAGTGCAACCAGACGGCCCACGAATGGAATGCGACGAAGACTCTGCAGCCGGTAAGGAATCAGCAAACCATCGATGTGAACACCTTGGCGCCGCCCCTCCTCCGAAAAACGCATCTGGCCAAGCAGCTGCACGCGATTCTGCTGACCACTGCGCAAAGCATCGAGTTGCGCCTTATAGCCAGCGGAATCCGGAGGGCGGCGCAGGACGGCCCGGTATACGGTCGTAACAAACTCCTCGTCCCACAGCTGCAGAAATTCACCGAGGGAATAACTGTCCTTGATGGGCAGCCTGGAGCCAAAGCCACCCCAGCGCGGGAGAGGTCGCTGGTCCGCGCTGTCACCAGCCCCCTCCTCCTGCAGCAAAGTGCGACGACGCTCAACCTCAGCGCGCACACGACCCATGAGCTCGTCGATGGACAAGGAGGCATTCACGGGAAATACCGGCGCCGGCTCCGCAACGCGGTCGGGGTTCGACTGCTTGTTATCACTCATGCATCTTTCCTCGAATCTTGAAAATGCGCCGCCTTCCAGCACATTACCGCCCAGTCACCAGCCGGGGGCCATCCTGAGCCTCCAGCAAAGGCTCTGAAGACATGTGCTTGCCATTGCAGTCGATACTCATCCTTGGTGGGATCCACGAAGACCCAACAAACGGAGTACGTTGCGTATTGGCCACGGTGAAGATGAGGGCCAGATCGCGCCACTCAAAATTATCAACCAAATGCGTTTCGGTGCTCGACAACGCGACGGAAACTGAATAGGTGCCTACGCCAAGATTCATGGCGAAGCGTGCATGCAGATCAAACTCGTCGCCCTGGCGAGCATCTTCGATCACCTGTTCGGCATACGACGTGTTTGTGCCAAACATGGGCTGACCAAGCCGATCCCGGATCATATAGCCGATGACAAGACTGCTGATCGGTGCATTCACGCGTACCCTGATCACCAGGTCAACCGGATCTCCTACGCCGATGTATTCCAGCGGTCGGCCCTGCTCGTCTTGTAGCCAGATACGTTCGATGCTGGCCTCCCCGGTGCCCGAGACCGTTGCCACCTGGCCGTCGGCAGAACTGACTTGGCGAATAGAGCCGTTCTCTTTCTCAGCAATCAGTGCGTTGTAGAGATCGAGCACTTCCTGCGGCGAGGCGTCCGCAATCAACCGGCCCTTTTCGAGCATGACTGCCCGGTCGCAAAGACCCTGTATCGCTCCTCTATCGTGAGACACGATAAGCAGCGTGGTTCCCTCTTCGCGAAACTGACGAATACGCTTGAAGCATTTATGCACGAAGTACGCATCGCCGACAGACAATGCTTCGTCGACAATAAGCACCTCCGGGCGCACGGCAGTGGCGAGACTGAAAGCCACGCGCATCTGCATGCCGCTGGAATAGGTTCTCATCGGCTCATCGAAGTACTCACCGATCTCGGAGAATGCCTCGATCTCGGGCATCAACTCCTGGATCTGGCCACGCGAGAAGCCCATCAGCCCCGCACTGTGCTCGACATTCTGGCGACCCGTCAGATCGGGATTGAAGCCCATGCCAAGCTCAAGAATGGCTGCAATTCTGCCGCTCGCTGCAACGCTGCCTTCGGTCGCGCCCAGTGTGCCGGTGATGATCTTCAGCAGCGTGCTTTTACCCGCACCGTTCTGCCCGACGACGCCTACCGCTTCGCCGCGGCGAACGTTGAAACTGATATTGCGTAGAACCCAGTGTTCCTTGATGCGGGGAGAGCGCCAGCCAAACCACATGCCAAAACGGCGCCACTCGCTGCCGTACTCGCGATAGGACTTGCCAACATTCGTTACGGTAAGAGCAGCATCCGTCATAGCACGTCCACCATGTCCGGCGCCGCTTTGCGAAACAGAAAGAAGGAAACCACCAGCAGCACCAGTGAGGTAACCACTACAGGTAGGAAGTTCATGGCGTTTAGGTTATGCCCGAAAACCAGCGTCTGCTGGTAACCATCGATAATCCAGTACATGGGATTGAGCTGCATGAGCGAGCGCAGCTGAGCAGGCACGATCGACGACATGTACACGACGGGGGTAAGCCAGAACCACAACTGCAGGACTACCATCATGAACTGGGCGATGTCGCGCACGAACACGTTCAGTACGCCCAGCAGAAGACCGAGGCCCAACGAAAAAGCCGCCGTCAGCAGCATGAGCACGGGCATCCACAGTAGCGCAGCTGCCGGGAAATGACCGAGCATGGCAAATACCACCACCATCACCAGGAATAGCATGAAGTTGTTTACGAGAGCAGAACCCACCGTAATGATCGGAAGGCAAACTCGCGGGAAAACAATCTTCTTGAGCAGGCGCCCATTGTCTACAAACACCGTCAACGATCGGCTGACGATTTCGTTGAACAGCGACCAGCCCTGCATACCTGCCAGCAGATAAATCGAGTAGGCGTAAGGGTTGGTGATGCCTGGCAACTTCGCCGACATGATGCGCGACAGCACCAGCGAGTAGATCGCGACCTGCGCCAACGGCTGCAGGATCATCCACAGCGCGCCCAGCTTGCTTCGGGCGAAACGCGAGCGCAGATCATTTTTGATCGACGACACCACGAAATGGCGATAACGCCATACAGCCTCAAGCATCTCGTTCATGAATGCTCTTCCGCGCTAACAAACATCTCTTCATTGCTCCCCAAATTGGGTGGCAGAAATCTCCAGGCCGAGCTCCTGCTGGATCTGCTGCAACCGTTGAACCGCCGCCTCGCTGCTTCGTTTGTGCGAATGGTGAGACCGCATGTAGTCCGCCGCCCGACGACCCAGCGCATCCCGGTAAGCAGGTTCATCGACGAGCTTGCGCATGTGTCGCGCAGCGTCTTCGATGTTGGCGTTCGCCCAGTACTGCCCTTCACCATAGACGTAATCACCCTGTTTCAGGCGAGTCATGGAGAAGTCCACGAGACAACTGTTATCGGGCTTCATGAACTCGAGGTTGCCGGAGTAGCCTGTCCCGATGACGGCCTTGCCCAAGTACATCGACTCTGCCAACCCCAGGCCAAACCCTTCCGAACGATGCAGGGATATGTACGCGTCAGCCCCATTCACCAGCTGAAGCATCTGCTGGCGTGACATGAAGCCATCGCTGGTAACGATCCGACTGTCACCCGCAGCCTTGGACAGGAGTTCGTAGTACTGTCGCCGAAAAACTTCGCCATTGATCGACTTGATGATCAGGCGTACGTCTGTTCTTTCGACGGGGAAAGCCAGGCGAAAAGCTTCGATCAATGCTATTGGATTCTTCCGCTCGATATAGGAATGGAAGTCAAAGCTGAAAAGGAAAGTGAAGGGCCCTGATTTGCCCCCAACCTGCCGCCCCGGTAGATGGCTCGTGTCGACTTCCACCGCCATGGGTATCAGCGTGATGGGCTTTTGGGTCACCTTTGCGAAAGCGGCTTTGACGAACTCTGACGACACCCAGATCTCATCAACCTTATCGATGGCCGGCAACCATTCTTGCGGAATGTCTTCAAGCTCCCAGAACCAGTAACCAATGCGATAGCGGGCACGGCTTCCGTGAAGCGCATCCATGGCTTCACTCAACTGATCGGGGTTGACGAAGAAGATGTCGATCTCGTGTCGAGCTTCCTTCTCAACATCCGGAACGAGCGAGTCGTCGATGTTGCGGCTCGCTTCAATCACGTTGGCATCGATCAACGCCAAGGGAAAACGCCTGGCGCGCAACGCTCTCGCGAAAGAGCGAATGTTCTCGGCCAGTCCCAGGCCGCCGCGCACGTAGCCAATCAGATTGACGCCATGTCCTTGCGGCTCATCCGGTCGCGAATCGCCTGGCTGCTTCGCTGGCAACGGAGCAGCCGCTCGGGCATGGTCCGATTCCGTGGGTAGAGTAAGTTCGGACTGCTGCCCCACTGCGGCGTCCAGCAGCAGTCGGTGCACACGTGCCTTCAGGCCCTTGGGCAGAAGGCCGGATAGTTTGGGATACAGCGACGTCGTACCAAAGCGACTGATCGCGCCCAGAAGTGCGAGCGACATACGTCGCATGCCATTTGCCGATGTCATTCCCGCTCTATCCATAAGTACGGCTTTGACCGAGGCTCAGGCAAGCGCCACGCGCAATTCTTCGCGGAGATCGTTGATGTCTTCGATACCTACCGACAGTCGAATCAAACTGTCGCTGATACCCAGTCGCTTTCGGTTGGCCGGGGGTACGGAAGCGTGAGTCATGATCGCCGGGTGCTCGATCAAGCTCTCAACTCCCCCCAAAGACTCCGCAAGCGCGAACAGGTGACAGCGCTCCAGCATCCGCTTGGCCTTGCGCAGCCCACCCTTCACTTCCATGGAGATGATGCCGCCGAACCCGTCCATCTGGCGCTTGGCCAGCGCATGCTGGGGGTGGCTCTTGAGCCCCGGATAGATGACGCGTTCGACCTGTGGGTGAGCTTCAAGCCAGCGGGCCAGCTCCAGCGCACTTTCGCAATGCGCCTTCATTCTCAGGTGCAAGGTCTTCAAGCCGCGCATCGCGAGAAACGAATCGAACGGGCCACCCACCGCGCCAACCGAGTTCTGCAGGAAACCCATCTGCTCGGCCAGGTGATCGTTGCCGGCCACGACGACGCCGCCCACCATGTCAGAATGACCGTTGAGATACTTGGTGGCAGAGTGCAGAACGAGGTCTGCGCCGAACTCCAACGGCCGCTGCAGCATGGGCGAACAGAATGTATTGTCGACGACCAGAATCAGGCCATGCTTTTTGGCGAACTTTGCGACCTTGGCCAAGTCGACGAGCTTGAGCATGGGATTGGTCGGAGTCTCTGCCCAGATCATCCGGGTGTTCGGCTTAAGGGCAGCCTTGAGCGCCGCCTCGTCGTTCAAGTCGACAAAGCTGAAGTCCAGACCGGCAGAACGGCGACGCACGCGCTCGAATAGACGGTAGGTACCGCCATACAGGTCATCCATGGCAATCACGTGGCTGCCACTGTCCAGCAAGTCCAACGTGGTCGCCGCAGCAGCCAGGCCCGAGCCAAACGCAAAGCCTGCCTTACCCCCTTCAAGGGCTGCCACGCAGCGCTCATAGGCCATGCGCGTAGGATTTTGCGTCCTCGAGTACTCGTAGCCCTTATGCTTGCCCGGGCTTTCCTGGACATACGTCGAGGTAGCGTAGATGGGCGTCATGATCGCGCCGGTACTCGGATCGGGGCTTTGCCCGGCGTGAATTGCCAACGTTCCGAGGCCCATCTTTGATCGCTTGTCACCGGTCTTCATAAGGTCCACGCCCCCTGTAAGGGCTCTCGGGTAGATAAAGGGGAGACATCTTACCCTCTGGTCACCCCAGCCGATACGCCGACCTCGAACGAAGGTTAAACGCAAGGAGGCATAAAACCGGCTTTTCCCCGGGGGGCGTTGCTTGGTCAGGCGGTCGAGAACAGGCATCATTGACCGATGTCTGCAGCCGTATCCCATTGTCCGCCGGCCCATCGGGGAGCCGATAATGAGATTTCATTGATAGGGACTAAATGAATATTTTACAAAGCGAACCGAAAACCATCCTTGTTACTGGCGGTGCAGGCTTTATTGGCGCTAACTTTGTGCTGCAGGCTATTGATGATGGTTTGCGCGTCGTCAATCTGGACAAGCTCACTTACGCCGGCAACTTGGACACGCTGTCTGCTCTCAGCGGAAATGACCGACATATATTTGTGCACGGTGATATCGGTGACCGTGCGCTGGTAGCTCAGCTACTGAAGGATCATCGGCCCTCCGCCATCGTGAATTTCGCGGCGGAATCCCACGTCGATCGGTCCATCGATGGGCCCGCAGCATTTATCGACACCAATGTTGTCGGAACGCTCGCTTTACTCGAAACCTCCCGCGACTACTGGCAGCAGCTCCACGAACAATCAGGGCATGCGTTTCGATTTCTGCATATATCGACTGACGAGGTGTATGGCTCACTCGGCACCGACGGAAAATTTGCCGAAACGACGCCGTATGCGCCGAATTCACCTTATTCGGCATCCAAGGCAGCGTCCGATCACCTTGTCCGTGCGTTTCATCACACTTACGGACTCCCGACACTTACAACCAATTGCTCAAACAATTACGGGCCTTTCCAGTTTCCTGAAAAGCTCATTCCGCTAATTATCCAGAAGGCGTTGCATGGAGCATCGCTACCGGTTTACGGCGATGGACTGAATGTGCGCGATTGGCTGTTTGTGGGCGACCATTGCGCCGCTATTCGACGCGTACTGGAGGCCGGACGCATCGGCGAAACTTACAATGTCGGCGGGAACGCGGAACGCGAGAATATCTCGGTGGTAAAGACCATCTGTGCTTTGCTTGACCAGCGAAAGCCGTTGTCTGATGGCATCAGCCGCGAATCACTCATTACGTTCGTCAGGGACCGTCCTGGCCACGATCGCCGCTACGCGATCGATTCGGGCAAGCTCCAGCGTGAACTGGGCTGGCGCCCTACCCGGACCTTTGAAACGGGCATCACGGAAACAGTGGACTGGTACCTGGCTAACCAGACATGGACGCAGCGAGTCCTGGATGGCAGCTATCGCCTTGAGAGGATGGGGGCATGAGTACGAGGAAGGGCATGATCCTCGCCGGTGGCTCCGGTACGCGGCTGTACCCGATTACGCAGGCTGTGAGCAAGCAGCTGCTACCGGTGTACGACAAACCGATGATTTATTATCCACTCGCCACCCTGATGCTGGCGGGCATCCGCGACATCCTGCTGATCAATACGCCGCATGAGCAGGTCCTGTTCCAACGCCTGCTAGGGGACGGCTCGAAGTGGGGCATCAACATTCAGTATGCCGTGCAGCCCTCACCAGACGGCCTGGCTCAAGCTTTTCTCATTGGTCGCGAATTCATCGCCAGGGCCCCGAGCTGCCTGGTATTGGGTGACAACATTTTCTATGGCGTTGGATTGACTGAGCGCATCAAGCGGGCCTCCTCGCGCGATTCAGGCGCCACTGTATTTGGCTACTGGGTAAAGGACCCAGAGCGTTACGGCGTCGCGGAATTCGACGGCAATGGACGAGTCATCGGGTTGGAAGAAAAGCCGGCCATGCCCAAATCCCACTACGCCGTCACCGGTTTGTACTTCTATGACAACAGGGCGTGCGACTACGCGGCGGAGCTCAAACCCTCGGCACGTGGCGAACTGGAGATCACGGATCTCAATCGCCGTTACCTGCAAGATGGCGATCTGCACTTGGAGCAGCTGGGCCGAGGTTATGCGTGGCTGGATACGGGTACGTATGAATCACTAATGGAGGCCGGCAACTACGTCGAGACCATCGAGAAGCGTCAAGGTCTCAAAGTGTGCTGCCCCGAGGAAGTGGCATTTATCAATGGATGGATTGACCGTGAGCAATTGCAGCGCTTGGCTGCACCTCTGATCAAAAGCAGCTATGGGCAATATCTGAACGACCTGGCAACGCAGGGCTTTGCACAATGAAAGTGAGCTCGACTTCGCTGCCAGGCGTGCAGGTGATCGAACCCAGAGTTTTTGGTGACGCCCGAGGCTACTTTTACGAGAGCTTTCATCAGGCGAAATTTCGCGAGCTCGGCATTGACGCGCGTTTCGTGCAAACCAATGTTTCCCGCTCTGCCCGTGGCGTGTTGCGAGGACTGCATTACCAATGGCCCAACCCACAAGGCAAGCTGGTTAGCGTGCTGGAGGGTGAGGTTTACGATGTTGCTGTAGACATACGCCGCGGGTCACCTACATTTGGCCAGTGGACTGCGGTCATGCTGACTGGCGACAACCACAAGCATTTCTGGATTCCCGAAGGCTACGCGCACGGTTTTTGCGTGCTTTCCGAGGCAGCCCTGTTCACATATCAATGCACTGCACTTTACGAACCCGCTGCCGACCGCGCGATCTGTTGGAATGATGCCGCCATCGGTGTCGACTGGCCCATCAGTGAGCCACTGTTGTCGGACAAGGACCGCAAGGCACCGTTATTGGGCGACATTCCGGCTGAGTTTCTCCCCGGGTTCGCCCCATGAACATTCTGTTGCTCGGCGCCAATGGCCAGCTTGGACGTAGCTTTATTCTGCAAGGCGGACTCGCCGCCACTGGCAATTTGACCAGTGCCAGTCGTGATGGTCGGCGCTTCGATGGCGTCGAAATTGAGGCGATAGACCTGACGGTACCGAGCTCACTTACAGCCGTACTGGACAGGGTGCGACCCGACGTCATTATCAACACCGCCGCGTATACGGCGGTGGACCGCGCAGAAAGCGAGGAAACGCTCGCCCTTCGCGTCAACGGGGAATCCGTCGAGATGTTGGGGCATTGGGCACGACAACACCATGCATTGGTCGTGCATTACTCGACTGATTACGTTTTCGACGGGACTAGTACGCATCCGTACACCGAAGATGTGCCCACCGCGCCCCTGGGTGCCTACGGGCGTAGCAAGCTCGCCGGCGAGGACGCACTGCGCGCCAGCGGTGCGCACCATTTCATTTTCCGCACCGCCTGGGTCTATTCGACGCATGGCCAGAACTTCCTCCGCACCATGAGCCGCCTCGGTGCAGAACGAGAATCGCTGAGCGTTGTCGCAGACCAGTACGGCACGCCCACTTCCACTGATCTAATCGTCAGCGCAACCCTAGCTGCGCTGCAGCAATGGAAAGGCAGCACGGCGGAACAGCGGCCCGCCCTGGAAGGCTTGTATCACCTGGTTGCCAGCGGCGAGACGACCTGGCATGGCTTCGCCACGGCCATTTTTGAACTGGAAAAGTCACTGGGGCTTTCCACCAGGCAACCACATATCCAGGCCATCACAACCACTGAGTTCCCCACACAGGCCAAGCGTCCAGCATATTCCGTGCTTGACAATAGAGCGTTCCAACATCAATTCGCCTTTACACTTCCTTCGTGGCGCGACGGCCTCCAGCTGGTCATGCACGAACTTGCATCCATTGGACAGTGAATACCCATGTTGATCCCTCTTATCCTCAGCGGCGGTAGCGGTACCCGGCTTTGGCCGGTGTCCCGCAAAAACCTGCCCAAACAGTTCCTGTCGTTGACCGGGCAAGGCACCCTGTTCCAGCAGACTGTCGAGCGCACCCGACTACTACCCGAAGTTGCCCCTCCGATCGTGGTGGCCAGCGAAGATCATCGCTTCCTTGCTGCCGAGCAGCTGCTTGAGAGTGGCGTCAGAAACGCCACGATCGTGCTTGAACCGGTGGCTCGCAATACGGCTCCGGCGATTGCGCTTGGGGCACTTCAGGCTATCAAGCGCGATCCGGAAGCGATCCTTTTGGTGCTACCGGCCGACCATCTGATTGGCGACACGGATAGCTTTACCGAGGGCGTAAACATGGCATTGCCGGCGGCGCGCGCCGGCTGGCTGGCAACCTTCGGCATTCGCCCGGATCGGCCTGAGACCGGTTTCGGCTATATCCGCCGTGCCGGAGCGATTGACGGTGGCGCCTATCAGGTCGCGGAGTTTGTCGAAAAGCCAGCGCTGGCAACCGCCGAGACTTATCTCGCTGACGGCGGCTATGACTGGAACTCGGGCATGTTCCTTTTCAAGGCCTCGCGTTATCTCGAGGAACTTGAACTGTATGCGCCGGACATGCTTCAGGCGGTGCGGCACGCCCACGCCTCGGCACAGGCTGACCTTGATTTCGTGCGAATCGATTCGGAAGCCTTTGCCAAGGTTCCTGACAATTCCATCGACTACGTCGTGATGGAGAAGACGCGCCGTGCCGCCGTCATTCCGGTCACTTGCGACTGGAGCGACATCGGGTCCTGGTCCGCACTGTGGCTTGCCGGCGTGCGTGACGCCCAGGGCAACTTGCGTGAAGGCGACACCATCGCGGTCAATACAAGCAATTCCCTTCTGCGCTCCCACGAACGACACCTGCTGGCTACGGTGGGTGTAGACAACCTGATCGTCGTTACGACCCCGGATGCCACGCTGGTTGCGCACCGCGATTCTGCGCAGGACGTCAAGCGGGTAGTGGACGAATTGAAGGCAGCTGGCCGCAGCGAACACTCGTTCCACCGCATCGTGCGCCGCCCGTGGGGCAGCTATGACTCTATCGAATCCGGGGAACGCTTCCAGGTCAAACGCATCGTCGTGAAGCCCGGAGCAGCACTCAGCCTGCAGAAACACCACCACCGGGCTGAGCACTGGATCGTTGTCTCTGGCACTGCAGAAGTCACCTGTGACGACCGCGTGTTTCTGCTCGGCGAAAACCAGAGCACTTATATTCCGCTTGGAAGTGTGCATCGCCTGCGTAACCCCGGAAAAGTGGCGCTGGAACTTATCGAGGTTCAATCAGGCAGCTATCTGGGCGAGGATGACATCGTTCGCTTTGAGGATGTTTACGGGCGGTCCTGACCCCCTTTCATTTCTCGACCGAAAAAAGCCGCGCATGACCTGCGCGGCTTTTTTTGTGGCGCTGGAAGGCTGCTGCACCGCACAGTGACGCGGTGCAGCAAAAGCAAGAACGAAGCGCCATGGGCCCGCTCAGTGCGGGTACAACATGCCAAGAATGACGGCTTTCTAGCGCACCCCTCATCGAGGTCGGCTACGTAGACGTCACGGGTCGGAAAAGCATTCGCCCACTTTCACCGCGGCAGCGCACTCATTCTTCTCGTTGTATCAGATGGATGGCATTACCAGGAGGCAGCCATTGCTTCTGTAAAACCCTGCCATTTGTCCGCCGCACGCGCCGTTTACCGACAAGTGCGCACGGCGTCTCAATTACGTGTACCTTACGCTACGCTGACGTCAACGTACTTCTGGGCTAGGCGTTAATCCTCACTGCGCCAGAACCGCGGGTTTGATTCCACCGCGAGCTCGGCATGGTACATGCCGCAAAAGCGACGACGTCCTCGTAAGCGTTCGCAGAGACCCACTGGGCCTAGAAATGATTCAACAAACAACAAAGCTATTGCACCTGCACGTACCGAAGACCGGGGGAACTGCGCTCCGCCGCTTCTTCGTGGACCAGCTGGGCGAAGAATCAGTAACCCCTGCCCTTCAGGGCATGATGCTGGACGAGGCATTGTTGCAATGGCGTCACGCGGCAGTCATCAGCGGGCATTTCATTGCTCGCCAGGCCGACAAGATCCCGGCGGAACGCATAGCTGTCACGGTACTCAGGAATCCCGTCGACCGCTTTCTTTCCGAATATTTTTATACCAAGTTTGACGTTGATAACTTGCTGGCCGACGCCAGTCGACGTGCAGGTGATCTGGACGCCTATGTTGAGCACCTCTCGCGGTCGACGCCCGATGCGTCCATGGCACAGCTGGAGATGCTCTACCCGCTCGGCACCGACGCACAAACACGCTTGAATGTGGACGAGAAACTGGCGGCATCGATGAAAGCCATTGATCAGTTCCCACTCGTTGGCGTTCAGGAGGACATGGAAGATTTCTGCAGCATGCTCTGCGCCAAATTTCGTTGGCCGTTGGCGTGGGCGGATCAGCTCAATGTCACTT
This sequence comes from Dyella sp. PARNA 12/25, assembly GCF_055702865.1. Taxonomy (NCBI): domain Bacteria; kingdom Pseudomonadati; phylum Pseudomonadota; class Gammaproteobacteria; order Lysobacterales; family Rhodanobacteraceae; genus Dyella; species Dyella sp. PARNA 12/25. The sequence continues at coordinate 114,018 of NZ_JBVQCI010000007.1, read as the reverse complement.
CGCGCCGATTGAAGGCGCACGACCTGACGAACAGTCAGCGTCGCGCCATCGAGAGCTTGCTCGAGCCCGAAATCACCCTTTATTCGTATGCACAAGCCCGTTTCAAGCGCGACCGGCGGGGCTTCATATCGTCTGCAAATAGCGCGGCGGAAACTAAACCCAACCTCGCGGATGCCGCGAACGAGGACAACCAGGAATCCACGCCTTGCTCCTCACCTCCCAAACAGGATTTCGGGGACCAGCGTTGCGTGATCCATGCCGTCGAGGTCCAGGGCCGGGTTTCCGGCCCTGGTCAGGTCATGACTGGCGAAATGATGGACGTACTACTCCACGTAACGGCACACGAGGCACTCGATCAAGTCAGCGCCGGTATTGCCATCAGGGATGAGCTGGGGTCACTAGCCTTCGGCACCAATTCATTGTTGCTCGGTGACCTCTATTCGTTGGCGCCAGGCAAGTACACCATTCGATTCAGCTCGCTCAACCGCCTCGGTCCCGGCGCCTACACCATCGATGCCGCGCTCATGCCCACGAGCTCACATTACGATGGCTGCTACCATTGGCGTCATGCCGCTGCGCGTTTTGATGCGTTGGCTTATGCAACCCAGCATTTCGAAGGTAAGGTCCTCCTCGATATTGACCTTGCCATTGACAACGCCTCGGAAGATGCCGCGTGGTGTCGCAAGCTACCTGTGCTGGAAAACCTTTCCGCCCGCACATTTAATGCGGCTAACAGCAAGGCCCTGACCACGTTTCATTCCTCCCTTGACGTGATGTCTTCCGTTGACTTGGTACCGCATAAGTCAAACATGCTGCTACAAGTCAAAGTGACCAACCGTGGCACGGAGACTTGGCCGTCGGGTGGCCGCTATCCCGTCAAGCTCTCCTATCGCTGGCTCGGCCACGACGGGAATGTGGAAGTCGCAGATGGCATACGCACAGATTTGCCAGGCGACCTCGCCGCGGGCGCCAGTGCGCTCACGTGCCTGCACGTCCAGTTACCCAGCGAACCTGGAAAGTACTACCTTGCAGCCTCACTCGTGCAAGAGCACGTTGCTTGGTTTATCGACCGGGACGATGTCAACGGCCGGATTCTGCCCATCACTGTTGTGTAACGGAGCAATGGGGCAAAGCGGGGCCTGTCACTTAAGCCATTCGCAGGGAACCTGGTGCTCAAGAGCCAGCCAGGTTCGAATTCTTGCGGGGTATGCAAAGCCACGATCCATCGCCTCCGGTATTACGACTGCATGCGTAGCCGTTGGCCATGGACTGCTCCACATCTTTATAGACCCTATCTGAGAACAGATAGATTCCGCCCGGCAGGAGCCGCTCAGCAATTCGGCTGTAGTCGCAGTGGTAGGCAATTTGTTCCGGCGGGTTTCGTGCGGCGTAAAAGTTATTCGTGGGCAGGTTGTGCTGTACCGCAAAGAAGCCGATGGACTCGTAGTTGCGAATCCCCAGTGGCGTGCTGTCGTGATCACACTGCCATCCGGGAAACGCCAGAATCGCTGTGTAATCCCCAGCGGGCACACCGCTCAGAACCTGGGTTTGTCCACTGGCAATGGACATCTTCGTGTTGAACGCGATGGGCTGGATATCAACGATTTGAACGGCCAGTAGCGCCGAAAGAAGTACGGCGCTACGGCGGATACCAAAACGGTTCGCTATCGCCGCCATTCCCAGTACGACCATCCAGAACCCGCCGATCCAGAACAGCCGACCACTAGCTCTGAACCGGCTCAAGATGCCGTCGACAGCGTCAGGAACGGGAAGGTGGAAGCGCAGGTGGCCAAGCGTTGGCGTGGTCGACAGCGCGAGCAAGTATGAAACGGCAATGACGAGTACTGCCCCCAGGTAGGGAAACTTTGACCCTGAGCCCTTCTTGCCCAGGCACGCCGCTATACCGATCGACGCAAGAAGGATCACTCCCAGGCCGAGATAATCAAACCCCTCCAGGTATTGGTACGCGGTCGGGTCGGCGATCTTCAACGGGTTGAGTCGCCCTTGGCCGCCGGAACTGATCGGACCCAATGCGTTCATCGAGAACAGGCCATAGCCGTCGCCTGCCACCCCCGCGCCCCCAAAAAATCCAAATATATACAGGCCAAGGGCAGCAGTCATACCCAGGCTGCAGATGCGTACGGCAGCATCGAGCCATCCGATCCGACGCCACTGGACCGCCACGATCAGCGCGTTACTGAGTGCCACCATGAAGGCCAAGTACACCGTGATGCCTGTTGCCAAGAACATCACGGCGCAATTTGTGGCAATCCAACGTCTGGGCGCCGCTTCCAAGGTCCGCAGGGCGATCCAGATCGAAAGGACCAATACCCATTGGGACGACATTGAAACGTGGTAAGGGAACCTGAAGAAGGTGAAGGGCATCGTGGCAATGAGCAGGCCACCCATCGCGCTGCTATACGTGCGCCATCTGGATTCCTCTGCACCGGCCAAGCGCAAAGCTTGGTCAGTGGCCAAATAGCCGAATAGGCCTTGGAGCATCAAACAGGCGAGGAAGTAATAACCCATGAACTGCGTACTGCCCGGCAACAGGCCGGCAATGGGCTTCGACAGCAGCAGCAAGATCGGCAAGGGATCGAACAGGGAAATGCTCATCGGCAGCGGATAGCTCATCCGGTCTGTCGAAAGCCAATGCGTGTGAGGATCGGCTAAAAATTGAGCCCAGGCGATATAGAAATCAGCCAAGTCACCCCAGAGCCAATGAGTGTTATGGATATCGAGTGGGGCCGGACCAAGGACATAGCGACCCCATACCGCAGACAGAATGGCGACGAGCACCCATGCTATGAGGTGGGATTGCCCTTGGCGCCCCCGAGAGATGTTAGACGGACCCAATGGCATCCTCTCCTGAATCTTGTGAGATCAGTGTAGCGGCCTAAACTCGAGACTCAAGCTTGGGGGAGAGGACGTCGCCCGCGCTAAATCCCCCAACGCCTTCTGTCATTGAGGCGAGGATTGGGATAAGCCGGCCCCCTTCAAGTGCTAGCTCTTCAAGTCGCCTTCGACATTCCAGCCGATGCTCGCCTCACGTTGCCTAGGCACTCGTTGCGCGCCCGACCTGGGACCACCGTGCGATCGACTGAGACCTTCCAGATGCGCGCAGCCGAGCGGGTGCTCGCCAGGTAGCGAGATGGCGAGCCAATGCCCCAACACGGTAGAACCTCAACCCAGCGAGGTCCTTGGACTAACTATTCCCAATCGCCAACGGCTTGGTCAATGACAAAAGATAGCCCAAATCCATTATAGAGATTTCAAAGGGTTACGCATCATCCAGCCAGCCGCATTGCTGCGAAATTAGTTCAAAAGTTCCTCCAAAGATCTCCTCACGTCTCGCGCGTTGAGAATAGTTGGCACAACGCCGTTCCATTGAGTATCCGGGGTCGAACTCACCTGTCGATCGTACAGCGACGAGCAGGACGTTGCGTCTCAACCCTCGATAGGGACCTGTGATCAGCTATGCGTGCCAAAGCGAGCTGGCTATGCACCTGGCAGTGAACCGAACTCCTCCAAGTCTTGAAGGCAGTTGACCACTTGCCAATGTTACGCTTCGCGACGACTCAGAATGCTATCGGTGCCGCTCCCGCGCAACGCAAGGCGAATGCCCTCGGATCATCCAAAACAGCCCGTAATGCGGCGACCTCAGCCGGACCGAAGCCGTTAGGTGTCACCAACACTGGCGCCCCATCCTGATATAGATGTGCTGCGTCATCTAGGGCGATCCAAGGCACGCCAGTTGTCCCATGGACCTCAAGCCATTCCACAATTTCTCTCTGTCTCGTCCCATGATCCGTCTCGCCAGCAGCCTGGGCGATATCCGGGGTCACGCCTACGATTCGCGTACGCAAGTCCGAACTGAATAAAGCCCGCAATTCGCTGAGTGACCTCGTGTGTCGCCACGATGAAACAACGACGACGTCCACGCGAGGATAGTCCCGCAGGACCTCTTCAAGTGCCTGTAAATGGATGAAGTAGGAACCTGCTTCACTTTCAAGAGGATGAAGCACGCCATCGAAATCGAGCATGAGATAACAGTGCCTGCGCTCTTCGCGCAGTGTCTCGAGGAACCTGTTCCAATCCCTGACGGGAAGCCCCGCTTCCGTGACGGTACCCCCCCGCATCAAAGTGCGGACCGCCTCCCTCAGCTGAGGAACCTCTTTTTCAGCAGCCGACTTCAAATCCTTAAGCGACACCATTCCGTCAACTATCGGAATGATCCGTGTCAAAAGATCAGGATCGACATCTAGCCATGACTTGTTCTCACTGGTTGCCATCGGCATATATCACCTCGGTTTCACCGGAGCACTCGTGCGTCGCCGCTTATTTGGAGAATCATAGGTCTCGAAAACGCCTAACCATGCTCTATAGGTCGGTTCTCAATCAACGCCGCGGCAATGACTTCTGAAAGGTCACCGGCCAGTTCATCTTGCGGGCGCTTTCCTCCCAGATAGCTATTAGCTGAAGCAAACCAGATGGCCAGGCGCCAGCCGGCGGCTGCGGCCCCGAATGCCCCAATCACCTTGTCTAGACCCTCAAGGGGGAGGCCAGTTTCCACGTCGAACAAATAGGACGGATACAGGTCCGTACGACCTACGCTAACGCTAAAAATTTTCCCGTCGGCCTCCCACAACTCTGGAACGGGCATAGCCCCCCTTACCTCCACGTGGGCCCAGTCTGCGCGTTGGAACCATTGAGTGCTTTGGAGGGCCGCTCTATAGGCCGATGGAAGCAAAACCAGCTCTTTCTCGTCCATGGTCCGAAACTCTAGCGTGACGGTCAGGCAAACTAATTCATACCGCTAGTTTGCCGAAAGACGCGCGCACCGCTTGAGACGACGACGTTCGCTTCGGGTCGGAAGCGGACAGGTTAGACGACCCGTTCCTGAGCAATTCACTCGGTCACCGCGTGTTCGACCTGAAGCGTGGCCTTCGCGCCATCGGCCTTGGTTGTGGCGACAACGCGATCGCCGCCCGCATCGAGGAAGCCTTCAAAGACAAAAGCCGCAGTAGCCTTCGTTGAAACATCCAACGCCATGCCCCAGCCTGTAGGCATGGCGCTTTCACCAGGCAGAACTGTAACCGGGAAGGCTCACGGCCGGTGGCGCATGTCCTCCAAGACCGCACTTAGGTCCACTGGCGCCGCGTCGCTCTTGTGGTGGTCGCGCAAGTAGCGCTTGATTTGGGCATCGGTACGAACCCCAAACTGGCCATCTTCGGGTCCAACCGGGTAACCATGTCCATTGAGGTAATGCTGGATGCTGCGATAAATCTTCGCTGGCTCTTCAGGCTGAAGCGTCGCCGTAGAGGCGGCTGCCGGCGAAGATACGATGTGACCAGGCACCCGCGAAGCCACGATATTCGCGATGGAGTCTGCCGGCGGCATGCCCAGGTATTTGGCTGAGAGTCCGTACAGCAGGCCGGGCACGGCGGCTAAGAGGACGAAGCCCATCGCTGGGCCCAGTGGCTCCCAGTTGCGGCCTTTCTGGCGGTACGCCTTGGGTACGCGTAGGCGCCGCAATGCGCTGATCACGGTACTCAGCAACCAAGCACCAGGGGAGACCAGCAGCAACCCGATACAGCCGGCTGCCAAAGTTCCCGCAAACCCTAATAGGCCATCCCACCAATCTCGTGCATGTGGCACGCCCGTGGCGGTCATGAGCATTACCCAGAAGACTGGAGAGGCCGTAACGAGCGTCCATGCCATCATCGAATACGGCGGAGACACTTGGTCGAGGCTAGCCCTGATTACCGCCCCCAGTTGAGTGGCCGCGCCATTGGAAATAAAACCCTGCATGGCTTCGCTGACGGCGTTGGCGGCGACGTCTCTCGCAGTTCTGGTGGAGGCTGCTACCTTCTGCGTTGCCAGATCAAGCGCCGGGAGGCTTCGGTAGGCGTGAAAGAGCTGGCGGGCCTCACGTGCTCCGACAACTAATTTGTTCCCCTTCCATGGACGACCGTGCGCGTGAGCGATTTCGGCAGAAAGCAGGTAATCGAAGATGGGGGGGCAACACATGGGCGTCGGCTTCGGCCCCACCGCCGGCACCATCCACGACTGACCGCGCAGATTAACGTCCTGCTCAATGACATCTGCGTGCCCGCGATAGCGGGCCACCCAACGGTCGTCATTATCGTAGGCCGTTTCCAGCAACGTCATCGACGGCACAAAGTCCAACGCTCGGCTGGCTCCCCGTTTCGCCACGAACTCCTGAACAAGCGCATGCGATAGCCCGCCATCCGCACGCACCCACCAACGAGGCCGAGCAAGTGCCCGCGTTTCTACAATGTCGGTGAAACACCCATGGCCCGAGCAGTTTCCGCAGCGCTGGCGCCCGGAGCCGTTGCAGGAATGGCACGTCGTGTACCCGGTAGCAGAGCAGTTATGGCACGGCTGGCGCACCTGGAAAGTTTCAAAATCATGATAGCTACCGTTCCACCGCGTCCTTTGGCGGCTCACCATCTGATGGCCTGTCGAATGGCAGTGATAGCACATGAGCTTTCTGGCACCACGGCAGCCGCCGCAGACCACCGTTCCGTGGCCGCTGCAGCTTGTGCAGTCGCGATGTACAGATGCGGCGTTGTAATTCCAGACCACGTGCTCGTGGCTTGAATGTTGAAGCGAGCTGGCGCCACCAGCCTGAATCGATTGCGTAAATGCGGCGCGAATATTTCGATTATTGGCTGCGTCGGACGTTAGCGCCTTTAGGTGCGCCTCAAACCCAACCCCATCAAAACCGAAGTGACTGGCCGCGGCACATTTGCCGTACTCACTGCGGGAGTTCGTGTCATGCCCAAATTGCCAGGTTACCCACGCGTCAAGCGAAAGGCTCTCCTGGCGACAGCCAGTTGCTTGAATCTCGCTCGCGCGCGCATGGTTTCCGTCTACCAGCCTGCAGAGGCTTTCCATCAATCGCTGTGACTGCGCGTTTCCTACGCTATGTGGCACGCCACTATCCTCTAGTTGATTGCTCCGAGCGTCCACACCCGACCTGCATCGGAGCCGAAAAAGATCTGGTTTCCAGTCGAACGAAAGAGCCTGTTCGCACATACGTACTCGGACTGCTCAATTTCGGACTCATACCTGATCTCTGTAAACCGCAACATGATCAAAGCGAAGATCCAGCTCAGGGCCAGGGCTGCACGAAGTACGAACGACATTCGGTCCCCGATCGCTACCCCGACGCATCTTGGCCAGCTACCGCTCGAGGTCGGAAGCGGTCCTCAACTCGAGAGTACAAGGCCAAATAGATCCATGGCGTCGGAGTTCATTCGTGTCATTTTCCGCAACCGATCGCCGCGCGTAACGGCGTTCAATGGTTAGCGCCATTGTCTGTGTCGGCGCCGCGCTTGGTAGTTTCGGGCGGGTCGCACTTCACTGGTTCGATGTCATAGCGAAGGTTCACGGATGAGCACGCTCCTTGGGTCGCAAGCGAATGTGATGATTGCCAACTGCTCGGCATCCACTGTTCCGAGCTGCGTTCCCCGAGGTCACCTCGACTACCAGATGACGTGCCCACTCGGGCATGCGCCTGCAACATCCACATGGGAAGAAGGCGGACACCTCGCGCACCGTTGATCAAGTGCACTGAAACGCCCCCCATCCATGGCGTACTAAGAATTCGGACTGGGCCCGCGCCCGGGAGATTCTGACCGGGCTTATCGGTTGGCATCAATCATCCGCGGGCATTCGCAACATTCAGCACCCACCCGAATCCCAGACGAATTCGCCTGAAAATGGATCGATCTTTCGCTTTGCCTGGAAGTGAATCTGCTTGCCGTCCGAGTAGGTGCGATAGCAGCTGCCGTTGTTGCAGAGCGTATTGCACGTAACGTATCCCGGCCTCGACGCAGGCCGAGCTGGCCAAGGGCTCTGCGACCGCGCCTCGCTGGCCGCGGCCGGTGACGCATTTGCCAACTGCTTCGATGCCACGTAACCAAGCTTGTGACCAGGGTCCGCGTAGACCATGGTCCAACCGGATTCATCATTGCTCAACGGATAAACGCGAGATCCTTGTGATAGCGCCGCCAATATTTTGGAGCTGCTTGACGCGCTTGACATGAGATTTGCCTTCGCCCCGGAAACGACACTGGCGCGCCGTTCGGGAAGCATTTTTGGCAGATTGCCGATAGCGTAGGCATTACCATTTTGAGCTGCCTTTGCAGCCCAATAGACCGCGTCGCCACCATTGGCCTCAACGCCCTCACCTTTCCAATACGCCACCGACAGGCTGTTCTGTGCCTCGGCATAGCCAAGTTCCGCGGACTTTCTAAACCAAGCCACCGCCTCCTTGGATTTCTTCGGCTCTGCGCTTTGCATCAGCATGCCCATGGAAAACATACCTAGGGCCGAACCGGCATCAGCCGCTTTGGAACTATAGAAGACGGCTTTGTCACGGTCTTTGCTTACGCCGACGCCCTCGCCATACACGTAGCCGAGCTCCTCCATAGCTTTGACAGAACCTTGGTCTGCCGCCGCGAGAAGCAACACCAACCCGCGTTTGGCATCCTTTGGCACGCCGTCGCCGTCGCCGTCGCCTTCGACCAGCAACCAGCCCAACGCGTACTGAGCGTCCACCTGGTTCAGATTGCTTGCTCGCTGATACCACTCAACTGCAACGCGAAGATCTTTTGGCATGCCATACCCGTTATAGGCCAGCTGCCCCATCTGGTACATAGCCAGCGCAATTCCGCCGGCTGCACCTTGCTCATACCAATATCTGGCCTTTTGATAGTCCTTCGGAACACCTTGCCCGGCCTCGTACAGCAATCCGTAAAGCGTCTGGGCCTGATTCTGCCCACTCTCGGCCGCCGACTTGGTCAAAAAGATAGCCTTAGCCGGCACTGATTGATCGCCGCTCTCATTGATTAATATTTTCGCCAGCGCGTATTGAGCGGTGGCATTCCCCTGATCGGCAGCTTTGGAATACCAAAGCTTGGCTTGGGCAGGTTCTTTGGGTGTACCTTGTCCATCCTGATAGGCGGTAGCTACGAACAGCTGCGCGGGCACGCTTCCCTGAGTCGCTGCGCGACTCATCCACAGAAACGCCATCGCAGAATCTTTCTTTGCTCCAAGCTCACCCTTGGCATAAGCCATGCCAAGCTCGCTTTGAGCCGAAACGTCGCCGCGCTCCGCCCGCCCTTTTAGCTCCTCGATCCTCGCGACGGCATCGTTGTATTTTTCCTGGAAATCCAGGGCACCAAAGTAGGCAGCGACCTGTTCATTGAGTGCGGTAATGAGTGCGTCGTTCCGCTCCTTTCCCTTCATCTTCTCCGCTGCCAACACTTTGGGAGACCACTGAATCTTGTCTCCCTCATCCGCTTTAAACAAATCGAGCGAAGAGTTCAGTTTCTTATCCAGATTCTTGCCGTCGTCCACCATCACCGCGAGGCAGTACTCTTGAATCCACTTCTTCTGGGAAGCGAGCGCATCGCAAGACGCTTTTGCGCAGACCGTATCGCGATCCTTACGGCACTTTGCCGCCGTTATCCATGCCTCTCCGCTCAAATGCTGCGGGGCGCTATCGGCGGCGTCATTTGCACGGGCGTTAGCCATTCCGAGGGCTATCACTCCGGCGACGATCGGTGTTGTCCATTTTGACAGCACTGTCTGCTTCCTTTTCGTCAGGTCACGAATCAGGGCCTGGTTAGCCCGTTCGCCTCTGAGGTCGGCAGCTTTCGAAGAAACTTGAGTTGCCCTGCAACGACGCAGGCACCTCTCTCCGGCAAATTGTGCGTCCATGACGACCATGCACGTTCCGGCCCATCGCGCACGATCTTTGCGGAACAGGACCTCAATAGGCTCAGATAGATCGTCCCGCATCAAATCGCCAAAATGGGCACCCGCTCGTGGCAGCAATGGCGGCAATGGACAGGGCGATAGTGCGGAGTTGTATGGGTCCACTTTGTGACATAAGGGGCGCGCCACCAACGACTCTGTATCGGCAAACCTCGCCCAATCTTGAGTCGCTACGCAATGAGCGCAAGGTAATTTTGAACCGCCTGTCCTCCGGCTATGATGAGCAGCTGGTCACGGCCAGCAAGTACAAATTACGGAGAAACAGGGGAATCATGGTGATGAAGAAGACTGCTGCAATTGCGGCAACGATGCTCTGTGCATGGATCTCGCTCCATGCACCTCAGGCGCACTCTCAGACGACAGGCGACGTGATCCACAGCATGACCAACGATGAGATGTGTCGGCTGGCGGAGAATCCCTCAAAGTTTCTGCAGAAGCAGTTCTCGCCCGAGGATCAACAAAACCTGCAGCGTGCCGCAATAGATTCGCTACAAGCTCGCGAGAGCGTACAGCGTAGCCATGCCGCGCAACCCTTTGCTCAACGCATTGGTGCGATTGACGAACGCGAGTTGGTATCGATCGTTATGCGGCAACCCCCGGTAGTGGTCGACGGACTCTACAGTGCAGCCAAAACTGTCGATGAAAATGAAACAGTAAGCCTGACCGATGATTACATCCGCCAACAGCGTTACAACAACCTGATGTCTGCACGCATTGCTGCCGCAGCCCATATCATTGAGGCGCATTACGCAGACCATGAAGACGCCTATTACGTTCTTCTCAAAGCCCTCGGGTATCGCGAGTCTCCGGATTTCCTAATTCACTGTTCGGTGTTGCACCATTAATCGCCAGTGATAGCGCCGATGAATGATTGTACCGATCTGACGGACACTCGCCGTACAAAGCTTCCTTAGTGATTGTTTTGAAACCCTAGGCTCCTCGGTAGCTTCCACTCGAAGATTTGCTCTCGCCCCGGGCTCAGCAAGATGATGGACCCGGGGCGAACTCACTTTGGTGTTGATTTACCTGGCACTGCTCAAGCCGATGCTCGTGACACGTCCTTGGTGTCGCCCGCCTGACTTAGCCTTGATAACTGTGCCTAATCACCCTGCCTCGTGGCCGTCACGGGCTGTCCTATGCGGGCTTCGCTTATGTCAGCTTTGGGTCGGAAGCGGACCTTATCTTAACCATTCGGCTAACGCGTCAAACGAGTAATGATCGAATCGCTCCTCGCTTCTGGAGCATCACTCGGGAAATGGACCGTCTACCCCAAGGTAGCGCGAGCGGCCAAAGCCGCGGTCACTCATGTCCGGATTGAACAAAAAAGCCGGCGCTATCAGGCAAGACCCGTTCGGCAGCCAGGATAACCATGGCGCTGCGGTGTCCGCCAAAGGCAGCCAACGCCCTGACGACGATCACCGCGCGCCATGCCAAGGGAGAACCAGGGTCTCCTCTCAAGGGCCACGTACGAACAGCGCTGTGGCGCCGTTGGCCGTACGCACTCTGTCGCGCTGCAGGAGCCTCACCCATGAATTTCAGCAAGTACGTGATGGCCGCCGTTGTCGGCGGCGCGATGCTCACCGGCGGCACGTCGGCATTCGCAGCCGACACCAAACCTTCAATCGTGCTGGTGCACGGCGGCTTCGTGGATGGATCGGGTTGGGAGGGTGTTTACAACCTCCTGAAGCAGGACGGTTACGACGTATCCATCGTGCAGAACCCGACCACGTCACTGGCTGATGATGTCGCCTTCACCAAGCGCATACTTGAGCAGAAGGATGGCCCCGTGGTGCTCGTCGGTCACTCCTACGGCGGCGCGGTGATAACCGAATCGGGCAATGCGCCGAACGTGAAGGCACTGGTCTATATCACCGCCTTCGCGCCGGATACGGGCGAATCCGTGGAGACCATCATCAAGAGCGCTCCCCCGGATGCACCTCAACCACCGATTCTCCCTCCCAAGGACGGCTTCCTGATGCTGGACAGCGGCAAGTTCGCCGCCTCTTTCGCCGGCGACCTGCCGCCGAGGAAGGCGAATTTCATGGCTAATTCGCAGGTGCCATGGGGCGTGAACGCGCTGTCGGGCACCATCACGCAAGCCGCGTGGAAGAGCAAGCCCAGTTGGTATCTCGTGGTGAAGGACGACCATATGATCCCGGTCGGCGCACAACGCAACATGGCCAAGCGTGCGAATGCGACGGTGACGGAGGTACCGGGTAGCCACGCTATCTATGTGTCGAACCCGAAGGCGGTCGCCGCGATCATCGAGGAAGCCGCGAAAAAGGTGGCCATGCAATCCAGCGTAGCCAAGCAGTAAGGGCCACCATCCTGCAACGAAAGGCCCCGCCGCGCGGGGCCTTTTTACGAGAGAGCATCACAGGAAGACCCTACTTGTCGCCGACGTGAACTCGTCGCCACGTGCCAGGAGGAACCCCGACATGCGCGCGAAAGACCCGCGTAAAGTGGCTCTGGTCAGCGAAGCCACACGCCAGCGCAATGTCAGGCAGTGACATGCCACGCCGTGCCAGCAGATGACAGGCCGATTCGATCCTTCGTTTCAGGAGATATCGGTGTGGAGGCATGCCGACCGACTGATGAAACGCACGGGCAAAATGCCGTACCGACAAACCACATTCCATGGCCAGGTTACTCATGGAAATGTCGCCGGCAAGGGATGCATCAAGGAGCTCTAGCGCCCTGCGCACCTGCCACCCCGCCAAGCCGCCAGGCCTGAGCGCAGACCGATCAAACGCGCCGCCATAACGCTGTGCGATGTGAGCAGTGATGGCCAGTGCCATGTAGCTGACCATGAGCGAGTTGGCCTCTGCGGGTCGCAACACCATCGGCTGAAGTGCGAGCATCAAGTTGCGCAGCACGGTATCGCGAAGGCTTTGGCTTGGCTTGAGCTGCAGCGCATCGATGCGAGGCGCTCGCATTTCCTCTGCGGCAGCGCTGATGGCATCGAGTGGAAGGCGGATATGCAGGATATGGAACGGGTCGCGTATCACGGCAACCGCACTTCGTCGAAGATCGTGGATTTGGATCAGTCCAGCGCTGGTGTCGACACCATCGACATGTCGGCCATCGGCGAAGTACTCCACGCGAGGGCAGTCGATCATCCTGAGCTGGATGAGAAAGGCATCCGCGCAGGGAACGGGGGCCGTTAGCTCGCGGCCCGTTGAATCCATGACCTCGGTAAACGTCATTGCCGACCGTTGAAACGATCGAAGTACCAGCCCAGGCGCGTCGGGCAAGCGAAACTCCTGCATAGGCCCTCCGTCAGGTGGGGTGGGACCGGCTGTCTCGACTACCCGAACAATGATAGATCGCTCCATACAACGGTCAATCCCACCGAGGCATGGCACAAACCGTCCAAGGCCGTCCGAAACCTGCCATACGGAGCAGGGCCGCTGATGGAAGCTGGGCTCACACCAGGCAGGCGGGGCAACTCGTGACCTCAGGTCGATCTGTGGAGCCACCGGGCGCATCCGGCCACGTCCACCCGGAGTTCGGGCCCGTGGCCACGCGAGAGCTGGCGGAAGCCTTGAACGCGCTCCTGGCGGACTACGTTGCTCTATTCATGAAGACCAAGGGCTTCGGCTGGGAAGTGCCCGGACCGAACTTCCATGAGCACCACGTGATGCTCGACGCGCATGCCACGGACATCTTCAAGATCGTTGGTTTGCTTGGCGATCGGATACGCAAACTCGGGGCCTGCACCATCCTTTCTCTGGAAGATGTCGCCCGTAGTCATCGCATCACGAAACTACGAGAGGGCAAACTGACGGCGCCACAGATGTTCGACATCCTCTGTAACGACAACCTGCAAGTGCTTTGCTATATGCGTGAAGCGCACGGCTTGTGCGAAGAGTATGGCGACGTAGCGACGGCGGCTCTGCTCTGCGCATCGATCGACGAGGCCGAGTCGCGCGTGTGGCATCTGCGCGAATCCTCCCGCCCTGTGGCTTCATGAAGTTGCCGCGACGCCAACTTATTGGGAGTGTCCGCTTCGGGTGGCGGCCTCAACCGGTCGATGCAACAGCTTGTTGAAAACGTTCGGCTGGCGTTTCGAAGCCTAACGTTTCTCGCGGTCGTTCGTTCAATTCTCTGGCGACCGCATTGAGCTTAGCTTGAGTGACGCCCGACACATCCATGCCCTTGGGAAAGTACTGCCGCAGCAGGCCGTTGGTGTTCTCGTTAGAGCCGCGCTGCCAGGGATGGTACGGGTCACAAAAGTAGACCTGGATGTCGGTAGCCAAGGTAAACCGATGGTGGTCCGCCATCTCTGATCCCCGATCCCACGTTAGCGATCTATAAAGCTCCCGAGGCAGCTTATGCGCGTGCTTGATCAGCGCATTGATCACTGTCTCGGTGTCACGTCGGTCGACTTTGACCAGCATCACGTAGCGCGTCTTGCGTTCGACCAGGGTGGCTATCTGACTGTTCTTGTTGCCAAAGAGCAAGTCGCCTTCCCAATGACCGGGCACCGCACGATCCTCGACACTCGCCGGTCGCTCGCTGATAGACACGGTGTCGGTGATCCTTCCGTGGTCGTCAGTCTTTTGTGTGTGATGGCGTGACCGACGCATCGCGCGTGAGCGTCGTAGATGCGCGAGGAGCTCTTTTTTTAAGGGCTCCCCGGGACTGAATGTAGAGCGTGCGATAGATCGTCTCGTGTGACACCTGACAACTCGTATCGTCGGGGTAACAGTGCTTCAACCATCCAGCAATCTGCTGCGGCGCCCAATGGTGCTGGAGTTTGGCCGCGACCCATCGCGCCAAAACCCGATGCGTGGCCAGCTTACAGGGCTTGGGGCGTCGTGCCCTTGCCCAGGTCGCCGCGTCCGCCTCACTGGCACGATACGCCAGCGGGCCGCCGTTGCGGGCAATCTCTCGACTAATGGTCGATGGCGCACGCCGCAGCGACATGGCGATAGCACGCGAGCCATGCCCGGCGACCAGTCCGCGTGAAATAGCCTCACGCTCGGCCAGCGTAAGCGCACGGGGCGAGCGTCGACGCAACGGTGGACGAATACCGCCAGAAGCCGCGAGAATCTCGCGAACCGACGAGTGATGTCGATCAAACAGTCGTGCGATCTCATGCAGCGACTCACCTCGTTGCCAACGATCCCACATCTGGGACTTCTGCTCTTCGGTGTAATAGATTCGGGTCCGGTGCCTCATCTGCAACACTCCTGCTGCTTGCGCAGTCGTTAGTGTGTTGCATCGACCGGTTGAGGCCACCGTCGGAAGCGGACGTTCCGCAGCCTAATGCAGAAATGCGCCGTGCGGCGACGCCCACTAGTCCTTTGCGTCGCGCTCCATGCTTTCGACGCTGTCCTTGGTCCTTGTAAAGCTCGGCCAAAGCTAAGCAGATGGACACGATACTCTCGCCCACCATCTTCCCTTAGCGGCATCCAGCGCTTTCAGACATAGCGGAACGGCAACTCGATCATCGGGAGCAAAGTCCGCGAGGCTCTCCCATAGAAATGAGGGGTTGTAGCCACCCAGACACTGTTCTTCGCAGTAGGCCTTGAGTGCGTTGTAGCTGACCCATAATTATTCGGTCTTGTCCTCGTTCGCGAGCATTGACGCGAACTCCATAACTCGATCCCAAACTTCAGACTTCAGACTTCAGACTTCAGCTCCATTTTTCCCTTCACCATGAACCGTCCACCTTGAGTCAGAACGAATGTGTGTCATCCCCAATGGCTCGGGTGGTTCACTGTGGACACGGGACTGCCATATACATAGTCGTTCGGCGTTAGGTCACCATCGGTACCGAACACCCGCATCACCAGCGATACCGTGCTGGTCTGTCCTGCCACCGCTCACACCGAAGTGGTAACCGAGCTGGACGTAGGCGCTGAAACCGCCAGCCAGCTTCGCGGTCAAGCCACCCGCCACATCCATCCACGTCATCTGCATCGCCAGCGGCACTCGGTCCAGTCCCGAATACGTCGCGGTCGATCCGCCCCCCATCTCCCGCCAGACATTGACGCGCGCATAGGGCTGCCAGACGAGCCCCTTGTCCGACACCATCGTCCACTGCGCACGAAGGCCCAAACGGCCGGTGACTCCGGACGAGGAGCCCAGCGACACGGTGCTGAACGCATCCGCCGTCGGACGGAACCACACGTGTTGCCAGATCACTTGCAGCTGCGGCTCCAGTACGAAGTTGCCGCGCGTCGCGACCGCGAACGGATAGCCGCCTTCCAGTGAGGTGATCAGCCCGTCGCCCCGGGTGGTGAGTGATGCGTTTTCGGTCCGCGCGGTGCCGTTGTAGCGGGTGCCCTGCACCACGCCATCGAGGTACCAGCCGCCGGGCCCGACATGGGTCCAGTAGCCACCACCGGAGACGGCATCCATGTTGAGGTTGCCGGTGTGATTGAGCACGTAATCGGTAAGCGCAGCGTTGGTGACCAGACCGGTGACGTCCGCATGCGTATTCGCATAGGCCAGGTACACGCCCACGGCGTCGCGATGATCGGTGGCCAGGCTGCCCTGCCACACATCGAAGCCGGCCTGCGCGCCAATGAGCCGCCCGTCGGTCCGAGGGTCAGTGTAGGACCGGTAGTGGCTGTTGACTGCCTGACCCAGCACGCGGGCCCAGGCGGAGGTGGCCCAGCCTTCCGGATCGCCCTGCGCATTGGCCTGGGTGAGCGTGTCGCCGATGCGCTCGTGCATGGTGCCCAAGGTGGTGAGCCCCATCTCCCGCGCCGTGGGCTGCACGACGCCATAGGTGGCCAGCTCCGGACCGATGATGGGGTACGCGCCGGGCGCCAGTGGCTCCTCCGGCGGATCAAGCGGTAGCGATTCCTCTCCCTCCTCCGGCGGGGGCGCGGGAGGTGCCGGCGGTAGTGGCGCCGGTGGTGAAGGCGGGCTCGGTTCGGGCGACGGTGCGGGCGAAGGCGCTGGCGCCGGCGGCACCACGAAGTCGGATCTCAGGTACCAGCTGTTGTCGTCGGTGCCGTCCGTTGCCCCGCGGAATAGCGCGTAGTTGTAGGCGCCCGCGCGCACTTCGTTACCCAGGGAAAACGCGTCCGTGGTGGTGGTGCCGTTGTAGCTGGCGTCCACGACCATGATGCCGTTGGCGCGCGTGATCTCACCGGGGCCACCGCTGTTGTTGATCAGCAGATACGTGTGGCCGGTGGCCGAGCCGCCGTTGATTACCAGGCGGTTGGATGCGGAGTTGTCGCCGCCCAGATAGGTGTTGAGCGAAATGCTGCCGTTGTTGCCGACATACGACCCGGCGACCCAGATGGACGCGTACGCGTTTTCCGTGTTGGGGTTGGCTGTGATCGCCGGCGTCACGGGGAAGTCGATAAGGCTGTCGGTATTGGAAAGGTTCGTCACATAGGACACCGCGGGCACGTTCCATGTGGTGCTGTTGGACAGGTTCACTGCCGAGGTGCTGTTGCTATCGGTGTAGATCCTCCCGTCGATCACCGAGTGATCCGCATCGAGCCAAAGGGTCGAACCCAGCCCGCTGCGGGTTGTTGCGTTGATGGCGCCTCCGCCGCCCGACAGCGTGGAGTTGGCAAGCGAAACGTTCGCGATGCCGCCGTACGCCCAGAGCCCCACTCCGGTACTGGAGGTAATCGTGCTGTTGGCCAGCACCATGTTGTAACCCCCGGTGGGCGGCGGGTCGGAAGCGGACCCGGCGGCAAGACTCGTCAAGCTTGCGGCCTCAAGCGCGGTAGGCGGCGGCGGTGCGGGAATGGGCGTGGTAATGGCCAGCGGCGGCGGCGCCACGGTGGAGTCGAGAAGCGCCGTGGTGGCTGGTATCGATGGCACGGGCGGCGTCGCCCCTACCAGCGATGAAGCCGTAAGCGTCGCCGGCGCATCAAACACGATAGCGGCAGTGTTGGCCCCGGTCGCGTGGATCGTGGCGCCGTCCGCGTTGAACCTTCCGCCGTTCTGGATGCGAACCGCGTACGCATTCGTCCCGCTGGTCGTGATGGTCGTGCCACCGATCGAGCTGGAAAGCAGGTTCACCGTACCTGCGTTGGCATAAATACCGTACGTGCTTGCCTGATCCGTGGTGATGCTGCCGCCTGCGAAGTTCGTGGTGCTGTTCGTCCAGCCATAGATGCCATAGGCCTGGGTGCCGTGCGTGGTGATGTTGAAGTCGGTGAGGTTGACTTGTGTGGCGCCCGAGCCGGCGAGCACTCCGTAGGCGGTCTGACCCTGCGTGGTGACGGAGCCACCCGTGAGGGACACCGTGGAGCTCCCGGAGAGCCACATGCCATAAGCGGACGTGCCCTGCGTATTGACCGCCACCTGAGAGCCGGTGACAGTCGAAGTGCCATTCACCAGCAGACCGTAGGTGGCGTTCTGCGTGGTACTGAGCGCGAGGCGATTGAGGTTGCCGTAGGCTGTGCCTATGCGCACCGCATGACTGCCGGCCCCCGTGGTGTTCACGGTCACCGTGCCTGGCGTGCCCGGATCGGCGTTGGTGTTGAGCGTGCCGCCGGATTCCGCATTCAGGCCCAGGTTGCCAGCGGTGGCGGTACTCACTGTCGTATTGCCGTTGAGAGTGGCAACAGATCCGTTGAAGACCTGCACGCCGCCTGCACCCGCGCCAGTTCCCGTGCCGGCTGCCCCAACCGATAGTATCGATGAGTCGGTGAGTGTGATATTGCTTCCTCCCCACGAACGCAGGCCCCAACTGTTCTGGCCATTCACCGTAATGGCCGTATCGGTCAGGTTGATCGTGGAGGTAGCGCCATAGGGACGTAGGCCATCGGCGCCCGTGCCATTCGTTGTGATGGTGACGTTCGAACCCGTCAGCAAGGAATTGCCACCCGATGACTCAGGCATATAGACACCTTGCGTCGAGGTGCCATTTCCCGTCAGCGTCACGCCCGCCGCGCTGGCGACAATGGTAACGCTACCATTGGCGATGTAGAGCGCATCGTTGGGTGAACCGCCGTAGGCATCGGACGTGATGGCGACCACGCCCGGCGTGCCGAGATTCGGGTTGATGGTGACGTTTGCTCCTCCAAACACCGAGACACCAGCGCCACCGAGTTGAGAGGGATAAGGCGGCGCCGGATGGATGGAGACCGACCCTTGAATCGTTCCTGTCGGTATTACGCTTCCCTTGTAGTACTGCTCGTAGTTGAGATTGGTACCCGACGTGATTACGGAGGTCGGATAGATCTGCGCGGTTGCAGACTGGGCGGCCAGGAGGGCGGTGGAAATCGCCACAGCCAGACGGCGGCGGAACATCGTGGAGCTCGGACGCTGGGCCACGGGACCTCCATGGACTGTGGGCGCAATTTGCAACGGGCCGGCTCGAGAGGGACATCGCGATCCGCGCCAGATGACAGCGGCGGTGGCAGTTCCACCCGGAGCCTTGCACTTCCTATGCAAACACGACAGAGACCGCAGCGCTTCCGTTGCCTACTTAAAATTGACTGCGTAGAACTACCTAAAGCCCCGTGTTCCTGAATTATTCTCGGCTTATCGGACCGTCGAAGAACCGATCGGCACCGGCGATGCGACGCCAACGCCGCTCCTGGCCCAGAACAAAAGAAGCGCGGGCACGTCATGTGCGAGGTCAGGGGAAACCCGGGCCTTAATTACTACACTGATGCAGAAGCTAGTAACCGCCGTACCTTAGACTTAATGTCCGCTTCGGGTCGGAAGCGGACCTAATTTATCAGGCTGGCTAATGACCTGTCCTTCTCGCGGCAGCTAAAGGCGCGCCCCACTATTGGGGTCAAAAATCACCCTGCTGGCGTCAACACGCTCCACCACTAAATGGCCCGAAGAATCCAAATAGACCGCTTGTTCCCACTCATAGTGGGAGACCGTCTCGGTCATCTCTGCTGTACTTCGATAAAGGTCACCTAGCGTGACGGACTTAATCAAACCTGATGGGCCATAGAAGAGCAGGACGGGAGTGCTAAGCCCCGCCTCTTTCGAAACTAAATTTAGGCCACCATAGCCAACAATGACGCGCTGTCCATCGTCCGTAACGATGAGCCACCGCTGCCAACCGGGGATTACCCACTGCGGATTGGCCTCACCATGGCGCGTGATGCTCGTTACCTGCGTACCTGGGTCTAACGCCGCGCAGAATTCGCCCGAGTGTGAGCACACAACGGATCTTGTTGGCGGCGGCAAGGGCGAGTCGGCCATAGCCGTGCCCGCGAAGCACGCCAGAACGATGTAAAGAGCCTTCCTGTTCACATATCCCACGGATATCTGCATGTCTGCTTCAGTCGGAAGCAGACGTTACTCTACGGATCCCAGCCTGGCTTCGTGACGGGTAGCGACGTCCGCGAGCTTATAAGTGCCAGGAGTTCGTCGAAGCGTTCGATACCACCATCCAACGCCAGCTTCGCCCCACTCTGAAACTCCACCGTGCCGGCCCTCCCGCCTTTAACCCGCCGAACACTGATCGCCTTGGCATTTGATAGCTCGTATTGCAACCGGGAAAAAGAGCCAGCCTCAATGCTCGCTTCCCCCACCAGCACCGCATATCGCCATTCGAATGCTCCGATTGCAGCGATGACGAGCACAAGAAACGCTACGAACAGGAAGCCCGAAAGCGAGACTGGTCCAAGAGCTAAGCCAAGCAAAAACATTCCGGCCAAGCAGAAGATCAGTATCGGGCGCCGCCTCGGGAATCTAAACGTCTCGACTGACATCCATTTCATTCCTTTGTACCGGGTCAATTAGGTCCGCTATGGGTCGAGAGCAGACAACTAGTTGTCTGCAATCAGTCTTATGCGCCCGGCAAGTGAAAGCGTTCGCTTTGCCCATCCCGGATCATTTCTATTAGACGGACACCGTCGCGGGATATTGTCAGGTATACGGTCTGCTGGCCAATGATCCGGGCCCCCTTCATGGCGGTCGTCTCGCGCACGAGGCCATGCGCAATCAGCCTTTCAGCGATAGGGGCTGGGAGTTCCTTCACGCGCCCGTAATCAAGCCAAAACAGGTACGTGATGTCTTCTTGCTCTAGCATGCCGGCCTCTGTCATCGCCCCTCCCCGCCAAAATGCTTGGCCGAGCTCAACTCCAGGATCCCCATTACTTCGAAGGCGGATATCTCAGTTGCCGAGGACGCCATCCCGCTCCCGTATTCACGCTTGCCCGCAGTGGGACAAACTCCGAATCACATCGGTGCCGACACCCCATAGCCGGTACCCGGCTCACAGACAGTTAGCTTGTCTTTCACACTAATGACGCCAGGCGTGTTTTCAACGAGCACTCGCAAGGCATTCCGCATGACATCGCTGGTTACCGCACCATCGATGTCTACCGCGCCCTGCCTGACAATCACATGGATTGCTGCGCGGGTGATCCACGGTTGCCGCCGCATTTCAAGCTCGATGCGCTGTTCAATATCTCTATCAGACGTTCCACTCGTCTGGTCTTCGTTCGGAAGCACGCTCAGAAATGCCCTTATCAGATCGGCCCGGCTCAACATTCCGACCAGGCTTCCTTGACGTGTTACCGGCAGACGTTTGATGTGACGCTTCTCGAGGAGCGCCACGGCGTCCTCCAAGGGCGCAGATTCTTCGATGGTCAGCACATCGGTCGTCATCAGGTCACCTACCCGACGACTGTGTGATTCCACATACTCCTGCGCCATCCGACGAGGACCGAGAATGATCTCAAGCCACCTTGGCCGGTGCCGATCCGTTCCAATCTCGGCTCGCCGCATCAGGTCGCCCTCGGTCAGTATGCCGACCAGGGCACCGGTTTCATCGATGACAGGGAGCCCGCTTACCCGAGCACCGAGCATGATTCGCATCGCCAGCGACAACGTGTCGTCGACCAGAGCCGTTCGAACTTCGCCTTTCATCGCATCGCCTACCTTCATGATGATACCCTCCTCTTGCACTCTCAGCGCCTCGAACGATCGTCATTCAGCGTGGGCGCTCATTCGGTACCTTGACCACCTACTGCATGCGCTCGCCGGAGAAAGGATGCGAGCAAACTATGCATGGATGGCAGCTAGATGGACTCCAGGTAAGTCGCTACGTCCTGCATGTCATCAACGGTGAGTTGAGTGATGATTCCATGCATTACAGGGGACTTGCGCAGGTTGCCCTGAATCACCTGCAGCTGATGCTTTACATAGGCGGCATGTTGGCTAGCCAATCTTGGAAAGATGCCGGAGCCTTCGGCATGCGCACCGTGACAACTGGCGCAGGCGACCACCTTGCCCTCGATGCCTCGCTCAAAGAGCTGTCTGCCCCTGGCTATCCGATCAGGATCGCCAGCCACGCCCGCTGCCGGTGGCTGACGGGCGTAGTACCTGGCAAGCGCTGCCGCCGTCTGGTCGTCGATCAGCGTAGTCATGCCGAGCATATAGTCGTGAGCCTCTTGCTCGCCGCGCGCGCCATTCTTGAAGTTGCTTATCTGGGCAACCAGATAAGCCTCCTGTTGCGCCGCCAGCTTCGGGAAGGTTGGCGAGACGCTGTTGCCGCCTGGCCCATGGCAACTGGAGCAAACCTGCGTCGCCAGCTTGGCGGCCGCAGCATCGCTTGGGGACCCTGTCTGCGCACTGGCAACAAGTGGGAGCATGGCCATTGCGAGCATGGCCACATTCGCGGTGACAAGAGCCATCGCTGGCCATTGTTGCAAGGCGATGCTGAATCTGGTCGCTTTGGTCAACATATCAGTACACCAGCCATACGTTGGCGAAGAGTGTGTTGTTGTCACTTGCATGCCGTCCCGATCCGTCATAGTTGTTGCTTGAGCCGTTGAACTTTCCGTACCCGTAGTACTGCAGCATCAGGCGCAGGTTCTGCATGGGCAGATAGTCAAGCTCGATGATGTAGCCCTGCGTGTTCGGTCGACTGTTGTTGCTGCCGGTCACTGATCCAGGCACATAAAGTCCGGCGTCGGCGGTTCCGTGGGTGCGGAAGAGACTCAAGGTCGCGCCGTATTTGCGCTCGAAGTAATATGTTGCCTTGAGCTTGTCTGTGACGAGAGTGTCGTGCGCGTTCGCAGGAGATGGCCCCACGCCGATGGGTGCTCCCGCCAGCGTCGCTGGATAGCTTGCACGATAGTCTTGGTTCTCGTGGATATGGGTGTATTGAAACGTGTAGGTGTGCGGATCACCGATGTGCTGAAACTGGGCATCGAACGCTAAATCCGTGTAGCGATCAGTGGGGGTGTAAGGCATGGTGTTGTCGGGATATAGCCTGAACTTCGCGCCGTATGTGCCGACCATCAGGGAGTTCGTCTCCCAGTCGCGGCTATAGGCGATGCGCCAGTACGGATTGATTCCATCCAGCCTGTTGACGCCGCCAGCCTCGTGCACCTTTTGGCCAGCGCGTAGCGGTGAAAAGAATCCATCTGCCGTTTGATACCCGGTGATTTCCACGTAGAGATGGCGATTCCAGTAAACATAACCACCGACCCCCGCCACTTGCTGAGCGAGCTTGCCGTCAAGCATGGTGGCGGCGGCCGCGGTAATGGCGTTGGGTGGCACGGTGAATGGAAAACCGAATGCGGGCGTACTGTTCCAAACGTCCTGCACCGTTGGGTTGTTATGCACCGTCAATCCATAGATCCACCGGAGATCGGTGTTGTCTTCATTCGCCACCTTGCCGACGACACGCAGATCCGTATTGTCGATGCCACTGTGACCTACGGTGTGCCCACCGCTGTCGACAGCCAGGTTGTTGTAGGTCCACTGGATCCAACCGCCAATGTAGTCATTGACCTTGCCTGCCAGGAATACGCTTGCCGCCGACAAGGCTGGGCGATCGGTCTTTGGCACGATCTTCTGACCCTGGTCGTCGCGATTGTTGTCGACGTGCTCAAGTCCGAACTGTGCCATCGCAGCGAGTGGCAAGTCCTGGCGAGTGCCGATGGTGTAGCCACTTAGCTTGAACGCCCGACCATACGGTGTCAGTTCTGGGAAGCTCACATGGCAGGCAACGCAGGCTTGGCCTGTCTGGCGTGCGTAGGCCGGAAGTGCCTGCGCGTTGGGCGTCAGCGCCACCCAAGCGAACACCATCAAGAGCATGTGCCATGTAGCGCTGCCAGTCGAATGGAGCGACCGGGCTATAAGCGAAGTGCGTAAATCCCAAAGCTGAAACATGCGCCCTCCAACCAATCGATTTACCGTTGTGTAATTCAGTGCTGCATGAGTAGCGGCAGTGGCGCGTTCTCCAGCACGTACCGGGTGGCGCCTCCCAAGACGCGTTCCCTGACGCGCGTGTGACCGTAGGCCCCCATCACCAGACAATCAGCGGACAGATGCTTCACCTTGTTCAGCAGCATCCGTCCGGACTCCCATGGCGCTGCGCTTACCATGTCCTCCTTGGCGGGAACCCCGTGCGCTCGCAGGTAGTCAAGTGGATAGAAGTCCGGATCGTCTTCTGTTCCAGCGCGCTCCAATGCCGACCGGTCCGTCAGTACGGTGACGCATTCCGCTGCCATAGCGATGGGGAGCGACGCATGGATGGCCCTGGACGATTCGATGCTCCCGTTCCACCCGACGACGACATGTTTGAATCGCGCCGGCCGGCTCCAGCGCGGCGGCAGTACGAGACATGCCGCGCGGCAGGTAAGCAGGACCTCGCCAAGCACATCGAGCCGCGCCGATTCGATGGCAATATCCCGCTCGATGACCACCAGGTCGTGCCAGGCACCCAGTTTGCGGAGGGTTTTGGCCGGAGCCTCCCGCGTCGCCATCCAGACGGCTTCACGCACTCCTCTAGCTAGCGCGAACGTCTTGAATGCGGTCTGGTCTTCTGCGTGCTTTCGTGGCGCGTCCATAAGCAGCGCCGTCACCGTGGGGTCGTCATCCACGCCTCGCAAGGACCTCAACGACGGGTCGATGTAGCAACCCGTAAGGTTTGCTCCCGACACCGCGGCGACATCGACACCCGCCCAGACTGCAGGACTCCACGGCCCGGTCGACGTCACCAGAGCAAGTACGTCGCGGTAGCCTTTGCGCGCGAGATGCTCGGGCGTCGGTACGCCAGCAACGATTTGAGCTTCGGTAGCGACCATACGTCCCCCGATGCTCAGCGCAGGTTGATGGAATGGATGACCTGGGAAGCGTCTTCCGGGTCCAGCCGCCGTTGGAACCCCAAATAGCTCGCTAAATCACGCATCGCGTGATTGTTCGCCGTGTCGATGGAAAACATATGTGTGAAGCCCTTGCGCCGAGCGGTATCCATCAGGTGACGCATCAACAACACGGCCAGACCGCGACCCTGCCAGTCGTCCGACACAGTAACCGCGCACTCGCAATGCTTTCCGTCTTTGGTAGCGCTGTATCGACTGACACCCACCTCCCTGAGCTCTCCGTCGTCATGGGCCAGTGCAACAAAAGCCATACGATCCCGATATTCGACATCCATCAAGCGATCGAGCAGCGCTGGGCTGGCTTCATTGAAATCGCCTAGAAATCGCATGCGCTTGGCATTCGAAGACAACCGGTGGAGGAAGTATTCCTCTCGCTGCCGATCCTCGGGTTGCAGCGGCCGAATCAGTACAGGCGTTCCGTCGCGTAAAGGCTCAATCCAGTGATCGCCTTCCAGCGCGTCAAGAAAAGGCAGAAACGGCTTCTGCAGCTCAGAAGCGCGATGAGTTGGCGTTGACATGATGCACCCCCGCGGCGCGGGTCATCGGCTGCATCCCGACAGTCCAATGACCCCGAATTCATTCGGCCTCCGGCACATGATTGTTTTACGCCGTGGAATGGGGGCCCGATTTGACTACGGTCAAATGGCAGGTTTACGGCCATTCCGGAGGGGACGAGCCGGCGTCGAGTCCCTATCGGAAGCTCGCGGCCTGGCGCGGCAGAGGTCGGCGAGAAGGTCGGGCCGGAGCACGGTTACCATCCGGCCATGGACGCTAAGCACACCCATATCGGTGAAACGCGCGAACAGCCGACTGACCGTTTCAATGGCAAGGCCGAGATAGTTCGCGATGTCGCCACGCGACATGGGCAAGGCCAAAAGAGTGCCATTCCGGTGCAAAGTCACATACCGGTCTGAAAGGCTTCTCAAAAAGATGGCCAGTCGCGCATGAGCCTGTTGCTGACCCATGGTTATCAGATGCTGATGTTCCTGCACCACTTCGCGGCTGATAACCCGCAACAGCTGTCGGTGAAGCGCCGGAATGTCGCTGACAAATCGCTGTAGTTGAGCAAAAGGCAGCTCACAGATGCTTGTTCGCTCCAATGCCTCGGCCTGACACGCATGGCGACCAGACGCCAACGCGTCAACGCCGACAATTTCACCGGGCAGGTGGAACCCCAGCACTTGTGGTACTGCGTCGTCGTCGACCACGAAGGTCTTGAGGGCGCCAGATCGGACCACGTACAAGGAATGAAAAGCATCACCGGCCAGGTAGAGCGCGCGACCGCGCTCGAGTACACGCTTGTCCTTGACGGCGGCGTCCAGGCGAACAAGATCGTCACCGCTAATGCCAGCCGGCAGGCACAACTCCTGCAGACCGCAGGACGCGCAGCTCCTGCGTAGCTGGCCGATGTCGAGCCTATCCGCACTTGGCTGCACGACTCACCTTTCGGACGTCGGGAAGAGGCCCTAACGATGCTACCACGCGTCTTTTGCAGCAGTCTGTCTTGTCGTTGACGGGCAAGAGATCTGCACCGAACCGGCAACCAGCTCCGCCCCATGTCCAAGGCCATTGACTACCGGTCGCCCGATTTCCGTGCGCGAACTTGACCACCGTCAAAACTCAGCCAATCCTCCGCTCGCAAGCTCTAATCCCCAGCAGCGGGAGAGCAGCCATGGGTCGCGTTGATGGAAAGGTCGCACTCGTGACAGGAGGAGCACTCGGCATCGGTATGGCATGTGTCACACGCCTGCATGAGGAGGGGGCACAAGTCGCTATCGTGGACATCCACGATACCGAGGGACAGGCACTAGCCGCGGACCTCGGACTTGGCTGCCACTTCTACCATGCCGACACATCCTCTGAGACCCAGGTGAAGCACGCGGTAGCCAACGTGCTTCGCCGCTTCGGGCAAATTGACGTGTTGGTGAACAATGCTGGTGTCTTTGGTCCCGACAGACCAACCAACGAAAGCTCCGAGGAGGAGTGGGGTCGGGTTCAGGACGATAACGTAAGAGCTGCTTTCTTCCTGACGAAACATGTCCATCAGCCGATGCGTGCAGGTGGCGGTGGCAGCATCATCAATCTGTCGTCCGTCCATGGGTCGGTCGGCGCCGACGACCTTTACTCAAACGGTGCCTCTACGGGTGCCGTCAGGATGATGACGAAGGTGGACGCCTTGCTCTACGCCAAGTACGGCATCAGGGTAAATTCGATCCATCCGGGCTTTATCTGGACACCATTGGTCGAACACTATCTCGCTGCCAGTTGCGGCGAGCCAGGCGTTGGGCGCCAGGTGTTGGATGCGCTGCACCCCCTGGGTCATATCGGTGAACCCGACGACATAGCGTGGGCGGTCGTTTACCTGGCTTCCGATGAGTCCAAGTTCATGACGGGTAGCGAGTTGGTGATCGATGGCGGCTACTGCTGCCGATAAGGCTTGCCTGCATCGACGCATCTAGGGCGCGAGCGATTGCCCTCGCATCATCAAGAGCTGGCGACTGCGAATCCGGAGCATTCGCGTCACCGTATCTTTCGGACGTGTCTCGAGAAGAACTCGGTCGATGATAGATCACCCATTCATCCACTGACGCCGGTTGAATCGATGCGGACTGCGTACATGCGTGCTTGTTAGCGAGCAAATATGACCTCTTCCGGGCCAACTTGCTGCATGCCACTTTCCGACTCTTAACCATGCGTTTGGGTCAACGTACTAGGTCTGCTTTGGGTCGGAAGCGGACCTTGGAGATGCCAAAACTAGTCAAGGGAAATCCCGCGCGACCTTCCCCCGGCTCAACTCCGTCAAGCCATGTCGCTCCATTGTCGAGTAGAGCTGCCCCCACCACCAGATGCGATCCCGCTGATCAACCGATATGGCCGGCAAATGGGCCAGTCGCTCAAAGGCTTCCCAAAGGGTCTCTTCTGACTGACCTTCCGCCTCTAACCTGACTAGCTCCGTCTCCAGCCGATTGAAGGTCTCCATCAGCTCTTCCCGTGTAAGGCTCATATGACACCTGCTGCCGAGTCGTTCGCGCACATAGTTCGCCCTGAATCCTTTCGCGTTCCTTATGACAAGGAGCCAGCCCAAAGAAAAGGCCCCCGTTCGGGGCCAAGCGCGCAAGGGCTATTGCACTCGTGAGCTACCCGCCCTACGGCCAGGAAGGTGGGCGCGCGGGCTTGCATGTTTCAATGGCTGATCTATGCGCCAACCAAATCACAATAGCATCGGAGACGTCGTTGGCAATCGAAGTTGTCCGCTATGGGTCGGAAGCGGACATTGCCGTGCTCACCTGAAGCCCCCCCTGAGTTCCACATGAAAGCCACCCCAGCTATGCCACCGGATATGCACGCCACCCAAAGCAATTTGACCTGCCACGGCCTGGAAAGCGACAGTCGATAAGCACCTGGATGATTTACTAGTGCTTCCGCGCCCTCGTCAAAAAATATCCAATAGAGCTCGTTGGCCCAAAGAACCGAGATCAGCGCGAACCAGGCCAAAACAAATGGGTTGCCATCGTTAGGCTGGAAAAACGACAGCATCGACGGGACTCGCCCCGTCAAGCAGATCAGACCCATGGCAACCCATGGGATGTTATTTATTACTAGGTATCGGCGGAGAAGGCGCTCATAACCACTGGCTAGCGCCGGCTCCATTGCAATATTCGCTTCGGTCTTGTGCCGAATGGCAAACGCATTGCCAACGCTCGCAGCAATGAAGAGCAGCCATCCATACTGGGTGACCAGGTACCACACATCCATATTGTTCACTCTCCCCTGTTTCGTCCGCTTTGGGTCGGAAGCGGACCTAATTGGCTTGCCAGTCCGGCAAGCAGAATCACAGTTGACCAACACCGAGAGCAACAAGTGCCTGGCTAACCATCCTGGTTAGCAAGCTGCTTGAAGTTTGCAAGCATGTAAAACAGCCCCCAGTAAATGGAGGCGCTGGCGAACACGGAGAACCACGAAATCAGTGGCATCGTCGCGCCATCTGCAACCCAATGTGACATCGACCACACGGCGTGTGAGCCGTCCGCCGTGATCATGTTGCCATTGAAGAAGGTGGGAAACTTAATGACCGAAAAGTCTCCCAGCACAAATGCTATGGCAAATGCCAGGAATGCCACCGCTCGTAGAAAAGATTGCGACACAGGCCTTAGTTC
This sequence comes from Dyella sp. PARNA 12/25, assembly GCF_055702865.1. Classification (NCBI taxonomy): domain Bacteria; kingdom Pseudomonadati; phylum Pseudomonadota; class Gammaproteobacteria; order Lysobacterales; family Rhodanobacteraceae; genus Dyella; species Dyella sp. PARNA 12/25. Next base: position 84,980 of record NZ_JBVQCI010000007.1, on the reverse strand, counting down.
AACATAATTGCGAATGGCCACGCGGATCGTTGGTGCAAGCGGATAGTAACCAACGAATAGCATCACCGCATAAAACAGAAACAGAGACCACTGAATAGTCATCACAAAGCCGCACTTCTCCGGGTCTGGGCAAAAGACCACAGCCTTTGAAATGGCAGGCACGTGATCTATTCCGTACGCACTGATTTGACGGGCCCATGCCGAGCCGGAGACGGCAGAAAACACGATCGATGATAAGTAACTAATCGCGACCGTTGCCGCCGCGGTTACGGCTATGGGAGCCAGGTAAACCTTGCCCTCAAGTGCAAGCTTTCGTCTCTTTGAATACGGCCCGATCATCAGATTCATCAGCACTCCCCTCTGAGCCTGTTATAGAACCCTGTCGCCTAAGTCGCATCTTCCAGTGTCCGCCATGGGTCGGAAGCGGACGGTCCGCAAATCCTAGCTGGTACTTCGCGGCGTGAGCGATTGCGCTACTGCGTGCCAAAAAGCGTGCTCCTCGGCGTTGCCCTGACTGGAAGCCAGCTGCGCGTATCTCTCGGCGTAGAGATGCGCCTCCCTGCCGTGGCGCTCGCCAAGCTCGTGCGCCGCCCTCGAAACTTCGATGTAGTCGAGCTTCTCGCCGCTCATCCTTGGCTCCCTAGCAAAAGGTCCGCTCTGGGTCCAGACTGTGTAAAAACGTTGGCCGACTCAAGCTCATGGCCCTCCTGTGCGACATCTGAGTCACTCGCAAGACATCAGTGACTTAGAACTTCACGTACGCGGCCAATTTTGTGCAGACGTTGATCAGTCCAAAACTGCCTCCTGCGTTTTTACACAGCATCGGTCGAAAGCGGACCTTAATGTCATGCCTCAATACTCTCACCTTTAAGGTATCTGCGCCCGGCTATCGCCATCACCAACCAAGATGGGCGATAGCTCGAACCAGGTCGCGTCTCCGCCCTTCGGCTCAATTGCAGCCGCTTTCCCGTCACCTTCCCAACCTTGGCCAAGGCGTAGCTGAAACGCGTCGAATCCGTGGGCAATTCTCATGCCGTGACTCAAATCGGTCATTCACCAGCAGTGCGCATTCCTCAGCTTTTACTCGCGCTCTTTCGGGATTTCGTCTTGACGGTACCGTGACGACCCCTTCACTGGTTGCGGAGGAGGATTTTCTTACCTTGCGGCACATTCTTTGCCGTGCCTGACACACCGTGGCAGCTCGATTTTTAAGCTCCTCGCACGGAAATGTACGTCATGGAAACGCGGTCTTTCACGGCGCACTTGGGGATATCTTGGGCTAGGTGCCGCTGCGCTTGCGTGCTTATATTTCCGCGTGTCGGGTCTTCTTCATTTATGAGGCCCTGATGCCCTATGACTACCTTGCGCATGAAGCTACGCGTCACCACGGTGCTCCTGGGCATGCCGGTGCTCTGGTGGGCACAGCCTATCTTCGCCCAATCCTGCTCGCCGGCGGCACCAGGGCAGCTTGCGGCGGACGGTTGCACAATTACGCTTGGGATTGCTTCGCTCGGGACCACGACTGCTTCTACACCAGCCGTCACGGCGCTCAATGGTGGATCGATCACGGTGCTATCACAGCTGACGGCGAGCACGAGCGGCACGGCGTCGCCCGGAGTTCTGGTGCAGTCAAACGGCACAGTATCGCTCAATGGTGGTGGCACCATTACCACTACTGCTGCGGGCTCGCCTGGGTTTCAGGCTCTTACCGGTGGCACAGGCAATATCACCGGTGTGCATTTCATCACCAGTGGCACAGCCGTATTTGCACAGAGTGGCGGTCAAGTCACCGTGCACGGGGGCATCATCGACCTCGTTGGGCCGGGGACGGATGGCTTGTCGTCATCAGGTGCTGGCACAAACATCACGGCTGACCAGAACCTTCAAATCAACATGGGCGCCAATGCCGGCAGCAAAGCTGCTTCGGCGACAGCGGACGGGACCCTGTCGCTCAATTCGGTTTCCATTTCCGGAACCGGTGCCGGGCAAGGAGGCATTGTCACCTCCGGCGCTGGCACGGTACTTACCGCGAACAATGTGACCATCCAATTGCTGGGGGACTCTGACTCGGCCGTACTGGCGACGGCAAGCAGTAAAAATGTAGTGGCGGGTGGCAGTGTCACCACGGCAGGTGTCGGCGGCTTCGGACTCCATGCGACGGGGGCGGTGACAACGGGCGCCGAGCTCGATGCAAGCAATCTTACGATCACGACTACTGGTCTCGCGGGGCATGGCGCCTATACCTACAACGGCGCCACGATGAATCTCGCTGGTGTCACCATCGACACTGGCGGTGCGTTTGGCTTCGGTATGTTTTCGGAAGGGTCGCTTCTCAGTCCTCCGCCAGTCGGCACCGTCATTCCGACCGTACTGACCGGTTCGAACGTTACGGTGCAAACCACTGGGGACGATGCGATTGGACTGAACGTCAACGAGACGGCCTCAGCAAATATCCAGACTAGCTCTGTCTCTACCGCTGGCCAGCGAGCGGTGGGTGTCTTTGTCGGCAACACCGGATCGGTCGCGACATTGCAGAGCACGCCGGTAACGACCACCCAGGCTGACGCCGGACAAGTGGCTGATTCCGGTACGCTGAGCGTCACCGGAAGCACCTGGAGTGGTGGGCGTTATGGCATCGGTTCCTTGGGTGGCACCAGCGCAGCGCCAAACACCGTGTCGTTTAGCGGTGGATCACTGTCGTCGGCCCAGGATGCGTTTCATTCCGAGTCGACGATTGAAAATATTCAGCTGACCAATACCACCGTTACACCAAGTAACCATGTCTTCGTCGACGTCGCCAGCAATAGCTCGTCGAGCTTTGTTTCGGAGGTTGATGGGAGTTTCGTCAGGACCCAGCCTCTGCCGACTGCAAGCGCTGTCACGCTGACCGCTTCAGGTGCTACGGCAACCGGTGATGCCATTGCGGATGCTGCCAGCACGCTCAATCTGAACTTGACGAACGGTTCCACCTGGACGGGCGCAGCGCAGAACGTCACCAATGTCTCCATCGACCCCAGCACGTGGAACGTCACGGGCGATTCGACCGTTTCCGGCACCGTGACCAATGCAGGTCTTATCGCCTTCACGGCACCGACCGCGGGCGTGTTCAAGACACTGACCACCGGTAGCTACGTAGGGCAGAACGGCACGATGGCGATCAACACCGTCCTTGGTAGCGATACGTCGCCGTCGGACAAGCTGGTCATCAATGGCGGCACGGCGACTGGCAATACCGTGGTGCATGTCACGAATGCTGGTGGCGGTGGCGCAGAAACCGTCGCCAACGGCATTCCCGTGGTGGAGGCTATCAATAACGGCACCACTAGCCCTGGGGCGTTTGGGCTTGCCGGCGAGGTGCGCGCAGGCGCGTACAGCTATGACCTGCTGCGTGGTGGTGTGGGTGGTAGCAACCCCAATGACTGGTTCCTGCGCTCGGCATTCGTGGTGGAGCCGGAGCCGCCACAGCCGCCGCCGGTGGTGCCGCCGATTCTTCCGCCGGACCCACCGCCGGAGGTGTTGCCGCCGGGTATCTATCCGATCATCGGGCCGGAAATCGCAACCTACGGCGCGATACAGCCCTCGGCGCGCCAGATGGGTTTGGCAACGCTGGGCACCATGCACGAGCGCATCGGCGACACGCTTACCAACGCCAATGCGCAGGGTGGACCCGAAGGTTGGGCCACATCGGCATGGGTGCGCGTGTTCGGGCAGGAAATTGACGATCACTACCGTGCGTTCGCCGATCCGCGAACCAGTGGTCGCATCCTTGGTGCGCAGGCGGGCTTCGATCTGTGGCAGGGCAGTTTGATCGATGGCCATCGCGATGACTTTGGCGTTTACCTTGCCTATGCCAACACCCATGCGGATGTCACAGGACTGGTCACCAACGCGGCAGCCACCGGCTATGACCTGGTGACTACCGGCCGCGTCAATATGGATGGGACATCGGGTGGTGGTTATTGGACCCACTACGGCCCCGACGGTTGGTACCTGGATGGTGTGGTGCAGGGCACACGCTATAACGGTACGGCGCGCACCGCGAACACGTCGCTGGTCGCGCGCGGCAACGGCATCATCACGTCGCTGGAAGGCGGTTATCCGTTTGCGCTGAACTGGGGGCCGAACTTCATTCTGGAGCCGCAGGCGCAGGTGATCTGGCAACGTACGTGGTTCCGCGCGATGCAGGACGCATACAGCACGGTGTCGCCCGGCTCGACGTCGGGCATCACGGCGCGCCTCGGTTTGCGCGGCCAATGGACCATCATGCGTGACAACGGTCAGGTGTGGCAGCCCTACGCACGCCTAAACGTTTGGCGCGACACGGGCGGCGGTTCAACGGTCACCTATGCGGGCCTCGATGAGGTGCCGTTGGTGATGCAAACCACTCGGGCCGATGCAGCGGTTGGCGTCACGGGCAAGCTGTTGGCCAATCTGAGCTTCTATGCGCAAATTGGTTATCAGTTTGGCGTGCTCTCCAGTAATGAGCGACGCAATGGTGTGGCCGGTGATGCAGGGTTGCGTTTCCGCTGGTGAGTAGTAGGGCTGCCTACAGGCGCTTTTAGTCGCGCCTTCATCCTTGCAGCACCCTTCGGCTTTACGGGCGACCAAAGGGTTAACGCTGCGCCATATCGAGCCTGCCTTGGTTGCCGCCAAGCGTTCAGGCGCACCTCGCAGGTGCTCGCGTGTCGCAAATGTCGCTAGGTGCTCCGTAGGAGGCTCATGCCTGGGTTCACCTCAGCCCTTGCAGTAAATCCTGCGAAGGCATTCCCTCGAGCGCGGAGAAAGCTCGCTGCTTCCGCGCACCCACTTCCCTCCAAGCCTCCCCTGCGCCTAGTTGGAAAAAGTCCGGCTCAGATCGCGAGCGGACACTATAGGCACGCTTCTTAGCTAGGCTCGGCGCAGTGAGGCTTCGGGGCACCCCATTACTCTTCAGGTCTGAGTAAAGGCGCAATGCGACTTTGCACTAACGCGTGGATGAATGCGCTATCTAGGACCGCAATGTGCGAAGCCTCGAGCAGCTCGCCGCCAATTTCTCCCTGAAATTCCCCTTCTCGCCAAAGCAGCGCGCGCCAGGTCGCCGAACCTCGATTCGTTGTATATGAGCCTTCGTAGGTGTAGGGACCGAATGCGCCACGCAGAGTCGTCATTTGGCCACCTCCCCAGATCGCGTTAAGCGGTCGTTGTTCGTCAACGGGGGTTATTGCCTGCGCAAGCATCGACTAACAGCTAGGTTGATGGTCCGCCCCGCCAGATGCCGAGTCCATACGTCATTTAGTCCGTCATATGGCCTAGAAGGGTGCCTGCAATAAAGGCTAACGCTCTTCCAGAAACACGAACTAGAGGCAGGATATATAGCGCCATATGCATCGGCATGTCCGCTGCAGATTGGAAGCTGACGCCCGGAAGTTGTAGGTCAAACGCCTGAATCTGTGCCTTTCCCGGCATTCCCGAGAATGCACAACAGGAACCCGACCGAACCCGCGACAGCTGCCCTGATCCCGTTGAGCCCGATCTCTTCGTGGAGCTGCCACAGAAAAATGCCGCCGACAAACAGAACAAGCCCGATTCCCTCAACCCACCCTATTGGGCGATTTCCGACTTGAAGAAGTTTCCCATCGTCCCGGTTTATCCGCCGCCTTAGTTCGCTCAGATAACTCACCATGGCCTCCCTTCATTAGGTCCGCTCTGGGTCCAGGCTGTGTGAAAACGCAGACCATCTCAGGCACATGGGCCTCCTGCGCGAAATCTACGTCGCTCACAAAACACGAGTGACTTAGAACTTCGCGTACGTGGACAATTTTGCGCACAAAATGATCAAGCAAAGATGGCCTCGCGCGTTTTCACACAGCCTCGGTCGGAAGCGGACATTAAATGCATCAGGAATTGACGCCAATCGTGACCTGAAACTTGATTTCGCCCGAAATCCGTGGCGGTGGCAATTTGACAAGCCTGTCGTAGTAGGACTGCAACAGATCGTCAGGCGGGCCGCCTGATGAGGCGATCTTTGCTTCACATTTGCCGGGCGTGCAGGTGAACTGTGTCAGCAATACCGCTCGCTTGCTGTATGAAGAAAAGACTTCAGCTGCAACCCCATTGGTCGATTTTATGAAGTCTGCAAGATCCTCGGGAGTTGACCTTGAGGCCATCTCTTCTTGGTCCTGAAGAAGTCGAACATTCAAAATCTTGACCCTTTCGTTGTTCTCCGTAGCTTTGGCGTCCGACTTGTAAGTTACCCACCCTTGCGGCGCGACATATGTCTTGCCGTCGACGGGGTTCTTATAAGTAGTGTCTTGAGCCTCGCTCGAAGTAGAGCCGAGAAGTAGTAAAGCTGCGATAGCAAACGCCTTCATTCGACTCCTCCGAAGATATCTGAGTACACCTTTGGTCAGGCACACTCGTTACCCGACGAACTACCCGCAGTGTCCGCAATGGGTCGGAAGCAGACCTTCGCGGTCTAGGGCAAAACCGATCTTAAGCCCGGCCAGCCGGATGTGCGCTATTACGGTCCAGATCCGAAGGGCGGAAATCTGTATCTCATGCTCTTTAAGAGCCCCAGCTGCTTGATGCAGGTGCGAACAGTCGATGGTGCAGCCGAGATTCTTGCCGGTCCATTGAGCGCACCGTTGGAGTGGACTGACGAAGGTTGGTACTGGCCAAATCTTGTCTGTCAGATGGAGAACTACGGCGGGCCAGGCACCGGTGAGCTTAAATTGCTGCAAGGCCAGATCACTGATTTGATGTGGCTGTAAGGTTCGCTCCCGACCCGTAGCGGACCTAACAGGGGGAGAGAATGGACTGCTGTTCGGTCGAATTCGTGCCAGTCGACACTGCCACGCTGGCCCGGACAACGGCGTTGTTCGAACAAATTCGAGCCTCGAAGAACGAAGGGGCGACTTTGGACGACTCGGTGTTCTCCGCACAGCTAACTGATGCAGATAGGTCGTTCTTTTGGAGTCCGTCGGAAGAAGAGCGAGCGGAGTGGTCGGCGATGTGGTTTGGAACACCACCGGGTCAACGCCACTTGCTGCCAGGGCCGCAGTGGGATCTCGGATCTATGCTGGATTCCCTTGCTGATGGCGAGTACGACTTGATTACCATCGAGGATCGCGGACACAGCCACCACTTGCTATTCAATCCGCAAAGTTACCCGTTCGGCGGCCCGGGTTGCATGGTCGCCTTTTTGGAGTGTTTCGGGCACAAGGTTATCACCGTCAATGATGGGACAGGACGGGTTCCCTACGTGCCAAAGGCGCGTTGGAAGCCGAAGGGGCGATGAGATTCTTACGTCTGCTTCCGACCCGAAGCGGACCGTTCTGGCTGTAGACTTTTAGAGGCGATGGTGGTTCTTTTCGCGCTGACAAAACAGACGTTCCATCTGTGGAAATCGTTTGAATTCCTGTCTGGGAAAGCTAGGTCAATTCCATGATTGTCGCAACTCCCGATACGGCTGGGCGGTACGTTGCTTTCACAGCCCGAAGGCGGAGCAAGAACATGAAACTGATCTTCTGTGCGCAGTGCGGTGACATAGTGCGGCTATCCCTTCGGCCGCGGCGCTGCGAGTGTGGTCTGGCCTGGGGTAAATACCTCAAGGATCGCCTGCACGCCATGATAGGCGGTACGGCGATACCACTCGGATTCCGGAACGATGAATTCTATGCGGCCTTGAGGGACCGACCACTATCGGGTCAGGGTGCAGCGTTTGCGGCCTTTGTGATTCCTTATGAATGCGACACGGTAAAGCAGCGATGCGCCGTCCCGACGTCCGCTTGCTCAACCAACTCTGTCGTCGACAAATTCCGGTAGTTGCAGCAAGGTAATTAACCACTGATGTCGACGGAAGGACCGCTTACGACCCAAGGCGGATATTGCACGCGAAGCTTCAACCACGACCCCGAAATAGGCTTCCGACCCGTATCCAGGGCTAAGGTGTACCTTGAACGTATGGGTCAATTCTTGGCCGGACGGATCACCATGTCTCAGCGGGCGTGAATTGATGAACTGAGTATACGGCGGCTGGTGGCCGCCGTTGAAGCCGCGATGGGAGCCCGCGCTCGTTCCAATAAATGGCTGAACGAACCAATCCCCACATTTGGGGGGAAGTGCGCCTAGGAACTGGTAGCGGCAGGTCGATTGGAAAACGTTCTGGGGTACTTGCCATCCATCGAGTCCGGCTTTGTAGGTTAAGAGTCTAGTTCTGTGCACGCCCGTTTTTGGCCCGAAGCAGACCCTGCAGCAGGCGTGACGTGATCCTCTATCTCGATTTTGACGGCGTGCTTCATCACGACAACGTCTGGCTGGATCTCAAAAAACTGCCCCGTGTTGCGCGGGCCGGGCCACCTCTTCGAGTACGCGAAAGACCTTGTCCGCGTGCTCGCGCCGTATCCGGAGGTCGAGATTGTGCTCTCCAACAGCTGGGTGCGAGTAAAGGGGTTTGGCTACTCCGTCAAGCGGCTGCCACTCGCGCTGCAAGGCCGGGTCATCGGTGCCACCTGGCACAGCCGATTCAAGCTTGATCAGGAGCTTGTGTTTTGGTGGTTCAACCAAGCGACGCGCTACCATCAGATCCTTGGGGATGTGGACCGTCGCAAGCCCGCACAATGGCCGGCGCTCGATGACGACGCGAAGGATGGCCCGAGAGTGCCCAAGCGCACCTGGTGCGCTGCGATCCCTCGTTAGGCCTCAGCGAGACGCAAGTGCGCCTGCAGCTCGAGGAACGCTTTGCCCGCGGCGGCGCAAGCAAACTTAGATAGCCAAAGCGCGCAAACTTAATTTCTATGCGCAACGGGTTGGACGGCGTACCCGCTCCGGCCAAACGATCGGCTTGTTGCGAGATATTGCGCAAGCCTCTGAGAATAATTAGTTCAACAACATTTTTCATTGCGGACGCACCGCGCACCTCAAGCCGTGCTTAACTGATAGGCCCGGAGGAGGTATGCATTATGCCAACCATCCTGCCACTGCTTTTAGCGGACCAAACTCTTTACAGCTGGTGCGGTCTTGTACACAAGCTAAACTGCGGCACTTCTGCGCACCAAACTAGCCTTCAGCTCTTCGACGCTCCATACGCTGCTCTATCGCATGACTTCCCTGGGCATATTTGGACTTTGACACAGCGAACTCGCGGGCACCTTGGCACCGCTCGTGAACTGGCCCTCCGCCATACGCTCCTGGGTTACTTCTTGCCAAACATCGACGGCGTCGAGTCTGAGGAAACCATAAATCTCGTCACGACAGGATCCATCCCGAGTCTGAAGATGAGACTAGGGATAACTGCAAGTCGCGTCGGCGGACACCATCCACTGAAACTATGTCGGGACTGCTGTTATGAGGAGAAGGAGCGGCTCGGATACGCGTACTGGCACCTTGAACATCAATACCCCTCGAGCTTTGTGTGCTCAAGACACGCTCGTCCCCTGACTTTCCTCGTGGACAGTGTGACACCGGTCCACCGCCGGTACTGGCTAACTCCGACAGATACCAAGGACTGCGTAACATTCGAGGTAAAAATTCACAGTGACATGGCGATGGCGGTTCTACTCAGACTAGCTCGCGACTCTCAACAATTTGCGGCGCTTCCGCCAGGCGACCTCAGCCCTGTACGTGCGGCAAGTGCATATCAGCGACTGCTTCGGGAGCGAGGTTTGGCGACCTCTCACGGAAACTTGCGTATTGGGCAAATCGTTTCGCTGATCCGCCAACGTTATCGGGGTCTGGACTTGCTACCTGGGATGGCCCCGCTGAGTTCCGTCGGCAACGACTGGCCAGGGTTGGCAGCCTCACTCTCCAGAAAAAGGCCGCGACCAGGTCATCCTCTTAAGCATCTCCTCCTTGTCGGCGCGATTACTGACAGTTGGGAGGAGCTCATTCGGGCCTGCAATTCTAATTCCGAACCTGTGCTGTCCCATTCTCAGGGGAAGGAAATCAGAACGAACGATCAAGAGATCAAACGGTTCGGCTACCTCGTAGCCCGGGAAAAGAGATCGATCACCACGGCATCAAAGGCTATCGGCGTGTCGACAACAACGGGTGTCCAGTGGGCCAAACGCCTCGGCATAGCTTACGTCAGCCGGACCAAGTCGGTAACCCCAACGCACATTGCGAAAATCAGAAAGCAGCTAGTCCGAGGTGAGCAAATCAAGACGATCGCTACGTCGACCGGTGTCTCAACCACAGTCGTAAATCGAGTTCTAGGGGCCGACGATCGACTGAAATCAGATCGGAAGAAGTGCATGCTCTTCCACAAAATGCAAACCGCACGCGCAAATTTCACGCGCACCTGCAAGATGAACAGAAGCTCGCCACTATCCGAACTTCGGAAGCAACATGGAAACGGCTACGCATGGCTTTACCGGAATGATCGGCCATGGCTTTCCGAGGCTATACGCCGTTTCGGGCGGCTGCCAAGCCGGCGCTCGTAAGGAGGGCCACCCGTGTCGATGAGAACACTAGGTTATATGCCCTATCTTCGCCCAGGATCCTTGCTGTTCACCCTGATTGCCTTTCGCTACCTTCAAACTGGAAGGAACAAGAACGATATTCTCATCGATCTGTACGGTGCGAACGGTGGAAGGAAGAGAAACCTATTTGGTGAGAATGTATCCACAGTTGCCAATCGGGTCTTTGGTGGCTCAGTGTCACCTGGAGATGTTCTGCTGAAGCACACACTCTTTGGTGTCTACTCGAGAGCACTCTCTCCGGTACTGGCCGAAGCTTGGAGCAAATCCCTCATTGCCGGAAGCCGATCACATAGCGCACAGACACTCTTACGATACACAAACCCTCGCCGTCCGTTCCAACTAATCACTAGACATCTTCGCTCATGCCACCAGTGCGTAGCGGAAGACGTTGAACTCTTCGGCTTTGGCCAATGGCGTATTCTTCACCAGATACCATCCCTTCATTTTTGCCACTTACATGGTCATCCACTGAATGAGGAAGCATTAGGCGACAACGCTGGAAATATGTGGCAGTACATCCTTCCGCGCGGCAAGACAACTAACCGGCCTCGGTTTGCAGCTTGGGCCACGTCGGACGGCCATTCGACGTATCTTGAACTATGGAAGCAGGTATTCGACGGCGAACTGCCCGTTCTAGACAGTCGCACGTGGGCCACTTACATGGATTACGTAACGACCCAAATTGGGGATATAGCTTCCGCGCGTGTCGCGATTGAGGGAATCATTCGCCGTACATGGTCCGCAGGCAGTTCTGATATCAAACATGCACTGGGGTCACAAATAAGGGACGACTTCATTTATGCCGAGCTTTCGCATAATTCGGCGCCCGCGTGGTTGGCGCAGAAGCTCATCGTATTGGGGGCGGCAACCGCACTTGGAATTCCACCGCCGAACGACGACGGAAACCACCAGCTTAGACTGGAGTTTGACCAGCAGAATGCGAAATGCCCTGTGCCTCCCCTGCAAACCCGATTACGCACGTTCCTCCTGGAGGCGGGGTTACCCGGCGCACTAGCGCCGCTTCTCTTGACAGACCAGACGATTGTCGACGTGGCAAGAGCCGCCCGTGTTCATCGAGGAGGTATCTGGAGAGCCATCGAGCGAATCCCTGACCATCTTCTCGAAGAAGTCTTCCGTGCACTGGATTGGTCCAGGCAATCTTGGATTCACAATGAACTTCAACGGCGACGCGACAAACGACCATCTCGAATCAGCTAAAGGCCGTTAAACATCGAGTTCGCCTTGATCAGATTGCTCTCCAGCTAGTATTGCTAGTGCATCCGCCCCACGACGAAGGTCCTCCTCTGAAAGCCCCTTACTCACGGCCAGGTCGCGCTCCTTCTTATTTCTTTGCCGTGATTCCTGCTGCTTCAATCGGTGCCTAACGTGACGCAGCGCATCTTTGCCACCCACGGAGTCCCCACTCGTCATGGCCACGGCGCCGCCCTGTTCCGGTGACGTGCAATCCTGCGGCAAGTCCACGAACTGAGCGCTCCTATTTCCGTTCTCATTGGCTCGAACAATGTCAAGTAGCCTCGCGACGCCAGGACTAGAAGCCGCGGCCGCGAGATCTAGGGCGGTAAGACAAGCCACCCTACCGCCTCGACGAAGGGAAATTTTTTGTGCTTCCTTCCAGATAGCTAAGAAAATGCCGGGTATGCCCCCATCAAGACTTGATGTCGCGTCTCGTATTTCGCCCAACGAAGGGATTTCCTCGCAAAGCGAAAAACGGGTTATCCCGGGAAGGAACTGTTCATTCCACCAAGACCTCTCATCGCCCTTCGTTGCAGGCTTAAACTCATGCCAGCCATGCGTCACGAAACGTCGAAGGAGCTGTGCGCTGACACCCAGCTCGCTGAACGCCAACGGATTACCCACAAGCAAGACTGGTATGCCAAGGTTCATAAGGCCAAGAAAGTACTGAACGAACTCATCACCCCACACATTTTCGGCGAGGGTGCTCGCTTGATTCTCGTCGATCACCAACAGACCAACACGATGAAACGACAGTACCTTCGCTACGAAGACCATGGCTTCATCGAGATTCTTCTGCCGCTTCAAATCGGCCGCGTAATTTGTACCAATGAGTGCATCCAGCGCCCCAATGATCGCTGCGAATAACCCCTTTCTCGTCGCATTGCTCGGCGCATTGACGATGAGGTACGCCACCTGTACCAGTGAAGACCAGCCACAATCTCTGTTTAAACCGTGAACGATGACTTGATGTGGCGCTAAGACCGACAACACCACTTCGACCAGCGTGGATTTTCCCATTGCGGTTATCGCGGCCAAGATGGAGCCTCCGGCCCGCTTCCTCAAGGTCTGTAGAGATACCTTCTCCGCGCTCTCCGCTAGCGATAGCATATTGATTCGTCGCTGCTCTTCTAGCGACATTGGATTTCGTTGCACCAATCCCGATCGCAACATGAGCTGAATATCAGAAGCGACGCCAACATGAGGTGCGATTGGCCAATAGTGCGAATCGCAAAGCACAAGCAGCGACTCCCTCTGCTCGGGTGGAAGACTACGCCAGTCGATGTCGGCGAGCGGTTCTTTACGAAGTGCGGCTGGAACGCCTTTCAAAGGTACAAACGGAGCAAGACCTTCGAGTAGGGGATTAGGACCAGCAACCAACTCAGGATGGTCACGCCGATTGACTCTCATGCTGCGTATTCCCGCATGAACGCATCCATAGCGTCAGAGGCAGCGTCGTTATGATTCTCAGCTCCCGCCAAAGTCTCCCTAGGTAACGCTTCCTGTGCATCTTCCGTCTTCGGGCTGCCTGCCTTCTGAAGAGACCGCATCTCCTCGGCGCGGTTCTTCCGTAAATTGCTGATCATTTGATTCTTTGATGGCTTCTTGTGCTTCCCAGCTAGTTCCTCTGCCAGCTCCGCTTTACCTCGATTTGTGATCGCCTCCCTGCGCTCAAGTTTCTCCAGACCCTGTCGATCTTCGTCGCCACGCTGCTTATCCTTGGCCAGAGCGCGCTCCTCGACCCTCTGCAAGAAGTCGACGACGGTACATCGTTCTTTGAAATCATCGTCTGAACTGACGTTAGGTATACTCGTCAAGCCGCGGTCCGGCAGGGCAAACCAGATGCGACTCAAGTCGATCTCGCTTTGCCGAATGATGATATCTACACCACGGTTTGTATCGACGGCCTCTTTGAACTGTGCTGAGCCTTCTAACTCCTCTGCATAGAACCGCACATCCGGCACAAGGGTTCGACCGTCAGCCATCAATAAACGAATTCCACGCTTGGTCATGACCGCCTTGGTCGGCGGCATCATGAAGGCTCGTAGGTGGGCAAGATCGTACGTAAGGTCCGCACGCATGTTCCTTTCCATCATCCACTTTAATATGCTGATGCGTGTTGGACGGACGCCCTCAACCAACATTTCCGTTGGCGCCAAATGTTCCACCTCCTCGTTGTTGTATTCGATGAGTGCCAGAAGGAACTCTCGCATGTATTCCGCGTAGTTCCACAGTGCCTCTAACGCGGGGTGCTGTTCGCCACGCGAACGTTGCTTTCCGTGCGTCGTACCGGGCAACTTGTGATCAACCTCCTTGTGCATAGTGTGATGCTGGGATTCGACCGTCGATTTACTCTGTCCGCTCCAAGACTTGGTATATTCCAACGCAAACCGAAATTCCTCTTCCGCACGAGCGGTTGCCTCCGATTTCATTTCACCGTTGTCGGCAAGGATCAGCTTGCAAAGGAGAGATGGCCAATCCCCGTCAGCGATGGTGATACCAAAGCGGGCACATATATCGACCTTACTTTCCGCACCACACAAGATCGCCTGGTGCGCCGTCCACGTGCTTGGCGACTCCCATCCCACGTAGAACCCAAATACGACTGTCGATCGAACATCCATCAGAAGCGTATAGTGCATCGGCGGGAGCTTCTTTAACCGCGAGTACATGGATACCAAGTAGACATCGTTGCTCGTTGAGTCAAGCATTCCCATTTGACCGACAGCGCATACTTGGTCCTGCGCGCACCCCGGTGTCACGCGGCCACCCAGGTGCTTTAAGCCAACACGTTGCCGGCGATGTTCCCATCCGTTTAATTTGCGCCCCCAGTACCGGAACTGAGAACGCGTCGGCCGTCGGTTGGGTGGAAATAGCTCGATTGCGCCATCGTCTCTGATCATTGACCAGTATGAAGCGCATGTCAGACGATAAGCATCTGCTTCATTTGTTCTTCTTCCAATCAGGCAGTACCCAATGGCAAGCCGTTCTTTGTCGCCATCCTGAAGAACATAGCCCATCTCCTCTGTGCCGCCGCTCTTCTCAAGACGAGATTTCCTTCCTAGCTTGGTCCTATGGACCTTCATGACTCCCGGTCCTCCGCGGCGATGCGTCTCGGGAATCAGACTATTCCTTACTCCGCCGCTAGCCAGGTAGATATTTAGAAGGCGATACAAAGTTGTTGGATCGCGCTTGCATTCCTTGGCTCGTCTTACCAGCGATGAGCGAGTGGCCGTGGTATTTCGTGCAATATCACGAACGGGCAAGCCCCTCAGAAGTGGCGCGAGTAGATTCCAGTTCGCATCCCTCTGCGCAAGTCGCCTTATTCTCTTCTCTTTCTCAGAGCTACTAGAAGCCGCATCCACGTACTCTTGGTCTAAGACAGACCAGTGGCCTGGCGTTTGGTATTTCGTTTCTGCGACTGTCCCCTCGTTGAGCGCGGTTTCGAGTGTGGCAAGTTCAATCAGTTTCGGCCCACGCGCATATTTGGATCGTTTGCCAGCCTCATTTTGGAGTCCGGCAATTTCAATAATCACCGCGCTTCCAGCTTCGTTGTCAATCAACAACACGCGATGCGGGCACCCTATTGGAGACTGACCGATGCCAGGTTTGATAACGATATTCTCGCGTAAAGTCATATGCCGACCTCCAGCCATCGCCTGCGCCCCTCACTACGTAAAGCGACTCCCCCGGCGACAAGGGGCCTCGTCGGGGTCATTCCGCATGACAAGTCGTGATCGACGTGCTGGCACCAAATCGCGATATGAAACGCGCGCCGCTCCTCAGGAGGCGACCATCCGACCTTCTTGCCGGCCTCCTTTGACGCCACCCAGGCGGGACGGCCATAAGCCGTGCGCTGGAGAATGTCTGTGTACCGGAGATAGTTCGCTGAATTTATGAGTTGCTTCAACGATGCGCGTGACTCGATGGGAGATATCGCGTGGAGCGCGACTAGTAGCTTGGACGACAGTTGTTCCGGGTGTGCCAGGCGGAATGGAATCTCCCCAGCAACGCAATACCGCCTGTCCAACTCGATGCGCTCCATGTCTCGGTCGGTGGGTGATCCACCCTTCAAAACCGATTTCGGTTTACAGCTGATCCCTATAATGCGTGCCGAGTTCACTGCTTCCGGCACCGTCACCATCATGTCGATAGTCATGATGTCTGAGGTTGTGGTACCCCGATATGCACGCAATGGAATACCGGCCTCTGCAGCGACGGCCCGGATTCCAGGATGAGGTTGTGAAGATGTCCGGAATCCAATTTGAACTTTTGGGTGCGCGTGCGGCCACGGCCAGAGCGGATACTGTTCGCGAACGTCCTCCGCACCCAACCACCACAGGTATAGGGCAAACTCGCGCTCCCCGCGCGACAAGAAATGCGTGAGCCTTTTTAAATAGGGAACAGGGCCAAGATTGAGGTTCGAGCACGGCGAGGATCTTCGCCTGGTGATCTGTATCCACGGCTTGTATTTGTCGCCCGTGCCGATACCACGTCCTGAACTAATGGCGTCCGCCAGGGCTCTTAGATCCTTGCTCTCTGTCATCCGACACCTCCGACTCCGAGGCCATGCCGGCAGCACTCGAGCAGCGGTGCATGATCATCTTCGCAGTCGGCACCACCTTGGGTGATGCTGATACCACAGGCCTGCTGCGGCGCGGAGCGCCGGCGATCTCGCTCGCGAAGAGCCGTTCGCGATGGGAAGCGCATGGCCGCTGTCGCGGACAGATGCGGATCCATTGATCCGCAAGGTTCAGTGCATGCCGGGTGTCGCACCATATACGGGTGCAGACGAGGACTACCGCCTATTGACAGGCAAAGCTATCCCATCTAGCGTTGACACCGTCTAGCCGCCAAGCAGACGTTTGCTAACGCCAGTGGCCCGGGTCCTTCGACCTGGGCTTCTGTCTTTTCAGGGTCCTCTCGTCGCGTCCCCCTCCTTTAGGCTTGAATCTCGCGCGATCGCGTATGTGCGGCGCGCGGTGATTGCTCGCCCCCTTCATCGAGCTCCTTCACGGAAGTTTTATGGCCGATGGAATCGATCCATTCCGCGACATCGGACGTCCGGGCGAACTGACCCCGTCGTCCCGTTATCTGGAATACGTGAAATCCGACGCGCCCCCTGCGTACTGCAAGTTTGAACGCGTTCGCGGTCCTGAACCCAGCAGCGCGCATTAGCTCCTCCCCCCCGATCAACGGGCCATAGAGCTCAAGTAACTCGTTTCGGAGGTAGCAGACTGGTCCAGACATGGCATTTGTATCTTCTGACCCAGCACGACCCTATCGACCGCCGATCAAACTGTCTCTATGAATCTGCACCACCGGAAGTTCATAGCGCACGGCGGATGCACTTGGGTGCTATCAAATAGCCAGGAGACGAAGGCGCGCATCGTCTTATACGATCAGCCGTCCAATGGGCTGAGAGCGGTCAGGGTACTCATGACTCGAATCCTTACCTCACCATGGCCAGGTAACCCGTATCCAAGATTTAGGCCTCCGACGTCCACTCCTGGCCTGCTAACTGCGATGCAATCAGCAGGCACTTACGCAGAACTGGCGACTATTGCAGGCAGTTGGGAGCCAAACGACGTCGAGCGCCGTATCTATGGTCGCGAGTGGAATATGGCAGGCAACGATAAGTTGCGAGGAACCTTCTATGGTCCGCGCAATGGGGGAAAGATCCATGATTCCCAGGTAAACAAGATCTCATCCCTCTTTCCAGATTCGAATCTATCCTGGTGGCAACGCCATCCTATTGCCGCGATCCTTTGCGACGCGAGCCTTGAGCAAGATGGAATTTTGAACGCTCTGAATACCTTGCCCCAGGGGGGGACCCGGAATTTGGTCTGGGAGGCTCATACGTCATGGCGTACCTATGTTAGCGAGCGTCCCGATACACCCGAGGTAGTCCAGCAGCTTGCAAACCTGCGGACACCATATTCGCTACTCGCGATTATCGGTCGCATGCGGCTAGCTCAGCTTCGTGGAGCGGGCCGGTCTATCGACCGCCAGTACGAGGAGGCACTGATGCTCATGCTTCCGGATTGCATCGCACGCTCGCCTCATCTGTATCTCGGCCAGGAAGCCCTCTTGGAGGCGGTATGGCAATTCCTCCGCTGGTCGCCACATGCCGAGGTCAGATACTTCACGAATTTTCACATGGAGCCCCAACCCGACTTTCGGTTTTGGGAAAGGTTCGACGCTTCGGTCCGCCTGTCCGATTGGCCGGGACTTCCAAAGATCCCTGCGAACCAGATGCAATCGCGTGCACGCTATGTAGCGAAGATTGCCCGCAGTCTCGGAATGAATCCCATTGACCACTTGTGGAGTCGGAAGTCCGCTATGGAGTTCATTGAAATATCGAACGCTGGGACATAGACGGCTCTACTAATAAGTCCCTAGGCCGCTCTTTCGGTTTTGCCCCAGCAGGATGGTATCCAGTCAATGCGGAGCAAAGCCTCACGGGGGACCATAGGGGTTACCTGGGGTGCCTCGACTACGCCGTTGCCCCGCTGCAGCGGTTCGATATAGCACTCTGCAGATGGATGCAGGGTTGGTGAACCTTACCCTTTGAACCCAATTGCTGAACTGGTCGAGACGGCGAGATTTGAACCCGTAGCTGACTTCCACGGAATCAGCTGTCACACACCCTGAAAGCCAGACGCTGCTTGGCCAGACGATAACTCAGCCTGACGAGCTAGTTGGACCAGCTTTTGTTGGCCAACCTTTTTCTGTTGGTCCAACTATTACCTAGTTGGACCAACTATTCGCAAATACCACGGCTGCAAGTCAATGGCGGCAATTACTCAACCGTCACTGACTTTGCGAGATTGCGCGGCTGGTCGACATCGGTGCCGCGCAGCACAGCCACGTGATAAGCGAGCAATTGCATCGGCACAGTAAATACCGCCGGGGCGATAAATTCGCCGCCGCCATCCATGCGCACGATGGCGCCACGTGACGCATTACCATCCATGCTCGCCTCGCCGTCGGCGAAAACCAGCAACTCACCACCGCGTGCACGTACTTCCTGCAAATTGGACTTGAGCTTGTCCAACAACGGGCCATTCGGGGCCACGGCAATCACGGGCATGTCTTCGTCCACCAGCGCCAGCGGGCCGTGCTTCAGCTCGCCGGCCGCATAGGCTTCGGCATGGATGTACGAGATTTCCTTGAGCTTGAGCGCACCCTCTAGTGCCACCGGATATTGCACGCCGCGGCCCAGGAACAGCGCATGCTGGCGATGAATCAGGTGCTCGGCCAGCTCGATGATTCGGGGCTCCAGTTCAAGCGCCTTCTCAATCATCTGGGGCAGGTGCTGCAGTTGAGCGGTGAGATCAGCGTAGCGAGCACCATCCAGGCCACGCTGGTGGGCCAGTTGCAGGGTCAGCAACCCCAGCGCCGCCAACTGCGTGGTGAACGCCTTGGTAGAGGCAACGCCGATTTCAGGACCCGCACGCGTCATCAGCTTGAGGTCTGCCTCACGAACAACCGAAGACTCCGGCACGTTGCAAATAGCCAGCGTGCCGAGATAACCCCGACGGCGCGACTCTCGCATTGCTGCCAGTGTGTCGGCTGTTTCGCCCGACTGTGAAATGGCTACAAAAAGTGTGCCCTCCGGCACCACGGCTTCGCGGTAGCGATATTCGCTCGCCACTTCCACATTCACTGGCAGACGTGCGTATTCCTCTATCCAGTACTTGGCGACGAGACCGGCGTGATAGCTAGTACCGCAGGCGATGATATGCAGGCCCTTTACCTTGGCCAGCAGTTCATCACCACCCACGCCAAAAATGTTCGGCAGCACGCCATTGGGGCCAATACGCGCTTCGAGCGTATCGGCCACCGCACGCGGCTGCTCGAAGATTTCCTTCTGCATGTAGTGGCGGTACTCACCACGCTCGACGGCATCACTGGAGAGTTCGCTTTCGTGCACTGCCCGCTCAACCGCCTTGCCATCGCGATCATAAATCCGCACATGATCGCGCGTGATCTCGACCACGTCGTGCTCTTCCAGATAGATGATCTTGTTGGTGACTTGGATCAGCGCTTGCGCGTCGGAGCCAAGGAAGTTCTCACCGATACCGACGCCGACGAGCAACGGTGCACCGCGACGCGCGCCGATGACGCGACCAGGCTCACCTTCGCTAACCACGGCAATGGCGTAGGCACCTTCGAGTTCGTGCACAACTGACGACACGGCATCCAGCAACGTTTTACCGGTGACAAGGCGCTCGTTGATCAAGGCTGCCATGACTTCCGTGTCGGTTTCAGACGTGAAGACGTGGCCGCGTGCTTCCAGCTCACTGCGCAGCGAAGCATAGTTTTCGATGATGCCGTTGTGCACCAATGCAACGCGACCAGCCACGTGCGGGTGCGCATTGGCCTTGTTAGGCACGCCATGGGTTGCCCAGCGTGTGTGTGCAATGCCGGTACCGCCAGGGAAGGGGTTCGTCAGATACTCCGCTTCCATTTCGCGAACCTTGCCCTTGGCGCGAACACGGCGAATCTCTCCGCCGTTGATCACGGCCAGGCCGGCCGAGTCGTAGCCGCGGTATTCCAGCGCCTTCAGGCCAGCAATCAATAGCGGCGCCACGTCACGCTGTGCAGCGGCAGCAACAATTCCACACATGGTCTTCTTCCTAAGTTCGAACGAGTGCGATCCATCCGCGATGGACCGCAACTCTGGCGTCCAGTGATTTCAGCAAGCTTTCGCTGCTGACGCCAACATAGTCAGTGAGCGTCCCTGCCTCAATGCACCTTGCGGCGTAGATAGTTCAGCAGATCGATCCGGGTGATCAGGCCCAGGAACTGCTCACCATCCACCACAATGGCCACGTGACCGCGATCGAACACGGGCAACAGTGATTCGATCGGCGATCGCACGTCCAGCATCTGCAGGTTAGTGATCATGGCTGTAGACACCGGATCACGGAACTTGGCTTCGTCCGCGTGCACGTGCATGAGTACGTCGGATTCATCGAGGATACCCACCAATCGGCTGCCATCCATCACCGGAAGCTGCGACACGTCGTAAAGCTTCATGCGCGTGTATGCCGTCATCAGCAGTTCGCCGGGTCCGATGACCACGGTGTCGCGCTGGGCGAACGGGCGCAGCAGCAGATCACGCAGGTCGCCGTGCTGCTCGCGTTCGATGAAGCCGTTGTCGAGCATCCAGTAGTCGTTGTACATCTTCGACAGATACTTGTTGCCGGTATCGCATACCAGCGTCACCACGCGCTTCGGCGCCGTCTGCTCGCGGCAATAGCGCAGCGCGGCAGCCAGCAACGTACCCGTGGACGAGCCGCCGAGGATGCCTTCCTTCGCCAGCAATTCGCGCGCGACAAGGAAGCTTTCCTTGTCGGGAATCGCGTAAGCCTTTTTCACGCGCGTGAAGTCGCTGATGCTCGGGAGGAAATCTTCGCCGATGCCCTCCACCATCCAGCTCGCCGATTTGGTCGAGAGCGTGCCTTCGTTGATGTACTGGGCAAGGATCGAACCGACAGGATCGGCCAACACGAATTCCGTATTCGGCGAGTGCTCGGCAAAGAATTTGGAAAGGCCGCTGAGCGTGCCCGACGAGCCGCAGCCGACGACCACGGCGTCGACCTTGCCATTCAGCTGCTCAAGGATTTCCGGGCCCGTGGTGGCGATATGCGCTGCTGGGTTGTCCGGGTTGCCAAACTGGTTGATGAAGTAGGCGCCTGGCGTTTCGCGAGCGATGCGCTCCGCCATGTCCTGGTAGTACTCAGGGTGCCCCTTGGCCACGTCCGAGCGGGTGAGCACCACCTCGGCGCCCATTGCCTTGAGGTTGAAGATCTTCTCGCGGCTCATCTTGTCGGGCACCACCAGAATCAGGCGGTAGCCCTTCTGCTGCGCCACCAGAGCCAGCCCCAGGCCGGTGTTGCCGGCGGTGCCTTCGACCAGCGTGTCGCCTGGGCGGATCTTTCCGGCCTTCTCGGCCCCCTCGATCATCGACAGGCCGATACGATCCTTGACCGAACCGCCGGGATTGGCGCTTTCCAACTTGAGAAACAGCTCACACGGTCCGACGTCCAAGCGCTGCGCGCGTACCATCGGGGTACGTCCGATCAGTTCGAGGACACTTTGGTTGACCGTCATGGGGACTCCTAGCTGTAAGCCTCAGCCGCGCAGAGGCGACCGAATGGGGCGTTGATGATACCCGAGCCTTACTGTCCCCTCCCCTACACTCCAGCCGGTTAACGCTGTCCGCTAACCCTGGACGCGTCACGGCCCCGGAAGCCGATCCCTTACGGGTGGCGCCGGGGCCGTGGTCATGCGAAACCTCGCAGATTCAGTTGATGCGGTGCGCTCGGGTGTCCCACATGCGCTGGAGCCGCTCCTTCGCGTGGAGTTTCTCCTTCTTCATGCCCGATAACGTCATGTCATCGATGGGGAGCACGCCGATTTCGGCATCGTGCACCTTGCTGTCGAGTTCCTGGTGGTGCTGGTAAAGCCGGCGAAATTCCGCATCGGCCTTCATCAGAGCTTCGACATCATCACGCTGCTGGTTTTCAAACATGATTCAACCTCCTCTGGAGATAACAGCGGGTGCCCGGGAGTGGCACCCGCAGACGATGAATCACACGCACACACCCGCGATCCATGCCGGTCAACCGGTCCATGGAGTGCGATGGAGGGAAAGGGTGAGCGCATGATTCAGGTCGGTGACCCAGGTGGCGAAGATGCCTCCCGGGAACTTGACCCTACTCCCCGTCACCGGGTCATGCAAGCGTCACAAAGGGACTAGTCGCCGCAGGTGTCACTCTTAAAAAAAGCTGCCAAAACAGTCTTTTATGCGACAGCAGCAAAGACGCCGAGGAAAGCGGCGCGACAAGCTGTCCTGTCTCACGCCCCGATAGAAAACAGGAAGGCCGGCGGTGTTGTTCGCCGGCCTTCTTGAGTCCTGATCCAGAACCGGGCGAGCTTACTTGCCCTGATCCTTGGCCGAACTTTCGGAGGAACTGTTGTCGCCCTGCATCTGCGCGCGCATGGCACGCGCAGCCTGCGCGGCCAGGTCAGCCTGCTTCTTGGCGGCATTGGCCACCTTGGCCTGCGCAGCCGCCAGCTTCTTGGCCTGCGAGGCTTCTGCCTGTGCCTGGGCGGTCGCCTCGGCGCCGGCAGCGGCCTGACGCGCCGCCTCTTCCTGCGACGCCTGGTACTGCAAACGCTGACGTTCAAGCTCGCGACGAGCCATCTCGGTCTCGCGACGACTACCGTCAAGCTGGATCTGGTCGTGTTCGCGGTCAAGCTTGCCGATCTGCAGCTGGGCGTCCTGCAATTGTGCAGTGGCGCGCGCCAGATCCACGCGGCGTTCGGCGATGTAGAGCGCGTGGGAGCGATCGCGGGAACGCGCCTGGGCAAGCTGGTTGATGGCGTCGCGTGCGCGGGCCTGTTCGGCCTGGGCGTAGCCACCTAGCGCCGGATCACTGGCGAGCTGATCCAGGCTGCTGGTCAGCCGCGACACATCCATGTCGTCCTTGGATGCGTGCGCCATACCTGCCGCTGCGAAGGCAACGAGCAGTGCGGAGAGTCGGAGGGTCAAGGATTTCATAGGTGACCTCCCTGGTCAGTGTTCGACTGGGGCACCGGCTGAGCGGGATTCGGGTTCTGCGGAATGGTCTGGAAACCCTGCCCCTGGGGGATGGGCTCGCCCAACGCCGAACTGGTCGGCGCGGGCATGTCCATGGTCTGCTGCTGGGTCGGCAAGCCGGCTGCCTGGCTCTGGTTTTGCTGTTGCTGGTCCGACAGCGTCTGCTCGATCTGGTCGCGCAGCTGCTGGTTTGCAGTTGTCTTGTTCTGGATCTGGCTGCGGGCAGCCCCCAGTCGTGCCTTGGCGCGTGCGAGTTCGGCACTCGCACGGGCTTCGTCCGCCAGCTGGGCAGCGACGTCGTAGTCGCGCTTGGCTAATGCGTTCTGGGCTTGCTGGAACTTGTCCTGGGCGTTCCCGAGGTCAATCGGGTCGTAGACAGCGGCGTCGGCGTCACGGGCCGCCTGTAGCTGCGTCTGGGCCAGGTTCATGGCCCCGTCCGGCGGCGGGGTGGTCGCGCAGCCGGCCAGCGCCAGCGTTATAGCCAGCGTCAACGTCGAAACCGCCGTGCGGACGCCCTTGGGGCGGCCCCACGACGGGGAAAAGATGTGCACCATCACTCAGTCCTCTCGGAGTGTCACAGCGTATTGTGGGCGGGCATAATCGACTTTAGCAATGCACGCGGGATTAGGGGATTCGAGTGGACATTGGTTATTTCCTCAAGCTTATGGTTGACAAGGGCGCGTCGGATATGTTCCTGACGACGGGCGCTCCTGTGAACATTAAGGTCGAGGGCAAGCTTTACCCACTGGGCAACACCGGCCTGCCTAGCGGCATGGTGAAGAAAATCGCCTATTCGCTCATGGACGAGGGGCAGGTGCCGCAGTTCGAGCGCGACCTGGAATTGAACATGGCGCTGGCGGTCAAGGAAGCCGGCCGTTTCCGTATCAACGTGTTCAAGCAGCGCGGCGAAGTGGGCATGGTGATCCGTGCCATCAAGAGCGAGATTCCCAGCATCGACCAGCTGCAGCTGCCGAGCATCTTCCGTGAGCTGATTATGGAGCCGCGCGGCTTGATCCTGGTGGTGGGTGCCACCGGCTCGGGCAAATCGACCACGCTGGCGGCCATGCTGGACCACCGCAACCAGAATTCGTCGGGACATATCCTCACCATCGAGGACCCGATCGAGTACCTGCACCGCCACAAGAAATCCATCGTCAACCAGCGCGAAGTGGGTCTGGATACGCACAGCTACCACGAGGCGCTGCGTAACGCGATGCGCGAGGCGCCGGACGTGATCATGATCGGCGAGATCCGTGACACGGACACCATGGAGGCGGCCATCGCCTTCTCGGAAACCGGCCACTTGTGTCTCGCAACGCTGCACTCGAACAACGCTGACCAGACGCTGGAGCGCATTCTCAACTTCTTCCCGGAATCGGCGCACAAGAATGTGCTGATGAATCTGGCGCTCAACCTGCGTGCCGTCATCAGCCAGCGTCTCGTGGTGGGCAAGGACGGTCGCCGCCTGCCGGCTACCGAAGTACTGCTCAACACGCCGCTGATCCGCGACATGATCCGCCGCGGCCAGGTGCACGACGTCAAGGAAGCGATGGACCGCAGCCTGCAGGAAGGCATGCAGACCTTCGACCAGTCGCTGTACCGGCTCTACAAGGAAGGCCGCATCGAACTCGACGAGGCCCTCAACAAGGCCGACTCGCGCGATGGCCTGGCGCTCAAGATTCGCCTGTCCGACAGTGGCAACGCAGAGAACACCGAGCTGGTCGGCAACGACCCTTACGGCCTCGGTTTCTGATCCATCAGGCCGCGGGGCGTGTGTCACCCCGCGCGCCCCGCACCCAACCGAAGCTCAGCACCCAGCGGGTACCCTGCTCGATCCGCGTCACGCTGTGCTCTTCCACATCGGGTCGAAACAGCTTGATGCGCCGGCTGGCATGCATGGGCCGGGCACACACGAATTCGCCGCCACGCTTGGCAGGCCGCAAGATGATGTTCAGGCGGTAATGTCGCCCTTGCGCCACGCGGTCCGTATGCGGGGGCACCGACGTGCCCTCCGGAAAGCGCAACAGATAGCAGTCGCAGGGCAACGGCCACAGCAGGCCGCCCAGCAGCAACTTGTCGTAGCCCGTGCCCTGACGCCCACGTTGCCATCGCCATAGGTGTTTCCATGCACCTGCCATGGCGATCAGCCCTGAGCGGGCGCGTCGGGCTGCGCCTCAGGGGCCGCATGCTCGAAGGCCTCCTGCGCCTGACAGGCGTCGTAAATGCGCTGGATGGTCGGGAAGTCGTCCATCGGCAGCTTCCAACGCAGGGCGTTGTACACCTGCGGCACCAGACAGGCGTCAGCGAGCGTCGGCGAGTCGCCGTGACAGAAACGTCCGGTATCCACATCGCCAGCCAGCATCGTCTCCAGCGCCCGGAACCCTTCGCCAATCCAGTGCCTGGACCAGACGCCCTTGGCGCCGTCCTCCGCCCCAAACTGGGCGACAAGATGCTGCAGCACACGGAGATTGCCCAGCGGGTGCACATCGCAGCCCACCACCTGGGCCAGGGCGCGGACGCGGGCCCGCCCGACCGCATCGGCCGGGAGCAACGCCGGCTGGGGTCGGGTCTCCTCGAGATACTCGATGATCGCCATGGACTGGGTGAACACCTGCCCGTGGTCTACCAGACAGGGCACCAACTCCTGGGGGTTGAGCGCCCGGTAATCCGGCGAATGCTGTTCGCCACCGTTGTTGACCAGATGGACCGGCCGCGACTCATAGGTCAGCCCCTTCAGGTTCAGGGCAATGCGCACCCGGTAGGCCGCGCTGGAGCGCCAGTAGCCGTACAACACCAGATCCTGACTCATGCCCGCGTCCTCTTTGGGAAATATTGGCCAAGTAGGATACCTGCCGCGTGGTTTGCATCGCTGCGGACCGGGCGGGACAATACGCGATTCGCGCCCACGGCTCAGGTTGTGGGCGCCCGCTTCCATGAATCCAAGCAAGGAGTTCCGCCGTGTCCGTTACCCGCATGAGCGATCTTGATCTGCGCGGCAAGCGCGTGCTGATCCGCGAAGACCTGAACGTGCCGATCGAGAACGGCCACATCACCTCCACCCAGCGCCTGGACGCCGCCCTGCCGACCATCAAGGCTGCCCGCGACGCCGGCGCCAAGGTCATGGTGCTGTCGCACCTGGGTCGCCCGAAGGAAGGCCAGTTCGACGCCGACTCTTCGCTGGCGCCGGTTGCCAAGTGGCTGGGCGACAAGCTGGGCGCGCCGGTGCGCCTGGTGGCCGACTACCTCAACGGCGTCGACGTCGCCGATGGCGAAGTGGTGGTGCTCGAGAACTGCCGCATGAACGTGGGCGAAGGCAAGGACGACGAGGCCCTGTCGAAGAAGTACGCCGCACTGTGCGACATCTTCGTCATGGACGCCTTCGGCACCGCGCATCGTGCCCAGGCCTCCACCCACGGCGTGATCAAGTTCGCCCCCATCGCCGCCGCTGGCCCGCTGCTGTCGGCCGAGCTGGACGCGCTGGGCAAGGCACTGGAGCACCCTGCCCGCCCGTTGCTGGCCATCGTGGCCGGCTCCAAGGTATCCACCAAGCTGACCCTGCTGGAAAACTTGATCGGCAAGGTGGATCAGCTGATCGTCGGCGGTGGCATCGCCAACACCTTCATTGCCGCCATGGGCCACTCGGTAGGCAACTCGCTGTATGAGCCGGATCTCATTCCGGCCGCCAAGAAAGTCATCGCCGAAGCCAAGCGCCGCAATGCGGACGTGCCGGTGCCGGTGGACGTGGTGGTGGCGCCGGAGTTCTCCGCGCATGCGCCTGCCACGGTGAAGGCCGTGGATGAGGTCAAGGATGGCGAGATGATCCTCGACATCGGCCCCGAGACCGCACGCCGCTATGCCGAGATGATCGCCAAGGCCGGCACCTTGGTGTGGAACGGCCCGGTGGGCGTGTTCGAGTTCGACGCGTTCGGTCACGGCACCGAAACGCTCGCCCGCGCTGTGGCTGCCTCGCCGGCGTTCTCCATCGCTGGTGGCGGCGACACGCTCGCGGCGGTCGACAAGTACGGCATCGAGAAGGATGTCTCGTACATCTCCACCGGTGGTGGCGCCTTCCTCGAGTTCCTCGAAGGCAAGGAACTGCCGGCCGTGGCCGCACTGAAGGCGCGTGCGGGTAAGTAATGCTCTGCCTCTTCGACCTCGATGGCACGCTGATCGATTCGGAGATCGGCATCGTCAGCTGCGTCCGCCATGCGCTGACGCAGCTCGGTGTGGCACACCCTGCCGAGTTGCGGCACTGGATCGGCCCGCCGTTGCGGCACAGTTTCGCGCCGCTGCTGGATCACGACCACGATCGCATTGAACTGGCCGTGGAGCATTACCACGACCGTTTCCACACCATCGGTTGGCGTGAGCACTCGGTATACCCGGGCATCGAGACCATGATTGGCCGGCTGCAAGCGGCCGGTCATCAACTGGCCGTAGTCACCAGCAAGCCGGAAAGGCATGCGCGCCCGATCATCGAGCATCTGCCATTCGGCGGCGCGTTCAGCCGTCTATATGGTCCGGACCCGGCCAGCCCGCACAGCGAGAAGGCAACCATGATTGCTGCTGCCCTCGCTGATTTCAAGGCAACGCCAGCGCAAACAGTGATGATTGGCGACCGCCATTTCGATATCGATGGTGCGGTGGCGAATCGTGTGAGGGGCGTAGGCGTGTTGTGGGGCTTTGGCAGCCGGCACGAGCTGGAAAAGGCTGGTGCCCACGCACTGGCTGCAACACCGGAAGACCTGGCCGTACTGCTGGCCGCCTGACCGCATCCACCTCAAGGTAGCGATCACACCCTCATTCGCTCTACGCGCCATGAGGGCGCCCCCCATTGTCGCCCGCAAAGCCTCACTGGCATCCTGTGCGGGCCGTCGGAAACGGCATCCATTGGGGGAGACAAATATGACACAAGAGCACGCCGCGCCAGAGCGCGGGGGTGACACCGTGGTTGCGCTTGAACAGGCGTCGGCAGCAGCCGACCGACCAGCTACGGCGTTCCAGGTCACCTTTGGTCACCAAGTAGGACTCAGCAAAGTTCCGGCGGACGCATCCAAGTGGATCGGCAAAGGCCAGATCACCTTCGATGGCGAAACGGTGACCCTCAACGGCGCACGCAAACGTCCGTTCCTTAGCAGCGTCAAGGAAACCCAAACGATCCGGCGGCAGGACATCCTCAACGCCGCGATTTCGGAGAGCAAGGTGCGCTTCCAGCGTCGCGTATCGAATGAACCACTGCAAACGGTTCAATTCACCGCCGCCAACAGCGCAGAGGCGCTGGCCATTCTGTCTCTGTTGCCAGACGAGCAAACTGCGGAATTTGCCAGCAGCCAGGCGGCGCTCGTTGACTTCCTGCAGCGATTGAATCGCTTCAGCCCTCGCGCTTGGGTCACGCCCACGTTAGTGGCGCTAAACATTATCGTATTCATCGTTGCGTGTGTGGCGGGGATGAACCCAATCACCCCGACCGGTGAGTCCGCCATACACATCGGGTCCAATTACGGCCCACTGACCACCGACGGCCAGTGGTGGCGACTGTTCACTGCCACCTTCATCCACTTCGGCATCATCCACCTAGCATTGAACATGCTGGCGCTGTATCAGAACGGTCGCACTATCGAGCGGCTGTTCGGTAGCGCTCGTTTTCTTCTCTTGTATGTATTCGCAGGCTTGACCGGCAGCGTTGTCAGCTTGCTCTGGAATCCTGTCGTCAACAGCGCTGGTGCTTCCGGCGCGATCTTCGGGATCTTCGGTGGCCTGTTGGCATTCGTCATCAATCCACGCAACGAAGTGCCCAAGGAAGTCATGGCAGAGCATCGCAACAGCACACTGCTGTTTGCGGGCTATTCGCTTTTCTATGGCTTTGCGCATTCGGGTATCGACAATGCGGCGCACCTAGGCGGCCTGGCTGGTGGCTTCGTTATGGGTCTGCTGCTCGCTCGACCGCTCAACGCGGAGCATCGGAGTCAACCTGCACCAGGACGATTGCTAGTGGCCTTGCTGTCCGGTGCAGCGGCGCTTTTCACAATGACGTGGCCGCTTGCCCATCCTTCCGAACAGGCGCAGCAGACTGCACGCTTCGAACGCAGCCTGATGACATTCAGTACAAGGGAAACGGCGCTACTGGCTCAGGCCAAGACCTTGTTCGAACAGGGCCAAGCCGGCAGCCTGTCTCAGACGGCATTTGCCGCCGCCTTCGCCAGTAAGGTGATGCCGCAATGGGAGGCGCTGTACCAGGAGTTCGCCTCCGAAACGATTCCTCCAGACAGTAAAGACTATGCGTTGCACGAGGCCTTGGTGCACTACACCGATGCGCGTCGCCACGAGGCTCAAGCCATAGCCGAGGCAGCCAACTCCAATGATTTGGCTGATCGCGCAACGCTGGGTACCGCTCAGGGCAACGTCGAAGTCGCTTTGAAAGAAATCAAGGCCGTTGTCGACAAGCGAAAGTAGGCCAGTGGTTGCTGCGAGACAGCTTTCAAAAACCGCATCCACCCAGCACCCAGGCTGACGAATGACGATAAAAAAACGCCGCGATATTCGCGGCGTTTTTCTTGGTGTGGATTGGGTAAGCACTCACTCCTCACCCATCCTCTTCGCCAATGCGAAGAGAGAGACCTTACCTCAGGCAATCACACGCTTCACCGCATCGACCACGTGGGCCACGGTGAAACCGAAGTGCTCGAACAGCTGCGGCGCAGGTGCGGAAGCACCGAAGGTGGTCATGCCCACCACGTCGCCGTCGAGACCCACGTACTTGCGCCAGAAGTCGGACGTAGCCGCCTCCACCGCCACGCGCGCACGGCACCAGCCCGGCAGGATGGCCTCGCGGTATTCGACCGACTGCGCATCGAACAACTCGGTGCACGGCATCGACACCACGCGTACCGGCACGTTCTGCTGCGCCAGCGTGCGCGCTGCTTCCATCGCCAGTTCCACTTCGGAGCCGGTGGCGATCAGGATGGCCTTGAACTTGGTGTCCTGCGGATCGGACAGCACATAAGCGCCGCGCGAAATGTCAGCCACCTGCTGCGCGGTACGCTGCTGGTGCTTGAGGTTCTGGCGAGAGAACACCAGGCACGCCGGGTTGCCCTTGCGCTCGATGGCGAGCTTCCACGACACGAACGACTCCACCGCATCGCACGGACGCCACACCTGGTTGTTCGGGATGTAGCGCAGCGAGGCCAGATGCTCCACCGGCTGGTGGGTCGGGCCGTCTTCACCCAGGCCGATCGAGTCGTGCGTGTACACGTGGATGGCGTGCGCCGGAATCAGCGCGCTCATGCGCACGGCGTTACGCGCGTAGTCGGAGAACACCAGGAAGGTAGCGTCGTACGGAATGAAGCCGCCATGCAGCGCGAGGCCGTTGGCGATCGCGCTCATGCCGAACTCACGCACACCGTAATAGAGATAGTTGCCGTTGGCCTGATGACCGTTGCCGGCATCCACGCTGCCCTTCCACTTGGTGAGGTTGGAGCCAGCCAGGTCGGCGGAGCCGCCGATCAGTTCCGGCAGCAGCGGCGCAAAGGCGTCGATAGCCATCTGCGATGCCTTGCGCGAAGCAACTTCCGGACCCTCGGCCTGCATTTTTTCGACATAGGCCTGCGACTTGGCCGCCCAGTCGGACGGCAGTTCGCCCGACACGCGGCGATTGAATTCAGCGGCCAGCTCGGGGAACGCAGCCGAGTACTTAGCGACAGCGTCATGCCACGCCTGCTCGCGCTCGGTACCGACCTTCTTGTGATCCCAGCCGGCATAGATCTCGGCCGGGATGTCGAACGCGGCGTAGCGCCAGTCCAGCGCATCGCGCGTGGCGGCCACTTCGTCCTTGCCCAACGCCGCGCCGTGGCTCTCTTCCTTGCCCTGCTTGTGCGGCGAGCCGAAGCCGATGATGGTGCGCGCGCAAATCAGCGTGGGCTTATCCGACTGGCTGGTAGCGGCGGTGATGGCCTTTTTGATGGCGTCGGCGTCATGGCCGTCCACGCCACGGATCACGTTCCAGCCATAGGCTTCGAAACGCTCCGGCGTGTTGTCGGTGAACCAGCCGTGCACTTCGCCGTCGATGGAGATGCCGTTGTCGTCATAGACGGCCACCAGCTTGCCCAGCTTCCAGGTGCCGGCCAGCGATGCGACTTCATGCGAGATGCCTTCCATCAGGCAGCCATCGCCGAGGAACACATAGGTGTGGTGATTGACGATGTCGTGGCCCGGGCGGTTGAAGTGATCCGCCAGCACCTTTTCGGCAAGGGCAAAACCCACCGCATTGGCGAGGCCCTGACCCAGCGGACCCGTGGTGGTTTCCACGCCTGGGGTTTCGCTGGCTTCCGGATGGCCGGCCGTCTTGGAATGCAGCTGACGGAACTTCTTCAGCTGGTCCATCGGCAGGTCGTAACCCGTCAGGTGCAGCAGCGCGTACTGCAGCATCGAGCCGTGGCCGTTCGACAACACGAAGCGATCGCGATTGAACCACTTCGGATTGGTCGGGTTGTGCTTGAGGAAGTCGTTCCACAGCACCTCGGCGATGTCCGCCATGCCCATGGGCATGCCCGGGTGGCCGGAGTTGGCCTGCTGTACGGCGTCCATGGCGAGGGCGCGCACGGCGTTGGCAAGTTCGCGGCGGGTTGTCATCTAGGGGTTCTCCGGGGACAGGCGGCAATAAAAGCGCCTATTGTCGCCGATCCGGCGTCCGGCTGTCGCCACTGACCCGTAGCTGATCCATACCCAGAATTAACTCAGCCTTAATAATATACTAACCGGTATTGAAACTCTTGGACCCTCACCCCATCTAATTTCCAGCACCGTCAGCACGAGGTGCCCAGTCCACACAACGACCGAACCCCCGGCGATGTGGCCTGGCTCAATAAGACAAAGAGGAGTCCCCCCCATGAAGAACACCATTCTTGCCCTTGCCCTTGCCACCGCCGGTTTGGCGGCTGTCCCCGCCGCGTTCGCCCAGGACGCCACCGGGAACGCCCAGCCGGGCTGGTATGTCGGCGCCAATGCCGGCTACGGACATGTGCAGAAGGGCCCTTATGACAATGGCGATTTCGCCGGCGGCATCAAGGGTGGTTACCGTTTTGCCATCAACCCCGACGCCACCATCGGCGCGGAAGTGGGCTATGTCTACCTGGGTCGTGCTGACGCCCGTAGCCCGTACACGCAGAACTACGCCAACTACAACGGCAGCAATGGCATGTCCAAGCTGCAGGGCGCGACTGCCGGCCTGAACATGCGCTACAACTTCAGCCCGAGCTGGTACGGTGAAGTTCGTGGCGGTGCCTTCTTCGCCAAGGGTGAAGGCCTGACCAACGACCGTTACAACCCGCAGTCGGTCAAGTTCAACAGCACCCGCTACTACGCCGGTCTTGGCGCGGGCTACAACATCAACAAGAACTTCAGCGTCGGCCTGAACTGGGACTACTACGACGGTAGCCAGAGCAGCAAGAACATCGATCTGCCGACCAACCTGTACAGCGTCAGCGCGGAATACCGCTTCTGATCGCCAACCAGGTGAAACAAAAACGGGCGCCGCGAGGCGCCCGTTTTTTTATTGCCTAGGAGGAAACGCCAGAACTTACTTGGCGCTCCACTGACCCAGTGCAGCCAGGCCATTGTCCTTGGCGCGGGCCAGCACGGTCTTCTGTGCATCCACGTAGTTGGCCTTCATGTCCTTGGACCACAGCTTCAGCGCGGCCTGCTGCATGGCGCGACCGTACGAGAACGACAGCGGCCACGGGTGCGGGCCCATGCGGTTCATGGAGTTGAGGTGAGCCGTCGACTGCTCGTCGGTCTGGCCACCCGAGAGGAACACGATGCCCGGCAGCGTGGCCGGCACGGTGGTCTTGAGCACGCGCACGGTGGCGTCGGCGACTTCGTCGACTTCGGCCTGCTCGTCCGCATCCTTGCCCGGAATGACCATGCTCACCTTCAGGATGGTGCCTTCCAGCATCACGTTCTGCTCGTACAGCGCGTTGAACAGGCTGCGCAGCACCGCTTCGTGCACTTCGTAGCTGACTTCGATGCTGTGGTCGCCGTCCATGATCACTTCCGGCTCGACCATCGGCACCAGGCCAGCTTCCTGGCACAGGGCAGCGTAGCGGGCCAGTGCGTGGCAGTTGGCTTCGATGGCGGTCGAGGACGGGTTGTCTTCGCTGATGTTGATCACGGCGCGCCACTTGGCGAACTGCGCGCCCAGCTTCACGTACTCGGCGAGGCGCTCACGCAGGCCGTCGAGGCCTTCGGTCACCACGTCGCCCGGGAAGCCGGCCAGCGGCACCGGGCCCTTGTCGACCTTGATGCCCGGGATGATGCCGTTCTTCTTCATGATCTGGGTAAACGGCACGCCGTCCTTCGTCGACTGACGAATGGTTTCGTCGTACAGGATCGCACCGGAGATGTGCTCGTTGAGGCCCGGCGCGGTGAGCAGCAGCTCACGATAGGCGCGGCGGTTCTCTTCCGTGTTCTCGATGCCAACGGCCTCGAAACGCTTCTTGATGGTGTTGGTCGACTCGTCGATGGCGATGATGCCCTTGCCGGGCGCAACCATCGCCAGGGCGACGCTTTCGAGATCTTCGATGCTCATGACAACTCCGGATACTTAGGCGGTGTGGGCCGCACAAGGTGAAGCCGCCCCCAGAGGGCGGCAAGGCTCAAAGGCCGAAGTATATGGCATCTGGCCGCCCGGGGCCCGGAGCGCCCCTGAACGGCCCACGGAGGCCTCAGGCCTGATCGAAGCCTGGCAGCTTGCAGGCGTCGGTGATGGCCTGCCGCTGGGCCGGATCGGCCGGCAGGTTGAACGGCACGATGAAATAGGTGTTCACCGGCTCATGCGTGTTGTTCTTCAACGCCGGGCCGTACCGGAAATTGGTGACCACGCTCTTCGCCACGGCATCGAGGTCGCTCTGCGGCGCGACTTTGCGCACGGTGACGTTCTGGGGGATGCCGTCCGAGCCGATCATGAAGCTCACCGCCACACAGCCCGGCTTGGTCATGTTGCGGCCGCTGTTGGGAACGTCCGCATCGACCTTGGTGTTGAGCATGATCCAGTACGACTGGATGTGATCCGGCCCCACCAAGCGCGCTTGCGACTGCGCCAGCAGCGGTGCCGCACCGGCCATGCCCAATGTCAGCAACAAAGCCTGGATGCCGCGACGTGACTTCATGTTCATGAAAAACCTCCTGCGCCTGCGTGGGGGGATCAATGGCCCGGATTCTAGCCCTATGGAACCCGGGCCGGCGCTGACGTCACGACTAGAGATCCCGCAGGCACTCCACCACGCCCTCGGCACCCACCGAAAGCAGCTTGAGGGTATTCGTGCCACCGCCCTGCCCAATGTGATCGCCATGGGTCAGCACGACGCGATCGCCCTCGACCAGCTTCCCCTGCGCAAACAGCTGACGCACCGCGTCGCGCGCCGACGCCGCAGGGGTCTGCGAGATGTGCGTGAATTTCACGGGATGCACGTCTCGGAAGATGGACATGCGACGACGTGCATCGTCGAATGGTGACAGCGCATAGATCGGCACCGCACTGCGATAACGCGACAACCATTGCGCGGTCGCGCCCGACTCCGTCAACGCGACAATGGCGCGCACGCCGAGCTGGCTGGCCAGCAGCATCGCTGCGAGGGCAATCGCTTGATCAGTACGGTCCAGGCGATGACCCGCGTTGGCGAGGTCTTCCTTCGGCTCGAACTGGCGCTCGGCACCGAGGCAGATGCGACGCAGCGCTGCCACGGCCTTGTCCGGGTGAGCACCTGCCGCTGATTCTTCGGACAGCATCACCGCGTCGGTACCGTCGATCACGGCGTTGGCCACGTCCATCACTTCCGCACGCGTCGGAATCGGCGAGCGCACCATGGACTGCAGCATCTGCGTGGCGGTGATCACGGCGCGATTGCGCTGCACCGACTCGCGGATGATCTTCTTCTGTAGGCCAGGCAGCTCGGCGTCGCCGATTTCCACACCGAGATCACCACGCGCCACCATCACCACGTCGGACGCGTCGATGATTTCACCCAGCAACGGGATGGCATCGGCACGCTCAATCTTGGCCACCAGCGATGCTCTGCCACCCGCCTCCTCCAGCAACCGACGCGCCTGATTCATATCGGCGGCCGAGCGCACGAAGGACACGGCGAGGAAGTCGCAGCCGATTTCGGCGGCAAGCTTGATATCCGCCTTGTCCTTGTCCGACAACGCATCGACCGACAAGCCACCGCCCTGTCGATTGAGCCCCTTGCGATCGGAAAGGCGACCACCAATCAACACGCGGCAACGAATCTCCGCGCCGACCACCGACTCCACGGTGAGCGCCACCAGGCCGTCATCCAGCAACAGCACGTCGCCCGCCGAAACGTCTTTAGGCAGGTCGTAGTAGCTAACGCCCACGCGGGTCGCATCGCCCATCGGCGCGTTCGGGCTGCAGTCCAGTACGAAGCTATCGCCCACACGAAGCTCGACCGGACCATTGGCAAACCGCTCGACGCGGATTTTGGGACCCTGCAGATCCGCCAGCACACCGACTTCACGCCCCAGTTTGGCGGCGGCATCGCGTACGGCGGCCGCGCGAGCGCGGTGATCGTCGGGCTGGCCATGCGACAGGTTCAAGCGAACCACGTCCACGCCCTCGGCGATGATTTTCTCGAGCATGCCAGGCGCATCGGTCGCAGGACCGAGGGTGGCGACAATCTTGGTGCGGCGCAGCGGATTCTCAGTAGTCATACATCGAGACTAGCAAAACCATCGACGCGCGCCAGAGGGTTTTTGCAGGTATCTGGCGAGTGGTTTTTGGTCGGCAACTGGACTGCTTGTGGCATGCGGACCACATCGCACCAGTGGTATTACCAATCACCAACGAAGATGGAGCAGACGACATGCACTGGTCTGCTCTACAGACATTGAAACGCTCAAACACTGGTGTCATCAGACACCCAATGCGAATCCACTCGAAAGCCTCGCACCGACCATCGCCATAACATGCACCAATGCCCTCGCAAGCACCGCTTGCGAGGGCCGACACAACTATTGCGACGCACCAAAGTTGCTCAACAAATGCGCAGAAGCGAGATGGTTCTGCTCAATAGAAAGGCATTGCCAGAGCAAGAGCGGGCCACATGAAGTGACCCGAATTCATTCAATGCGCCAGCGCCAGATTGAGCACCTCGGCAAGCCGACGCCCTGCTTCACGCAAACGCAGCTCAGCGACGGGCAACTCGTGGTCGACGTAGGCCTGGTCGATATTGTGGCCATTCGGGTAGATGTCCCGCGAGATGGCACACGATTCTTCCGCCCACTGTGCATAAGCGTTGCCGAGGGGCGCGATGGGTGCAGGCAGAGTCACCTCACCTCGGGCGTCGAGTTCATCGGCATAGGCCTTCCAATCCAGGCCATGCGTCTTGAGCATGCCGGAGTCCCACACGCTATGCAGGTTGGTGCCCTTGCCGTTGAACTGCACCTGATAGGCATTGCCACCCTTGTCGTCGCGCGAACCGCCGTGCAGCGGCTGGTGCTCGTCGCCAATGAAATGCACCACGAATTTCAGCGCCTGGAGACGCACTGCATCCGGCTGGCTCTTGTCGCTGAGGATGCCCACGTAGTGGTCAATGCCGGCCACCACGCACTGACCGTCCTTACAATCGCGCGGCGGCGTGTAGTTGCAGTCACCTGAGGTGAAGTCGACGTAGTGCAGCGCACGCGTCTGCTTCCACAGCGCATCCTGCGCGGGATCGTTGCGGATCTCGTCGGCCCAGCTGGCGATGTCGGCCAGGGACTTGGTGTGCTCAGGCGCCAGCAGGCGCTCCACGACGGCTTCCGCCGTCGGACTCAGGTGCCGCTGCGCCAGGTCTGCGACGACGCTGTGACCCAACTGCCCCCAGGCATGCGCGGCGGGGGCGATAACAAAGCAGGCAAGCACGGCTGCCATGGAGCGATGGAGCAACGACATGGGGCAATGGTTCTTCAAAGGGAAACCAGCAAGTCTGCCACAGCCCTGTGACAGACCCCAGATTTCTCTCACCGCTGTGTAAGCCAACCCCTCGATCGCCTCCGGATATATCGCGGACCTCGCCCAAGGGCTGGCAACTTGCGCTCTCAATCGACGCTAAGAGGCATAACCATCGAGATCTCGGAGCCTCAGCGAGCTACGCAGGCCGCCGAGGGGTTGGGGGTTTTGGACGGCGGACAGTATTTCTCCGTCGTTTGCGGCTCCGGCGTAGACATACCGGGACGGTACGGTTGGTAGGAAGGCGAAGGGACAGGCGTGTAGACCCCCGTACGCTCCTCCGCGACAGCCCCCGCGAGACTGGAAACTACTTTTGCCGCGTGGCCGGCCACACGCTGGGTCGTTGATGGGCTAGTTGGAATGACGGGCAACGAGGCGGGTGCTTCCGTGCGCGTTGGTACAGGTGCAGCCATGGCAGCCCCTTTCGCCGGATCCACCAACGGAGATCGGTAGCCAGTGTCCGCTGTTGATGGGGCCGGGGAGCTGATGTCGCTCCTCGGCATGGCTCCGCCCGTCACATCCTGCGCATCAACGGACGAAATTAGGGCGCTAACCAGCGCCAAACCCATCCAGATTGCGAGTCCTTTCACGGTAGCCACCTTCTGTCCAAGAGGAGTGGAAGCATCTTTCCATACCTGCCTGTAGTGGCAATAGTGCTAAGGGTTTAGCGATCGCCGGCCGTGCCGGCGTCGCTGATCGCGATCGTGGTAAACGAGCTCTTAGCCAGCGTTCGGCACCGGCAGCAGGTTCCCGTCCCCGTCGCGTACGCTCACGTCGACCGCAATGCCCTGGCGCACGCTCTGGGTCACGATGCAGAAGTCCTCGAACTGGGCCAGCACACGATCAAGGTGCTCAAGCAACTCCGCCTTGTCCGCCAGCTGCAGGTCCACGCCGATATGGCTGATGCGCCAGCGGCCATGGTCGTTGCGCGTCAGCGTGGCTTTGGCCTTGGCTCCCAGGGTGCCCGGCGTGTTCTTGTACTTGCGCAGGGCAAACAACAGGCTGGCACTCAGGCAGTTGGCCACTGCCGCGGCCAGCAGGCGCGAGGGGTTCGGGCCGGTCTCCCGCCCCAGCGGAGCGGTTTCGTCGGTCATCAGGTCCGGAATGGCGGTGTCGTCAAAGCGAACTTTGAACTCGTAGTCCGCGATCTGCTCCAGAGTGATCTCTACGGTCTGCTCGGCGTCGCTCATGCTGCTCTCCTTGGTCGGGTCTGGCCCGAAAACCCCGATTCAAGCGCGTCCGGGCTTCCCTGAACAAGCCCAGCGCGACAAATAGGCCCTACGGATGAGCCCCTACCCCGGTTCAGGTTAAAATGACGGTTTTACGGCGGTCCCACAGCCGCCACCTCGCCACCTCACTAGGAGGACGCTGTCCCATGGCAATTAAGGTCGCCATCAACGGTTACGGTCGCATCGGCCGCAACATCCTGCGCGCGCTGTACGAAGCCGGTCGCACCAACGAGATCCAGATCGTTGCGATCAATGACCTCGGCAATGCCGAGACCAATGCGCACCTGACCCAGTACGACACCGCGCACGGCAAGTTCCCGGGCACCGTGTCCGTGGACGGCGGCGATCTGATCGTCAACGGCGACCGCATCAAGGTCTGCGCCGAGCGTGACCCGTCCAAGTTGCCGTGGGGCGCCCTGGGCGTCGACGTCGTGCTGGAGTGCACCGGCCTGTTCACCTCCAAGGCCAAGGCCAGCGCGCACATCGCCGCCGGCGCCAAGAAGGTGATCATCTCCGCGCCTGGCGACAAGGACGTGGACGGCACCTTCGTCATCGGCGTGAACACCGACAAGCTCACCTCCAAGCTGGAAGTGATCTCCAACGCCTCCTGCACCACCAACTGCCTGGCTCCGCTGGCCAAGGTGCTGCACGAGAAGATCGGCATCCAGCGCGGCCTGATGACGACCATCCACGCCTACACCAACGACCAGGTGCTGACGGACGTCTACCACTCCGACCTGCGTCGTGCCCGTTCGGCCACGATGAGCCAGATCCCGACCAAGACCGGCGCCGCCGCCGCGGTGGGTCTGGTGCTGCCGGAACTCAACGGCAAGCTGGACGGTTTCGCCATGCGCGTGCCGACCATCAACGTGTCGGTGGTCGACCTGACCTTCGACGCCGCCCGTCCGACCACCAAGGAAGAGATCGACCAGATCATCAGCGAAGCCTCCAAGGGCGCGCTGAAGGGCATCCTGGACGTCAACACCCAGCCGCTGGTGTCGATCGACTTCAACCACAACCCGGCTTCGTCCACCTATGACGCCACGCAGACGCGCGTCATGGAAGGCACGCTGGTGAAGGTGCTGTCGTGGTACGACAACGAGTGGGGCTTCTCCAACCGCATGCTCGACATGACTGTCGCGCTGATGGCGGCCAAGTAAGCCTCTCTCTCATCGTTGTAAGTACAAAAGCCGGGCTATGCCCGGCTTTTGTTTTTCAGGGGTCTCTACGCGGCAAGTGGTCGCACAAAACGAATTTGCCTCGCCCAACTGATCCAGATCAGCGCTGTAGGCATGCGCTGGCGCAATCGTTGAGTCATTCCCAACCGCATCCCCGGAGACACTCGATGATTCGCCAAGTCCTTGCCCTCACCCTGCTCGGCCTGTCCGCTTCGCCCCTGTGGGCCGCTGATTGCGCCGCCACCATCGAGGGTAACGATGCCATGCAGTACAACCAAAAGAGCATCTCGGTACCCAAGACCTGCAAGCAGTTCACTGTGACGCTCAAGCACACCGGCAAGCTGGCCAAGGCCTCCATGGGTCACAACTGGGTGCTTGGCACGGCGGCCGATGAGCCAGGCATCATCGCCGATGGCATGAAGGCCGGTGCCGATCAAAACTACGTCAAGCCCGGCGACACGCGCGTCATTGCCCACACCAAGCTCATTGGTGGCGGCGAATCCGACAGCGTCACCGTCCCGGTGGCCAAGCTCAAGGCCGGCGAAACCTACAGCTACTTCTGCACGTTCCCGGGTCACGCCGCGCTGATGAAAGGCACGCTCACGCTGGCGCAGTGAAAGACGTATCCACAGCGACTGTATAAAAAAAAGGCCGGGAGATCCCCGGCCTTTTTTATTGCGCGCTTGCCGAGATCAGCTCAGCGCAGCCAAAGCAGCGTCGTAGTTCGGCTCGTCGGCGATCTCGCCCACCATCTCGCTGTGCACAA
Organism: Dyella sp. PARNA 12/25; assembly: GCF_055702865.1. NCBI lineage: Bacteria > Pseudomonadati > Pseudomonadota > Gammaproteobacteria > Lysobacterales > Rhodanobacteraceae > Dyella > Dyella sp. PARNA 12/25. The sequence goes on along the minus strand of NZ_JBVQCI010000007.1, from coordinate 44,480 downwards.
CCTTGTTCTGGCCATCCAGCACCACCACGGCACGCGCCGCCAGACCCGAGAGCGGACCAGACGCGAGCGACACGCCATAGTTCTTGAGGAACTCGTGACCGCGCAGCGTGGAAAGCGTAACGACGTTGTTCAGGCCTTCGGCGCCGCAGAAACGCGCCTGCGCGAACGGCAGGTCAGCGGAGATGCACAACACCACGGCGTTATCGAGCTGGCTCGCCTTCTCGTTGAAGCGCCGCACGGACGTGGCACAGGTCGGCGTGTCGATGCTGGGAAAGATGTTCAGCACTTTGCGCTTGCCGTCAAAGCTGGCAAGTGTCACGTCAGCCAGGTCCTTGCCCACCAGCGAGAAGGCGGGGGCCGCCTCGCCCTGGGCGGGGAAATGGCCATCGACCTGGACCGGATTACCTTTCAGCGTAACGTGGGACATGGGACACCTCGTTGGATGGGGCCTATTAGTAGAACACGCCCCTGACCCGGAAAACGATGCCCGCCCGGGTGGCAGGGCGTCCAAGGCCGAGCCATTCATCACTTTGGTGCCGCCCGCCATCAGCACTCGGATGGCCGAACGCCGCGTGACATTTCGTCAGCATCACCCTGACCTCGATTTGACTTGCGTCATCGCCGCATGACAGCGACGACACGGAGCATGCAGGGACCATCCAGGGAGATGCGACATGGGAAGTACACGGAAGCTATGGTTAGGACTGGCCGCGTTGCTGGTGGCGTCCTTCGGCGTGTTGTTATGGATCGGCGGCGAAGTGCACCAGCAGGCGCCGCCGTTGCCACGAGCCGTCGTCACGACGGATGGCCAGACGCTATACACAAACGCCGATCTCGATGAGGGTCGCACGGTCTGGCAGAGCATTGGTGGACAACAGCTGGGTACGATCTGGGGTCATGGCGCGCTGGTAGCGCCTGACTGGAGCGCGGACTGGCTGCACCGCGAAGCCACCGCCATGCTCGAACTGCTGGCGCGTGACGAGGGCGCCGCTTCGTTCGATACGTTGGACGCCGGTCAGCAAGCCGCGCTCAAGGCGCGCGTGCAGAAGGAGCTCCGTCACAACACCTATGACGCGGCTACGGACACCATCACGGTGTCACCGCTGCGCGCACAGGCGATGGCGGCGGTAGCGGCCCATTACGACAGCCTCTTCAGCAACGACCCGGCAACGACCGCACTGCGCAAGGCCTACGCCATGCGTGACAACACGGTGGCGGACATGGAGCACCGCCGCATGCTCACCGGCTTCTTCTGGTGGACCAGTTGGGCCGCTGCTGCCGAACGCCCCGGCCGCACCATGAGCTATACGCAGAACTGGCCGTTTGATCCCATGGTCGGCAACACGCCGACGCCGGCCAGCTTCATGTGGTCGGTGTTCAGTGTGATCTTCCTGATCTGCGGCATTGGCCTCTTAGCGTGGTACCACACCTCGCAAAGTCACAAGGAAGGCCCCGCCACTCCACCTGCGCGCGATCCTTTGGCCGATCTCACGATCACGCCATCGATGAAGGCCACCGCCAAATACTTCTGGGTGGTGCTGGCACTGTTCCTCACCCAAATTCTGCTTGGCGCCACCACCGCGCACTATCAGGTGGAAGGTCAGGATGTGTACGGTTACGCCCTTGCCAACGTGCTGCCCTACAGCCTCACGCGCACATGGCACACCGAGCTCGCCGTGTTGTGGATTGCCACCGCATGGCTGGGTACCGGCCTCTACATCGCGCCCATCATTGGCGGTCGCGAGCCCAAGTTCCAACGGCTTGGCGTGAACTTCCTATGGGTCTGCCTGTTGATCATCGTGGTGGGCTCATTCACCGGCCAATGGCTCGCAGTGATGGCCAAGATGGGCCTGAAGTACAACTTCTGGTTCGGTCACCAGGGCTGGGAATATGTCGATCTCGGCCGCTTCTGGCAGATCTTCTTGTTCTTCGGATTGATGTTGTGGCTGTTCCTGGTGGGGCGCGCTTTGTGGCCGGCCATCAAACGCAAGGATGACACCTCCTCCATCGTTGGCCTGTTGTTCCTCTCCACCGTGGCTATCGGTCTGTTGTATGGCGCCGGCCTGATGTGGGGCGAGCACACCCACATCGCCATGGTCGAGTACTGGCGCTGGTGGGTGGTGCATTTGTGGGTCGAAGGCTTCTTCGAAGTGTTCGCCACCGCGGTGATCAGCTACCTCTTCGTGCGCCTTGGCTTGTTGCGTGCACGTAGCGCGACCACCAACGTCCTGTTTGCCACCATTGTGTTCATGGCCGGCGGCGTACTTGGCACACTGCACCACTTGTACTTCACCGGCACCACCACGGCGGTGATTGCATTGGGTGCCAGCTTCTCGGCGCTGGAAGTCGTTCCGCTCGCCCTTATCGGCGCGGAAGCCTACGACACCTGGCGCAAGCAGCACGCCGCCAGCTGGATGCTGCGCTACCGCTGGCCGATCATGTTCTTCGTGGCGGTGAGCTTCTGGAACCTGGTCGGCGCAGGCATGTTCGGCTTCCTGATCAACACGCCGATTGCGCTTTACTACATGCAAGGCCTCAACCTCACCCCACTGCATGGCCATACCGCGCTGTTCGGTGTCTACGGCATGCTGGGCCTTGGGTTGATGCTGTTCTGCCTGCGGGGCCTCAAGCCCGAGGCCGCGTGGCGCGAAGGCTGGATCCGCAGTGCGTTCTGGCTGCTCAACATCGGCTTGTCGATGATGGCGCTCTTCACACTACTGCCAATTGGCCTGCTGCAGCTTCACGCTGCGCTTGATCAGGGCTATTGGTATGCCCGCTCAGCGGAGGTGATGGATACACCGCTGGTGCACCTGCTGGTGTGGCTGCGCGTACCTGGCGACAGCCTGTTTGCCGTCGGCGCTTTCCTGATATCCGTATTCGTCGCCGGCCTTTGGCTGGGAGGAAAATCTCGGGTAGCTGCCCTGCCCAAGACAGCGGTAGAACACCGCTGAGTCAACAAGGGGCGCGCCGACTGGCGCGCCCCTTTCTCATTAAACAACGGATCTGTCCTTCATCTATGTTTGAGTTCTACCCGCAGATCAAGTGGGTCCACATTGGCTGCATCATTGCAAGCGGTGCGCTGTTTGCCCTGCGTGGCCTGCTAGTGCAGATCGGGCGCCACGACGTGGCTCATGGGATGCCCTTGCGCTGCCTGTCCTACGCTATCGATACAACGCTGCTCACCGCAGCGATGATGCTGTTGACCATTCTTCCGCGCGGCATGTTTGCCAATGGCTGGTTGACCACTAAATTGGTCTTGGTCGCAACCTATGTAGCGCTTGGTGTGCTGGCCATGCGGGGCGCCACCAAACCGGGCACCCGACGTGCTTGCTACGTGGCTGCATTGATGCTGTATCTCACCATCATCGGCATCGCTTACGCACATCATCCGCTTGGCTGGTTCTACCTGTGGTTTGCATGAAGGCATACCTGATAGCTCTGTAAAACTCCCCATCCCTCATCACGCATTGCGCCGCGACGGCGTGCCGCACACTGGCGCCGCGCACGACATGGGATGATGAAGACGCTACAAGAACGGCGCAAAGCCCTACAGGAATCCAAGTGACACGCCTTCGGACCCCTCGCTGGATTGCTTGGGTGGCCATGATGGCCCTCTGGCTCACCATCGTGGCGCCAGTGATATCCCAGACCATCACCATCGGTGCCGAGCCATCGATGGTGATGGGATGTGGTCCGCATCACGATCATGCCCTTCCGTCGGCCCCTCACTCGGGGTCGATGGACAAGTGTGGCTATTGCGGCTTGCTCAGCCACAGCCCTGCGCTGCCGGGCTCCGCTGCGCCGTTGCCGATATTCCCTGTGTCGGCACATGGCCCGCAACTGCTCCACGTTCACACGAGTGCGGAACCATTCGTACTCGCGGCCGCACCGCGCGGGCCGCCCGTTACCTCACAACGCTGAAGTTCGCCTGCTTACCTCTCACGGCTTAGCCGTGTGGCGCCTTATTGCCTGTGATAACGGAAACCATCATGACTGTTCGTTCCATGCAGGGACGCGCGTGCTTTGCTGCGCGACCGCTCCCCTACCTGATCTCCGCCGCTCTCTACGCCGTCGTCCCCACGGTGCTGGCTGATACCGAGGTACAAACCTTCCCTGCCATCGTCGTCACGGCGCCGATGCAGGAGAGTCCGCTCACCGTCATCACCGACCCCAAGGCACCACGGCAACCGGTGCCTGCAAGCGATGGCGCCGACTTGCTCAAAACCATTCCGGGCTTCTCCACCATCCGCAAAGGCGGCAGCAATGGCGACCCGGTGCTGCGCGGCATGGTGGGTTCGCGCATCAATATCCTGATCGACGGTGGTCAGATCGGCGGCGGTTGTCCGGGGCGCATGGACCCGCCCACGGCCTACATCTCGCCGCAACTCTACGATCGCGTCACGGTGATCAAGGGCCCTCAGACTGTGCTCTATGGGCCCGGCAACTCCGCCGGTACGGTGCTGTTTGAGCGTGACTTCAAGCGCTATACGACCACCAGTGCATCGTTGGAGGGCAGCCTCCTGGGTGGCTCCTTCGGTCGCAATGACCAGATGATCGATGCGCGTGCCGGCACACCGGACGTGTACATAAACGTCAGCGCCAATCACACCCACTCGCAGGACTACGAAGACGGTGACGGCAACCGCGTGCACTCACGCTGGGATCGCTGGAACGTCGACACCGCACTCGGTTGGACACCCGACGACAACACCCGTGTGGAGCTATCCGCCGGCAAGGGCAACGGCCAGGCAGCCTACGCGTTTAGCAGCATGGATGGCTCGCAATTCCTGCGCGAAAGCCTCGGGCTCAAGTTCGAACACGATCGCCCCGATGCAGTGTTCAATCGGATCGAAGCGCAGCTGTACTACAACTACGCCGATCACGTGATGGACAACTACACGCTGCGGCAGCCCGATCCCAAGAGCATGATGCCCATGCCGATGGCCAGCGATGTGGACCGGCGCACGGTGGGCGGACGTGTCGTCGCCAGCTTTGACTGGAGCGAGACGTGGAAACTGCAGGCCGGCATCGATGGATCCAGCAATGTGCACACCAACCGCATGGGTGGGCCAGCCGGCGGCATGCTGCCCGACTATCGCACCCAGCCGCGCCATCGCGACGCCAGGATGGGAACGCTGGGCGCTTTCGGCGAGCTCACCTGGCAGTTGGCCGAGCGCGACCGGCTGATTGGCGGCGCGCGTGTCGATCGCGCGCAGGCGCGTGGCTATGACCTGACCACCCGCACTAGCATGGGCAGCATGGGTGGCATGTCCATGGGCGGCGGCATGCATATGCCCATCACACTCGTCGACGCCACCCGCAACGACACCCTGCCCTCCGGCTTTATCCGCTATGAGCATGACCTAGCCGCATCACCCACCACGGTGTACGCAGGTATCGGCCATGTGGAACGTTTCCCCGACTATTGGGAACTGTTCGGCCGCCACGTCGACAAGAGCGTCAATAGCTTCCAGCAACTGCAACCCGAGAAGACGACGCAGCTAGACATTGGCGTGCAGTACCGCAACGAAAAGCTGAAGGCATGGGTTTCGGGTTACGTCAGCGAGGTTCACGATTTCATTCTGGTCGACTATCCCAAGGGTATGAACGTCGGCCGGGCGCGCAACGTCAACGCACGCACAGCAGGTGCAGAAGCCGGCCTGGTTTACGCCTTCACCAACCGATGGAAAGGCGACGCTACCCTGGCTTGGGCATGGGGCGAGAACCAGACCGATCACCAACCACTGCCGCAAATGCCACCGTTGGAGGCACGATTTGGCCTGACTTACGACACCGGTGTGTGGTCGATGGGTGGCTTGTGGCGCGTCGTTGCAGCCCAACATCGCATTGCCATGGGCGAAGGCAACATCGTTGGCCAGGACCTCGGCCCCAGCGCAGGTTTCGGCGTGTTCTCGCTCAACGGCGGTTACCGCATCAACCCCACGGCCACGCTGAGTGCCGGTATCGACAACCTCTTCAACAAGACGTACACCGAGCACGTCAACGCGGCAAGCGTCGGCCTGGTGGGCTACGTCAACACCGTGCAGGTGAACGAACCCGGTCGTACCTTCTGGCTCAAGTTCGACGTGAAATACTGAGGCCAGACACGGTGGAGGCGCCCAGAGGCGCCTCCATCTTTAGTGCTCGTCGTGCATCGAGTGTGGCGATGCCGCCCCGGCGTCCCATCCGGGGTCATCAAAGTAGCGCGGATAGTTCACCACCGCCTGCCGCATGGCCGCCACCTGGGCCATATCCTGGGGATGCTCTTTGAGCTTCTGTGCAGCGGCAAGCAACGGCACCAGCATGCTGTGGAGTACCGCGTCCTGCTGCGGTTCCAGTTTGCAGTTGGCGAATATAAAAGCGCCCGCATCCAGGATCAGGCCAGCACGATCCTGTGCCATGGCCTCGCTCATGTGCCCCATTTCGTAATGACGCAGCTCTTCGAGTGCCTGGTGAATACGCCCCATGCCATCCTGCAGCGGCGCATCTGCCTTCCAACGCACCGACGGTACCGGCACCTGCGCACTGTCATAAGACGCATGCGCCGTGTGATCGTGTTGCGGCGAGGCCATCACGTGGCCCGGCACGGCCAACACACCAAGCAGCATGGCGGCGATCGGCATAAGTTTCATGAACTGACTCCCATTGGAGAGATGATCAATGAGCGGCTTCGATACCCTCGTTTATACACTGGCAAACACCAGGCTCGCATTGGTGCCACCAAAACCAAAGCTGTTGGACATCACCGTGCGCAGCGCCGCCTCGCGGGTTTCGCGCAGAATAGGAAAGCCCTCGGCCTTGGGATCGAGTTGATCGATGTGGGCCGATCCGGCCATGAAGCCACCGTTGAGCATCAGCAGGCTGTAGATCGCCTCGTGAACGCTCGCAGCGCCCAACGAATGCCCCGTCAGCGCCTTGGTGGAGGACAGCGGCGGCACATCGCTGCCAAACGCCTCACGGACGGCCATGAGCTCGATCATGTCGCCAAGCGGCGTCGCCGTGCCGTGCGTATTGAGGTAATCGATCGGCGTGCACACGTTTGCCAACGCCATGCGCATGCAGCGCACGGCCCCTTCGCCCGAGGGGGCCACCATGTCCGCACCATCCGAGGTCACGCCGTAGCCCACCAGTTCTGCATGGATACGTGCACCGCGTGCTTTGGCGTGTTCGTAATCCTCCAGCACCAGCATGCCGCCACCGCCGCCGATCACGAAGCCGTCCCGCCCTGCATCGTAGGGGCGAGACGCCACTTCGGGCGTGCTGTTGTAACTCGTGGACAACGCACCCATAGCATCAAACTGGGCGGTCATACCCCAATGCAATTCTTCGCCGCCACCGGCGAACATCACGTCTTGTGCGCCGTGACGGATCAAATCTGCTGCGGCACCGATGCAATGCGCGGATGTCGCGCAAGCTGCAGCGATGGAATAGCTCAAACCGAGGATGCCGAATGCCGTGGCAAGCGTTGCTGACACGGTGGAACACATCGTGCGCGGCACCATGCATGCACCGACGCGGCGAACGCCCTTCTCTTTGAGGAGCGCAGCGGTTTCAATCTGCCAATGCGCAGACCCACCGCCCGAACCCGCGATAACGCCCGTACGTGGATGCCGGATCTGTTCGATGGCCAGTCCCGCATCGGCAATCGCCGATTGCATGGACAAATAGGCATAAGCAGCGGCATCGCCCATAAAGCGCTTGAGTTTGCGGTCAACCAGGGCATCGAGGTCGATATGCGGCAAGCCAGCGACCTGGCTGCGCAAACCTTGCGTTGCATAGTCGGGCATGGCGCTGATGCCGCTGCGCAGTTCGCGCAACGCCTGCGTCACCGTATCCATCGCGTGCCCAAGGCACGACACGATGCCCATGCCTGTCACCACGACGCGGCGCATCAGAAGCCCTCCGTGGACTGGAACAGGCCCACGCGCATATCGGTTGCCACGTAAATCTCTCGGCCATCGACGCAAACACGACCGTCAGCGACCACTAAATTCATGCGGCCGCGTATCACCCGTCGAATATCCACGTCGTAGCTCACCAGGGTGGCGCTGGGCAGAATCTGGCCAGAGAACTTCACCTGCCCCACGCCTAGTGCGCGCCCTCTGCCCGGGAGGCCAAGCCACGGCAGAAAGAAGCCGCTCAACTGCCACAACGCGTCCAACCCCAGGCAACCGGGCATGACGGGGTCGCCATCGAAATGGCAGGCGAAGAACCACAGGTTCGGGCTGATATCCAGTTCGGCGTGGAGTGATCCCTTGCCGAAGGCGCCGTCATGTTCGCCCACATGGGTGATGCGGTCGAACATCAGCATGGGCGGCGATGGCAGGCGGGCATTGCCCGGGCCAAACATCTCGCCACGGGCACAGGCGAGCAATTGCTCGCGATCAAAAGAGGAAGGTCGGGTCATGACGGCTTTGTTGAAGGAGGAGGCAACGAGTCTGAGTGAGCTTTTTCGTCGCGACCCTGATGCGGATCAACGGAGTGCGCTTGCGGCGCAGGTGGTGTCACCCGCAGAAGGCCAAACTCCGGTTTGGCCGGCTGGACGGCCGCTTCGGCGGCACAAGCACACTGGCAGGAAGAGGTGGGTGTTTTCATGGGCCATACCGACGCGGATGTGGGTTCGGCGCGCTGACCCAGGTCAACGCGCCGAACCATGGACGTCACTCAAGAGGGTCGTTGCCGTTCCACCTCACAGAGCCTGCTTCCCAACCCACTCAAGCTGCAGCCACAGTTTCGTGTCGTTGTGGCTGAACGTGTCCGCCCGATAGTCCGCCGCCTTCAGCAGCGCGTTCAGGCCAGGCAGGATGGGGTACGCCAGGGAGGCGTTCCATTCACTACCGTAGTGAGCGCTGCCCTTATCGGCATGGTAGTCGTGGTAACTGACGATCCAGGCCAGCTTGCGGGCGATACCCTCGCTGCCGAAATTGCCATTGAGCGTCACGTAGTAGTCCTGCAGGCCCTTCGCCGGCGTCACCGTGAACTGGTCATCCCAGCCGTTGAACGCATGCAGCGTCGCCAGCGGCGTTTGCAGGGCCGTCTTGCCATCGCCGCCCAGGTGTTCCCAGCCCAACTTGCCGGTGATGCCCCACTGCGTCCACGACGGCTCTACCAGCCAGTAGCTATGTGCGAAGTGCAGCGGGTTGTTCGCGTAATCGTATTGGCGAGCACCCTCAAGGCTCCAGCCGAAGCCACCGTTAGCTGCGGGCTTGCCCGTCCAGCGCACGCCGTAGCTCTCGGTAGAAGCGCTGGCGACGTCCCTGTCCTTGTGCAGATAGGCGTAACCGGTCACCTGCTGCGAGCCATGGGTCCAGGCGGCATTGAGCAGATGCGTGTTGAGCAGTCGCTTCTGTGCAAGCGGATTGATGGCATCAGGACCGGCTACGCGATAGACCTTGTCGAGCCAGTCGTAACGCAGAGTCCAGTTGGTTGCCGGCTTCCATTGCAAACCCACGGCATCGAAGGTCTGTTCAAACTGACGCCAGGACACAGTACCCACCCAACGCTGATTATCCAGCGCCACTTCCTGGCGACCGACCTTCAGTCCAAAAACGTCGCCCTGGTAACCAATCCAGGCCTGATTGAGTTCCGCGCCAGTCGGATCGGTGATGGCTGGATATTTGACTTGGCCATTGGCACCACTGTTGTAGTGATCGTTGGCTGCAGCCGTGCCGGCTCCTTCAATGAAATAGCTCCATCCGTAACCGATATTGGCGCGCAGCCCAAGGCGCAGACGCAATGTGTCGGCATACGCGTGGCGGCTGTAGGCGGCGTCATCCACCTGCTCATGACGAAGGCGTGCATTCCACTCCAGCTGCAATGGTGCGTTGGTATCCGTGGTGGACTGCGCCGATGCCATGGCCGGCAATGCCATTGCAACGAACAAGCTGATGCCCTTCAGACGAAGGCCAAAACCCTGGTGTTTCATGAAACGACTCCTGTCCAGTGATTCCTTTCGGATTGAACAGAGTCTCGACAGCCAAGCCCGTTCACAGTCTGATCACGATCAAGTGTTCGCCATATCGATGCCTACTGTGACAACGCGCCACGCGCAATGAAAAAGCCGCCTCAAGGGCGGCTTGTGCATCAACGGGGTGACTGGAAATACAGAAGGAATTCTTTCCCTTACTTGCTGATGATCTATTGCGGATCGACACTGATCGGCGCACGGCCCCTTTGGCGGCCAGAAAGATTCAACGCTTGCCTAGCGCCTTGTTCACCGCCTGCACAAATTCCGGATCGACTCTGCCGATGATGGCTGTGCGCGCGAGAATGCGCCCTTCGGCATCCAACAAAATCAACTCGCTGGAATGGTTGAAATCGCCATCCGGAAGCTTCCGGTATTGCAGGCCGAGTAGCGCCGCCACCTGACGCGCGTCGCCTGGCTCCGTACGCGCCAGAGTCCAACGAGGTGAAGCCAGCTTTCGCCGGTCAGCGTACTCACTCAAGGCGGAGACGCTGTCGCGCTCTGGATCGAAGCTGATCAACAAGAGATCAAGACGGCTGCGAGCCGGTTCATCGATAGCCTTATCCGTCAACTTCATAGTGTCCACGATCATCGGACAGACCATGCCGCAGGATGTGTAGAACATGGACACCAGTTGAACCCTGCCTTGCCTGGACGACCATGGCGATGTCTGGCCGTTCTGGTCGGTGAGCTTGGCATGGAGTTGATACACCGAATCGCCAGGCAGAGGCGTCGCTGCGAATACCTGACCCACAAACAAGAGAAGGGACAGCACCATCATCAGGTGTTTCATCAATTCGTCCTCATGGCGACCGCACGCAACGGAATCCCATCGTGGTCGCGGTATCCGAAGCGTTCAGCGATGACAACATGGCCACACGCATCAACGTCGCGTAGTTTTCCTTCTGCTGCATATTCAGCGCTCCAGCGCCGCAGAACTTCATTTTGTCGGCGCCATCCTGATCGCGGCTGTCCACGCCAACCAACAGTGCATTGAAGTCGCTCCCCCATTCCCAGACCAGACCATTGAGGTCCCGCACGTTATAAGCGTTGGGCGCACCGCCAACGCTTGGCAGCGGTGTATTGGCCGGACGGCCATACCAGGCAAGCACGCTTTCGCGCCATTTGGGATCGCCGCGGGCGTCGGTGCGATGAGCATCGGCTGCCGCTGCGTATTCCCATTCATACCAAGTAGGTAAGCGTGCTTGTTCGCTCTCGCAGAAGGCCTGCGCAGCAAACCAGCTGACCCGTGTGACGGGTTGATCGGGCAAGGCGTCCTCGCCCAAGGTGGCCGGAGCAGCCCACTGTGTGAGGTAGCGGCGATCCGCAAAGATGGATGCCACCTGGTCGCGACGCCACTGGGGATGTGCATTCACGAATGCCAGGAATTCGGCATTAGTCACCGGTTCGGTACGCATCTGAAACGCGGCGATCTGAGCAGGTGCTGCCTTGCCATCGGCAGGCAGCACACTCTTGAAGGTACTACCCGGCAGTGGGGCGTAATCCGCCGCCACTGCCGGAGCCGCGAGCAACATGCCGAGCAACAGTATCGACAGCTTGCTCATGGTGACCACCTTAGTGACCGGTGGCCGGCGCGGCGGGCTGTGCGCGCACCTTGCTGACTTCTTCCTTGCTCACCTGGCCGCCCGGATTGCCCCAGCTGTTGAGCACGTAGGTGAGGATGTTCGCGACTTCGTCGTCCGTCAGCTGCGACATCGGCGGCATCACCGAGTTGTAGTCCTTGCCGTTGACAGTGACATTGCCGGTCAAACCATGCAGGGGAATGCCGATCAAATGCTCCTTGGCCTGCTTGGCCAGGTAGTCGGACTTGGCCAGTGGCGGGAATACGCCAGCCATGCCTTCACCATTGGCCTGATGGCAGACCGAGCACGTACCAGTGAACAGCTGCTGGCCGGCCTTGATCTGATCTTCCTTGCTCAGCGTGCCTGCTGCGTTCGCCTTGGCTGCTTCCGTGACGGCATGCATGTTCGCGTTGGCGCGGTCGCCCAGGTAGACGGAGTCCACTTCCTTGCCCGAGTAGATCGCCTTGTTCTCCGGACCGTCCACCTTGAGGATGCCCAGCGCGCCCTTGTTGAACGCGCGGAAGATCGAGTGATCGACCAGCACGTAGCTGCCTGGCACGTCGACGCGGAAGTCCGCCATCATCGCGCCGCCAGCGGGGATCAACGTGGTCTGCACGTTCTCCTGCGCGTGAGTGCCGCCTTCGTAGTAGACCTTGTCGAAGATCTCGCCGATGACGTGGAAGCTCGACACCAGGTTCGGGCCGCCGTTGCCTACGAACAAGCGCACCGTCTCGCCGACCTTGGCCGTCAGCGCGTGATCGCCAGTGAGCGAACCTTCGTGACCATTGAACACCACGTAGGTAGGACGCTCAGCGATGGCCGCGTCCATGTCGAACGGTTGGTGACCCTTCTCGCGGTACTTGCCCGTGGTGTAGAAGTCACCCTGCATCACGTAGTACTCGTGATCGACCTTCGGCAAACCTTCCGGTGGCTCGACCAGAATCAGGCCGTACATGCCGTTGGCGACATGCATACCCACCGGCGCGGTGGCGCAGTGGTAAACGTACAGACCGGCGTTGAGCGCCTTGAAGCTGAACTGCGACTCGTGGCCCGGTGCGGTGAAGCTGGAGGCTGCGCCGCCACCCGGACCGGTCACGCCGTGCAGGTCGATGTTGTGGGGCATCTTGTTGTCGGGTGCGTTCTTCAGGTGAAACTCCACCGTGTCACCCTGACGCACACGGATGAAGCTGCCAGGCACCGTGCCACCGAAGGTCCAGTAGGTGTACGTGACACCTTCGGAGATCGACATCTCCTTTTCGATCACTTCAAGATCCACAATGACCTTGGCTGGGTAATTGCGATGAATCGGCGCTGGCACGTTCGGCGGAATGCCGAGTACGGCATGAATGGGCGCGCCCTGCGGCGGCCCGAAGTCGACGGGCGCCTGAATCGGTGCCATGGCGGCTGCCGCGGTAGCCACTACCGGTGCGGGGTTGGCCTTGGCGGCCAGAACAGCCCCGGGCAACATGCTGGCTGCCATCAGGACGGTTGAAATTAAACGTGACATGGGCGTCTCCCTGTGATCCCGAGGTCAGACTAGGCAAGGCCGCGTTTCGCTTCTTGACTGAAGTCAGAGCAGGTCACGCATTTATCAAAATGCGTCAACCTGCCACAAGGTTTTTCAGCCTACGCATTCGCCCTGCGCAACGCTGCGCAGACGCTCGCGATCACACAGCGTGACAGCGCGACCTTCGATCTCGATCAAGCCCTGATTGCGGAATCGCCCAAACACACGGCTCACCGTTTCAGCTGCAAGGCGCAGGTAGTTGGCAATGTCGCCGCGGGCCATGCTGAGTCGGAATTGCGTGCCGGAGAAGCCGCGCATTTCGTAGCGATCACCGAGGTCCAACAGAAACGCGGCCATGCGTTCGTCCGCGGTGTGGTCGGCCGCCAGATGGGTGGCGGTGCCGAGCTCCTTGCTCAACAGACGAAACAGATGTTGCTGCAAGCCAGGCATGCGCGTGGCCAGCGCGCTCATCGCCGGAAAAGAGAACCGGCAGAACTGTGTCGCTTCCAGGGCAATCGCATCGCAAGGAAATTGGTCGGGGTAAATGGCGTTGAGGCCGATGACTTCGCCGGGCAGGTAGAAACCCAACACCTGCTCTTTGCCGTCCTTGTCGACCACACAGGTCTTCACGGTACCGGCGCGCACGGCGTAAATGGCCCGGAACGGATCGCCCGCGCGAAACACGTGCGAGCCCGTGCGGAACGGTCCGACATGCTCGACCAGGCAATGGAGCTCCGAGAGATCGGGCTTGCCATAGCCGACGGACAGGCAGGCGTCCGAGAACGCGCAGGTGCTGCAGAAGTGAAATTCATCGCCGTCATCGGCAATGGGGTTGTGCAGACTCAGCCGGCACTCGTTCAATTTACCGGAAAGCATTTTCATGGCACTGCCTGGATCGCTGGGGTCAGATCGTGCGCGAGTAGCGAGGCGACTCTGCGGGGTTGTTGAGATAGGCGTCAAAGCACATGGCGATGTTGCGAAGCAGTAGCCGGCCGCGAGCCGTGACGTAAATCTTCGTCGCGTCCATCACGACCAGACCGTCGGCGGCCAGGCCCTGCAGGCGTTCGAGCTCTTCCGCGAATGCATCGGCAAAGATCAGGCGATGGCGCTCGCCAAAGCGAATCATGTCGAGTTCACCATGACACATCAGCTCACCAATCAGGGCGCGACGGATCACATCGTCCTCGTCCAGCTCGATGCCGCGCGCCACCGGCAAGCGGCCGTTATCCAGCGCGGCCTCGTAACCGATGAGGTCGCGTGCGCTCTGGCTGTAGCTGTCGCCAATGCGACTGATGGCGCTGACACCGAGCCCGATGATGTCGCAGTCACCATGGGTGGAATAGCCCTGGAAATTGCGTTGCAGCGTGCCGGCGCGTTGCGCCAGTACCAGTTCATCGTCGGCGCGGGCGAAATGATCCATGCCGACGTAGATGTAGCCGGCGTCGCACAGCATTCGGAAGGCCAAGCCAAACAGCGCCAGTCGCGTTGCGGCATCTGGCAGTTCGTCGGCGTTGATCTGTCGCTGCGCCTTGAACAGGTTGGGCAGGTGCGCGTAGCCGTAGACCGCCACACGATCCGGCGCCAGCGCAATCACCTCATCGAGGGTACGCGAGAACCCATCCATGGTTTGCTTGGGCAGGCCATAGATAAGGTCCACGCTCGCCGAGCCGTAGCCTGAGTCACGGGCTGCCACCAGCACGTCGCGGGTCTGCTCCACGCTTTGGATGCGGTTTACCGCCACCTGCACCGCCGGATCGAAATCCTGGATGCCGACCGAAATGCGATTGAAGCCGAGTGCCGCCAGGCCGCGCACGTAGTCGCCATCGGCAAAGCGCGGATCGATCTCGATGCCGTATTCGCGCTCGCCCTGGTCGCGGTAACTGAAATGCTGCTTGAGGGACTCGATGAGCCCGGTCATGCGCGGCATATCGAGGAAATTCGGGGTGCCACCGCCGAAATGCAGCTGCTGCAGCGGGCGGTCATGGTCGAACATGGAACCGACCAGGGCTACCTCGCGCTTGAGCCGCACCAGGTACTGATCTGCCTTGGAAACCTCGCGGGAGATGACGCGCGTGCATCCGCAGTAGAAGCAGGGGCTGAAGCAGAACGGCACGTGCACGTAGAGCGACAGCGGCCGCGGCACGGGCTCTTCATTCGAGGCTTTGGCCACGGCACGCAGCGTCGCTTCGTTGAAGCCGGTGTGGAACTGCGGCGCCGTGGGGTAGCTGGTATAGCGCGGGCCCGCAACGTCATAACGCGCGATGAGTTCGGGGTCGAATTCGGGGATGGTCGTTGTCGTGCGCATGCGCGGCAGTATCCCGGCGGCAGCCCACGGCAAGCCCTGACATCAGTCAGGGGCCTGCGACATTTTGTGTAGTCCTACGGCGCATTTGCGTGTGGCAGTACGCCGCAAGCCCGTCCGCCGTTGGATTCAGCGCTTCAGCGGCTCGATGACCTGCTCGATGGCGCCGAAAATCGAGGCTCCCGAGGCGTCGGTGACGTCGATGCGCAGGCTGTCGCCGAACGTCAGGAACGGCGTGGTCGGCTTTCCGTCGCGCAGCGTTTCCACCGTGCGCTGCTCCGCCAGGCACGAGGCACCCTTGCTGGTGTCTTCGTTGGCGATGGTGCCGGAGCCCACGATGGTGCCAGCCGTCAGCGGACGGGTCTTGGCCGCATGCGCCACCAGCTGGGCAAAGTTGAACTGCATATCGACGCCGCACTCGGCCTCGCCAAACCACTTGCCGTTGAGCCAGGTGCGCATGGGTAGGTGCAGCTTTTCGTCCTGCCAAGCGTCGCCCAGTTCGTCCGGGGTCACCAGCACCGGCGACAGCGCGGAACGCGGCTTGGACTGCAGGAAGCCGAAACCCTTGGCCAGCTCGGCCGGAATCAGGCCGCGCAGCGACACGTCGTTGACCAGACCAACCAGCTGGATGTGGCCTGCGGCCTGAGCCGGCGTCGGCGCCATCGGCACATCGTCGGTGACCACGACGACTTCGGCTTCCAGATCGATCCCGTAGTCCTCGCTCGGCACCACCACCGGATCGCGGGGGCCAAGGAAACCGGCACTGACCGCCTGATACATCAGCGGGTCGACGTAGAAGGATTCCGGCACCTCGGCGCCACGGGCGCGACGCACGCGCTCGACGTGAGGCAGGTAGGCGGAACCGTCGACGAACTCGTAGGCACGGGGCAGTGGCGAGGCGAGCGTGGTCATATCCAGCGCGAAGGCACCGCTGGCCTTGCCGGCGTTCAGGTCATCGGACAGCGCATTGAGGCGCGGCGCCACGTTCGACCAATCGTCCAGCGCGGCCTGCATAGTGGCGGCAATGCCAGTCGCCTTGACGGCCTTGGTCAGGTCGCGGCTGACTACGATGAGCGTGCCGTCGCGACCACCTTCCTTCAGTGAACCCAGTTTCATGCTTTGCTCCGTCGGCGGCGCCGTGGCGCCAACCTTTAATCTTGATTGGTTCGAGGCTTACTTGCCGGTGAAATGCTTGCGGATGCCCTGCCAGCACTCGTAGTAATTGCCCTGCAGTTGCGGCGCTTCCAGCGCCTGCCGGGTCGGGTGGATCACGCGCCGCGTTTCGAACATGAAAGCCATGGTCCCCGTGATCACGTCCGGCCTGGACAGGTCAGCGGCGGAGGCTTTCTCGAACGTGGCGGCATCCGGTCCGTGCCCGCTCATGCAATTGTGCAGCGAAGCGCCGCCCGGCACGAAGCCTTCGGCCTTGGCGTCATAGGCGCCGGTGATCAGGCCCATGAACTCGCTGGCGATATTGCGGTGGAACCACGGCGGACGGAAGGTGTTCTGCGCCACCAGCCAACGCGGCGGGAAAATCACGAAATCCAGGTTGCTCACGCCGGCCGTATCGCTCGGCGAATGCAGCACCAGGAAGATGCTCGGGTCCGGGTGGTCGTAGCTTATCGAGCCAATGGTGTTGAAGCGGCGCAGGTCGTATTTGTACGGCGCGTAATTGCCGTGCCAGCCCACCACGTCCAGCGGCGAATGATCGATGGCGGCGCGCCACAAGCCCCCCTGGAACTTGGTGATCAGCTCGAACTTGCCTTCCACATCTTCATAGGCTGCTACCGGCGTGAGGAAATCGCGCGGGTTGGCCAAACCATTGCTACCAATGGGTCCCAGGTCCGGCAAGCGCAGCATGGCGCCAAAGTTTTCGGCGATATAGCCGCGCGCCGCATCGTCCAGCAGCTCGACACGGAAGCGCACGCCGCGCGGAATCACGGCGATTTCCAGCGGCTCCAGCTCGATCACGCCCAACTCGGTCGCCAGCTTCAGGCGCCCCTGTTGCGGCACGATCAGCAGCTCGCCGTCTGCGTTGTAGAAGTAGCGGCCCTGCATCGAGCGGTTCGCGGCGTACATGTGGATGGCCACGCCCGACTGCTCATTGGCGCCGCCATTACCTGCCATGGTGATCAAGCCGTCGACAAAGTCGGTGGGCTCGGTGGGCAGCGGCAGCGGATCCCAACGCAACTGGTTTGGGTTGGCCGGCACTTCGTTGAATCGATTGTGGAAGCGGCCTTCCGGCATGGCCTCGAACGGGTGATGCATCGCAGCAGGACGAATGCGGTAGAGCCAGCTGCGGCGATTGCTATGGCGCGGCGCCGTAAAGGCCGTGCCTGAAAGCTGCTCCGCATACAGCCCATGGGCCACGCGCTGGGGCGAGTTCTGCCCTTCGGGCAATACACCCGGCATGGCCTCGGTGGCGAATTCGTTGGCGAAACCAGACTGGTACTGCTGCTTGCTGGCTGACATGGAAGCTCCGCGATCTGCCTGAAGATGGCGGTGTCATAGTCGACGCCGCACGACCCGATTACTCTTGTCTCAAGACTGTTGGCCCGCCTCGCTCATGGAATGAGGCGTTGTTCTCTTACTGCAACGATACCGAAGGAAACCGCATGTCCGACTCGTACTCCTCACTTGGCCAAGCCGCCGGCACAACCTCGATCAAGGACCTCGTCCAGCCCATTGCCTCCGGCAAGGGTTGGATGAAATTCTTGGGCGTGATGTTCATCATCGGCGGAGCCCTTTATGCAATTACCATCGTCGGCATCATTTTCGCATGGCTGCCCATCTGGATCGGCGTGTTGCTGATGCAGTCTGCTGGCGCCCTTGAGCGCGCCCAGCTGAGCGACGACATCACCGCGATGAAAGAAGGCTTGTCGAAGCTGCGCACTTACTTCGTGATCCAGGGCGTCATGATGATCGTCGCCATTGCCCTGTGGGTACTGGCCATGATTTTCTACGGCGCCATGTTCGCGGCCATGATGAAGAACGGCACCTTTCCGCACTGATCACCTTTACACCGTGGCCGCCTTGCGGCGGCCACGGTGCACGAAGCTTCTTACAGGAAGCCGCGCTTCATCTGGTCGCGCTCGATCGACTCGAACAGCGCCTGGAAGTTGCCTTCACCGAACCCCTCGTTGCCCTTGCGCTGGATGATCTCGAAGAAGATCGGTCCAATGTTGTTCTGCGTGAAGATCTGCAGCAGTTTGCGCTGCTTGGTCTCCAGGTCGGCGTCGATCAGGATCTTGTTCTTGGCCAGGCGCGGCACATCTTCGCCGTGGTTCGGAATGCGCATGTCGATCACGTCGAAATACGTATCCGGCGTATCGAGGAACTCCACGCCCTGCTCGCGCATCGCTTCCACCGTGTCGTAGATGTTGTCGGTGAACATGGCGATGTGCTGAATGCCTTCGCCGTGATAGGCGTCGAGGTATTCGTTGATCTGCGACTTCGGATCGCTCGACTCGTTGAGCGGAATGCGCACGATGCCATCCGGTGCGGTCATGGCCTTGGACACCAGGCCGGTCTTGGCACCCTTGATGTCGAAATAGCGGATCTCGCGGAAGTTGAACAGACGCTCGTAGTAGTCCGACCACTTCTGCATGTTGCCGAAGTAGAGGTTGTGCGTGAGGTGATCGATAAAGGTGAGGCCGAAACCCTTCGGGTTCTGCTCGGCACCCGGGATCGCCTCGTAGTCGCCGTCGTAGATGCTGCCTTTGTCGCCGTAACGGTCGACCAGATACAGCATGCAGTCGCCGATACCCTTCACCACCGGAGCGTTCACCGCCTTGGTGCGCTCAGCCTTCTCGTCCACCGCTTCGCCGCCATTGGACATCACCGTGACGCGCACGTCGTTGGAAGGCTTCTGGAAACGAATGGCGAAACCCGCTGCACACGGACCGTGAGCCTTGGCGAATTCAGCAGCAAAGGAGTCCGGATCCTCGTTTACCAGCAGGTTCACGCCGCCCTGGCGATAAACGGTGATGGGACGCGACTTGTGCTTGAGCACCGCGCTGAAGCCCATGGTCTTGAACAGCGTGTGCAGCTCATGGCTACGGCCCTCTGGTGCGGCAAACTCAACGAATTCGAAGCCGTTGATGCCCATCGGGTTTTCGAAGGTAGTGACCTGCATGCCAAGATTGGGCTGCGCGCTCATGGGAATCTCCTGACGGATCGATGCTCTATGGCCTACGCAAAGCGTGCGACCATCCTGATAATCCTGACGTTATAGTTACATATGAAACCATTTGCAAGGAGCGTCGCACCAGTGCCAGAAGAACGCCACCCCGACCATGCACCGCTGGAGCTGGAGCACTTTCTGCCCTACCGGCTTTCGATCCTTTCCAATGCCGTTAGCCAGGCCATTGCCGACGATTATCAGCGTCGATTTGACCTGAGCATGACGGAGTGGCGTGTGATGGCCGTGCTGGCCCGTTTTGACGGCCTGTCGGCCCGCGAGGTAGCCGAACGCACGCTCATGGATAAGGTGGCTGTGAGTCGCGCCTTGGCCAAACTGGTGGAATCAGGCTGGGTCACCCGCGCCACCCACGATGGCGACAAGCGCCGCTCGGTGCTGGGCTTAAGCGAGGCCGGCTGGGCCATCCATGAGGTGGTGGCGCCAATGGCCCGCGACCACGAACGCAATCTTCTGTCCAAGCTGGACGAAGAGGAGCGCACCTGGCTGATGCGCATCCTGGACAAGCTTCAGGCGATCGAGCCGAAGTAAGTGCCGGCCGCCGGCTTTTGCTCGTCATTCCCGCGAAGGCGGGAATCCAGTGACTTTCAACGTGCCAAAAGCTTAAAGACACTGGATTCCCGCCTTCGCGGGAATGCCATTCCGTAGGCAGGGTGCCTGGCTCTCTTACTTCACGCCATGCATCAAGCGATTGATCAGCGGCGCGATGATGAAAAGCAGCGCGCCCGCGCCCAGCAATGACCAGAAACCGAAGGTATAGCCGTTCAACGCAGACGTCACCGTCATGCCGTTTTCGCCGCTGACGTGGCCAGCGAAGATGCCCGACAGGTTGTTGCCGATGCCGGTGGAAAGGAACCAGCCGCCCATGCCGAAGCCGACCAGACGCAGCGGCGCCAGCTTGGTCACCATCGACAGGCCGATCGGCGACAGGCACAGCTCGCCCACCGACTGGATCACGTAGACCATGAAGAGCGTCCAGAACGGGATCTTGCCCTGCTCGCTCACCAGGCTGGACAGCGCGAACATCAGCAGCAGGAAGGCCAGGCCGTTGAAAATCAGGCCCAGGCCGAACTTACGGGGAATGGACGGGTTACGGTTCTTCATGGCCACCCAGATCCAGGCAATCACCGGCGCCAGCGCGATGATGGCAATGGAGTTGACCGACTGGAACCACGCCGTGGGGAACTCGAAGCTGCCCATCTGGCGATTGACGATCTTGTCGGCCAGGAAGGTGAACGAGCTGCCCGCCTGCTCGAAGAACATCCAGAACAGCACGTTGAACGCGAAGATGATCAGCATGGCGATCACGCGGTCACGCTGCACCTTGCCCTCGCGGATGCCCTCCGCCAGCAGCAGTGCCGCCAGCCCCAGGAACAGAATCGTCAGCACCCACTGCAGGAAGCCCGCACCAGCCGCCAGCAGGAAATAGACCAGCGGAATACCCACCAGCGTACCGAGCAACACGTAAACCACGCGCATGCGGTTCTCGCCACCCAGCGGCGGACGGCCGATGTCGTTGAGACCACGACGGCCCACCCAGAACCAGAACAGGCTGATCAGCATGCCCACGCCCGAGGCGATGAACACGTACTTGTAGCTGGGCATGGAGTTGCTGCCAAACACCGCCTTGGCCAGCCACTCGGTCAGCACCGGCGAAATCATCGCGCCGAGGTTGATGCCCATATAGAAGATGGTGAATCCGCTATCCCGGCGCTCATCACCGATGCCGTAGAGCTTGCCCACCATGGCGGAAATATTCGGCTTGAACAGGCCGTTGCCCACAATGATGGTGGCCAGGCCCAGCTCGAAGATGTGCTTCTCGGGAATGGCGATGGCGAACAGGCCCGCCGACATCACCACGGCGCCGACCAGGATGGAGCGCTGGTAACCCAGTACACGGTCCGCGATATAGCCGCCGAAGATGGCCGCCGCGTACACCAGCGCCAGGTAGGCGCCATAGGTGCGACCCGCCGGGGCCTCGCCCGTCGCGTCACCGCCGAAGAACTGCGAAACGATGTACAGCACCAGCGCCCAGCGAATGCCGTAGAACGCGAAGCGCTCCCAGAACTCGGTCATGAACAGCATCCACAGCGGTCGTGGATGGCCCATGGTGGTGGGGAATTCGGGCACCTTCGGTGCGGTGGTGGTGGTATCGCTCATGCGTTCCCCTTGGCTGCAGGTACGGCACTCACGTGCCAGTCGAAACTTCTTGCGGATCGAAACATGTAACCGCTGACTGAGGCGGCGTCAAATGCGCCGCAGCATACCTGTTTCGTCAGGTACCCAGCTCAGTGCGGACATCCAGCAGTTCGGGGAAAAACTCCAGGTCCAGCGCCTTCTTCAAGAAGGCCACCCCGGAGGAACCGCCGGTGCCGCGCCGATGCCCGATGATCCGCTCCACCGTTTTCATATGGCGGAAACGCCAGAGCTGGAAACTACCCTCCATGTCCACCAGCTGTTCGCACATGTGGTATTCCGGCCAATACGTCGCGCGGTTTTCGTAAATGCGTTTGAACACAGGCAACAGCGACGCATGCCGTTGATACGGTTGCGACCAGTCGCGCTGGGTCAGTTCCGTCGCCACGTCGTGGCCGCGGCGCGCCAGGTAGCACAGGAATTCGTCATACAGGCTCGGCGCGTTCAACACGTCGGCCAACGCGGCTTGCGCCACGGGGTCATAGGCAAACACCTGCAGCATCTGGGCGTTCTTGTTGCCCATCAGGAATTCAATCTGCCGGTATTGCAGCGACTGGAAGCCCGAGGAGGAACCCAGCACGCCGCGGAATTCCAGGTACTCGGAAGGCGTCAGCGTTTCCAGCACCGCCCACTGCTCAAACAGCTGGCGCTGCACCTGCTTCACGCGCGCCAGGATCTTCAGGCAGGGGTCCAGGTCATCGCGGCGCAGATGCGCCAGGGCGGACTTCAGCTCGTGGATGATCAGCTTCATCCACAGCTCGGCCACCTGGTGCTGCACGATGAACAGCATCTCGTCGTGATGCGGCGGGTTGCTGAGCGGCTGCTGCGAAGAAAGCAGCGTATCCAGCCGCAGGTAGCCGCCATACGTAAGCCGCCCGTTAAGGTCGAGTTCGATGCCGGCCTCGAGATCGCGCTGATTCTCGGTCATGACCTTCCTGATCGCGGGAAAAGCCCATGGTAACCGTTGTCGCGGCACCCTCCGTACGAGGCCGCATGCTGCACCGTGCCTTGCGGCGCAACATGGCCACCTGTAACAATTTCTGTCTTGCTCAGGGCTTTACGTCCACCGCTGGCCCCACTGGATGGGCCGCCGACGCCCCGGCACTCCATATCCCCACCATTACTCACTCCGGGAGCGAGTCGTGTCCATCGCCGCCAAGTTTGAAATCGAATACCTGCAGTATCTCGACGCTGAAGGTAAGCAGGTTCGTGATGACCTGCCTGAATTCGCCAAAGACCTTAACCACATGGTTGAGCTGTACAAGCTGATGATGTCGACCCGCGTGTTCGACGCGAAGTCGGTGGCCCTGCAGCGCACCGGCAAGCTCGGCACCTACGCCAGCTGTCTTGGCCATGAGGCCGCCCACGTCGGCATCGGCAGCGCCATGAAACCGGAAGACGTGTTCGCCCCGAGCTACCGCGAATACGGTGCACAGCTCTACCGCGGCGTGCAGCCGCGCGAGGTGTACATGTACTGGGGCGGCGACGAGCGCGGCAACGACTACCAGAAGGAACCGGCGCGCCACGACTTCGCGTGGTCGGTGCCGATTGCCACGCAGTGCCTGCACGCCGCCGGTTCCGCACTGGCGTTCAAGATCCGCAACGAAAAGCGCGTCGCCGTGTGCACCATCGGTGACGGTGGTTCGTCCAAGGGCGACTTCTACGGCGCCATCAACATCGCCGGTGCGCAGAACCTGCCGATGGTGGCAGTGATCGTGAACAACCAATGGGCCATTTCGGTGCCGCGCAAGATCCAGTCCGGCGCGCCGACGCTTGCCCAGAAGGGCATCGCTGCCGGCCTGTTCTGCATCCAGGTCGACGGTAACGACATCATCGCCGTGCGCAAGGCGATGGAAGACGCGCTGGAACGTGCACGCAACGGCCAGGGTGGTTCGGTGATCGAGGCCGTGACCTATCGCCTCTCCGACCACACCACCGCCGACGACGCCCGCCGCTACCGCGGTGAGCAGGAAGTGAAGGACGCCTGGGCGAAGGAGCCGATGAAGCGTCTGCGCGCATGGCTCGTCGCCAAGGGCGTGTGGGACGACGCCAAGGAAGAAGCCTGGAAGACCGAGTGCGACGATTGGATGGACAACGAGGTCAACGCTTACCTCGAGACCAAGACCCAGCCGGTCACGGCGATGTTCGACTACACCTTCGCCGAAGTCCCCGCCGATCTCGCCAAGCAGCGC
Organism: Dyella sp. PARNA 12/25; assembly: GCF_055702865.1. Taxonomy (NCBI): domain Bacteria; kingdom Pseudomonadati; phylum Pseudomonadota; class Gammaproteobacteria; order Lysobacterales; family Rhodanobacteraceae; genus Dyella; species Dyella sp. PARNA 12/25. The sequence goes on along the minus strand of NZ_JBVQCI010000007.1, from coordinate 20,538 downwards.
GATCTCGCCATCCAGCTCGACAAGAAGGCGCACTAAGTCATGGCACAGATCACTCTTATCGAAGCCGTCACCCAGGCTCTCGCGTATGAAATGGCCCACGACGAAAGCGTCGTGGTGCTGGGCGAAGACGTTGGCGTCAACGGCGGCGTGTTCCGCGCCACCCAGGGCCTGCAGGAAAAGTTCGGCGAACTGCGCGTGCTCGACACGCCGCTGGACGAAACCACCATTGCCGGCGTCACGGTCGGCATGGCCGCCCAGGGCATGAAGCCGGTGGCCGAAGCGCAATTCGAAGGCTTCATCTACCCGATGATGGAGCAGATCGCCTGCCACGCCGCCCGTCTGCGCAACCGCACCCGCGGCCGCATCACCGTGCCGGCCGTGTGGCGTGCACCGTGGGGCGGCGGCATCCGTGCGCCGGAGCACCACTCCGAGGCGAACGAACACCTGTTCACCAACATCCCGGGCCTGCGCGTGGTGATGCCGTCGTCGCCGGCACGTGCCTACGGCCTGCTGCTCGCCGCCATCCGCGATCCGGATCCGGTGATGTTCTTCGAGCCCAAGCGCATCTACCGCCAGTACAAGGAAGAAGTGCCCGATGACGGCGAGGCCCTGCCGCTGGACGTGTGCTTCGTGCTGCGCGACGGCACCGACGTCACCATCGTGACCTGGGGCGCCCAGGTGAAGGAAGCGCTGGAAGCCGCCGATGAACTGGCCGCCGAAGGCATCAGCGCCGAAGTCATCGACGTCGCCACGCTGACCCCGCTCGACTTTGACACCATTGCCGAGTCGGTGCAGAAGACCGGCCGTTGCGTGATCGTGCATGAAGCCCCGAAGACCGCCGGCTTCGGCGCGGAAATCGCCGCGCGCATCGCCGAGGAATGCCTGTACGACCTGCTGGCGCCGGTCGAGCGCGTTACCGGCTTCGACACGCACATTCCGCTGTTCCGTCTTGAAATGAAGTACCTGCCGAGCACCGAGCGCGTGGTGGAAGCCGCCAAGCGCACGATGGCAGCGTCGTAACCGAACACTTCAACGAAGCGTCATTCCGGCGAAGGCCGGAATCCAGTGAAATACGTGGTGCGAAGCACGCAAAACCTTCCGCGACGACCGAGCGACATCGCCCTGGATCCCGGCCCTTGCCCCCTTTTGTGGGGTGCGCCGGGATGACGCAAAATGAAATTCTCCGCCTGACCACGGAATTCCGAACATGGCTGACATCAAGACGTTCTACCTCCCCGACCTCGGCGAAGGCCTCCCCGACGCAACCATCGTCGAATGGCACGTGAAGGAAGGCGACACCATCAAGCTCGACGCCCCGCTGGTGTCGATGGAAACCGCCAAGGCCGTCGTCGACGTGCCGTCGCCGTACACCGGCAAGGTCACCAAGCTGCACGGCGCTGCCGGCGACATCATTGAAACCGGCGCCGCGCTGGCCGAGTTCGAGCCTGACCCGAACGCCAAGCAGCGTGCCGAAGCCGAATCCACCGGCCATCACCACGGCCCGAAGAAGGGCGCCGGTAGCCCGGCCCCCGATCACAAGGTCGTCGCCTCCGATGAAGGCGGCGAGATCGAAAGCAACGACAAGGCCGATCGTGAAGACGAAGGCACCGTGGTCGGCGCCATGATCAGCGGCAACGCTGTGCACGTGGAACAGGCCAGCAACGTCGGCGGCGTGAAGGCCGTGCCGGCGGTACGTGCGCTCGCCAAGAAGCTCAAGGTCGACCTGACCCGCGTGCGCCCGACCGGCGCCGACGGCGTGGTCACCCTGCAGGACGTGAAGAACGCCGCCGCCAACGGCACCGCCGCACTGGGCGCCGCCCCGGCCCGCAGCGTGCCCGCCTCGGCCGGCCGTCACCTGGCGCCGGAACTGCCGGAGCAGGGCCCTGCCCCGAGCCGCACGCCGGTGTCGCTTGCCGGCAAGCCGGTGCGCACGGCCCCGCCGAGCGTGGCCGTGACCGGCCAGCCGGAACAGCTGAAGGGTGTACGCCGCAACATGGCGCGCGTGATGGCCGAAGCCCACGCCAACGTGGTGCCGACCACCCTGGTGGACGATGCCGACCTGCACGCCTGGATTGGCAAGCAGGACATCACCGCCCGCCTGATCCGCGCCATCGTTGCCGCATGCAAGACGGTGCCGGCACTCAATGCGTGGTTCGACGGCAAGAACCTCACCCGCACGCTGCACCAGCACGTGGACATCGGCATTGCCGTGGACACCGAGGAAGGCCTGTTCGTGCCGGCCCTGCGCAATGCTGACGTGCTCGATGGCGCCGGCATCCGCGCCGCCATCAAGCGCCTGCGTACGTCGGTGGAAGATCGCTCCATCCCGGCGTCGGAGCTCTCGGGCTACACCATCAGCCTGTCAAACTTCGGCATGTTCGCTGGTCGTTACGCCACGCCGGTTGTCGTGCCGCCGTGCGTTGCCATCATCGGCGCGGGCAAGCTGAGCCACGACGTGGTGGCCGTGATGGGTGGCATCGAAGTGCATCGCCGCATGCCGATCTCGCTCACCTTCGACCATCGCGCCGCCACCGGCGGTGAAGCCGCGCGCTTCCTCAAGGCGCTGCTGGACGATTTGTCGTCGCCGAACTAAGGCAGCCTGCTCCACGAAAAAGCCCCGGTCATGCCGGGGCTTTTTTTATGCTCGAACTAAGTGGAGTGACACCATTCACCGTACGTCTCAGGGGCCAAGAATCGTCATTCCCGCGAAAGCGGGAATCCAGTGACTTTTAGGGCGTCGAAGAGCGAAGGCACTGGATTCCCGCTTTCGCGGGAATGACGGTTCTTTGTGGTGGAGCCCGAAAAAAAGCCCCGGCCTGGCCGGGGCTTTTTTATGCGCGTATCGGCCCAGTCAGTAATGCCGCGCAAAATGCTCCACCGTGTGATCCAGCGCCTTGCGCCAGCGTTGCTCCAACACGGGGCTGTATTCCGGATCGTGCTCGCGAATCGCTTCCAGCAAGCTCTTGGTCCAATACGGATACAGCTCCGGCTGCACTGGACAGCGACCACCACGGCTATGCGCGCCTGCCATCTGCTCAATCGTGCGCTTCGTCAGCGTGCTGCCCCCGGCGTGCGCTATCGCGGCGCTGATGCCGCGACGCAAGGCAAGGTTCTGCTTGCTGAAGTCCGTGTGCGTGAACATCGCCCGGATATCCGGATGGCTGTCCATGAAAATTTCGTAGAAACGGGCAATGAAATGCCCATGCTGCAGACAGCGGCCATAGCTTGTCTGCAAATCGTCGAACGTGTCACTCATACCTACCTCGAACATGGCCGTGCCATCACCCACAGCGCGGCACCGTAACACGCGCTCGCCGTTTGCCAGTTCAGGCATATCGTCGCAATGCATCAGAAAAGGCGCATTTTCCCCGCGTTGACAGCGCATCCACTTACTAGCGCTATACGATCAGCACAGACGTCGTGGAGAACCCGCCATGCATCACAGCCGCCTGTGCACCATCGTCATCGACTGCAAGACGAATAACCTCGCCGAATCGGCCACGTTCTGGAGCCATGCCCTGGGCAAGTCCATCGTCACGGTGGACCAGGATGGCGACGGCAAGTATGCCGAACTCGCTACCGAACACGATGAGCCGATCATCCTGCTGCAAAAAGTGGAACACGAAAGCCGCGTGCACCTGGATATTGAAACGGACAACCTCGAAGCCGAAGTGGAGCGGCTGGAGAAACTGGGTGCCACGCGAGTGGCCTGCGTGCGCGAGCGCTGGTGGGTCATGCAGGCGCCGAGCGGTCATCGCTTCTGCGTGGTGCGTCCGCAACGCGAACATTTCGGCCCTCACCTGAATCGCTGGGAGTAACCGCGTCACCATCATGCACGCCATCACTCTCGCTTTCGTCACCACTGGCTGACACCATGCGCTCACGGCTGCAGCGCTTCATGCCAGGGTTGCATCAGCTGCTGCATTACCGGCGCGAGTGGCTGCGCGCCGATCTGCAGGCCGGCCTGTCCGTTGCTGCCGTCGCGCTGCCTATCAACATCGCCTATGCGCAACTGGCCGGCTTCAGCCCGATCATCGGCTTGTACAGCACCGTATTGCCGATGATCGTGTATGCGCTGTTCGGATCGTCCCGGCAGCTGATTGTCGGCCCCGACGCATCCACCTGCGCCATGCTCGGTGCCACCCTGATGCCGTTGGCCACGCCAGGCACAGACGCGTACCAGGCCTATGCGATGGCACTCACCATCCTCACCGGCGTGCTGTGCCTGATCGCTGCACGGTTCCGCCTGGGCTTTCTCGCGGATTTTCTTTCGCGCCCCATCCTGGTCGGCCTGCTCAACGGCGTCGCTGTCGTCATTCTGGCCAGTCAGCTAGGCAGGGTGCTTGGTATGACGGCCGAAGGCAGCGATACGATCAGCCAGGTGCATTCGGTATTCACACATCTGACTGACGTGCATGTACCCACCGCACTGCTGTCCGCTGGCACCCTCGTGTTGTACTTTGCACTGAAGGCATCTTGGCGACGTGGCCCGGCAGCGCTGATCGCATTGGCCGGTGCCGCCGTCATCACCTGGGCTCTGCGCTTGACCGATCGCGGCGTCGCCGTTGTCGGCGCGCTGCCGACCGGGCTGCCACACTGGGTGATGCCGGACCTGCCCCACCAGTTGCTTGGCACGCTGGCTCCTGCAGCGGGAGCACTCGCACTGATTACCTTCAGCAGCGGCATGTTCACCAGCCGCAGTTTCGCCGCAAAGAACGGCTATCACGTGAACGGCGATCAGGAGTTCCTTGCGCTGGGCATCTCCCACCTCGCCAGCGCCGCGTGCCAGGGTTTCGCGGTGAGCGGCTCCAGCTCTCGCACGGCCATGAATGACAGCTCGGGCGGCAAGAGCCGGCTGGTTTCGATCATCGCCGCGCTCGCCATCCTGTTGGTGATGACGTTGTTCACCCAGGTGCTGGCGATGCTGCCCATCGCTGCGCTGAGCACCATCCTGGTCGCCGCTGCACTCAGCCTGATTGATCTCGGTGGACTGCGCGAACTCCGGCACTTCAGCCGTAGCGAGCACGTTATTGCTTGGATCACCGTGGTCGGCGTGGTGCTGTTCGGCGTGATGTCCGGCATTCTGCTGGCCGTGGCGATGGCGCTGCTCTATTTTCTATCGCACGTGGCGCGACCGACGGAGCAACAGTTTGGGCAGATCGATGGCCAGGCAGGCTTCTACGAACTGGCGCACTACCCCGAGGCGCACGCCATCCCCGGCTTTCTGATCTATCGCTTCGAGTCGCCGTTGACGTTTTTCAACGCCGACTATTTCCGGCGCCGCGTCGCGCACCTGGCGAAGGAGCAGCACCCACACTGGATGGTCATCGACGCCATCTCGATGACGAAGAACGACATCACCGGCTTCCTCGCCATCGACGATTTGCGACGCACCCTGGGAAAGCAAGGTATCCAGCTGGTGATCGCGGGGCGTACCGTGCAGTTGGTGAAGCGCATGACCGACGCCGGCCTGCCGCCTGAGCGCACCGGCATCCTCTACTACCCTTCACGGCAGGCGGCGCTGCTCGCCTATCGCCAACAACACGGCGACTTCACCGCGACGGCCGAAAGCACCCTGTAGGAGCGCACTTGTGCGCGACCGCGGCGCCACGACGTTTCCGCTCCGCAGGCTTGTCGCGCACAAGTGCGCTCCTACAAAGAGAAGGAAACACCGACGCCTTCAGTCATCGCGAACATTGCGCGCAACCAACTCCGACGGCATGGCGACACCACCACAACCACCGAAAACCCCTTGTAGGAGCGCACCTTGTGCGCGACCGCGGCGCCACGACGTTTCCGCTCCGTAGGCTTGTCGCGCACAGGGTGCGCTCCTACAAAGACAAGGAAACGCCCGTTCGCGAACATTCGCGTAACCAACTCCGACGGCATGGCGACACCACCACAACCACCGAAAACCCCTTGTAGGAGCGCACCTTGTGCGCGACCGTGGCGCCACGACGTTTCCGCTCCGTAGGCTTGTCGCGCACAGGGTGCGCTCCTACAAAGAGAAGGAAACGCCCGCGCCTTCAGTCATCGCGAACATTCCGCGTAACCAACTCCGACAGCACGGCGACACCACCACAACCACCGAAAACCTCTTGTAGGAGCGCACTTGTGCGCGACCGCGGCGCCGTGACGTTTCCGCTCCGTAGGCTTGTCGCGCACAAGTGCGCTCCTACAGAGAGCGGAAACCGCCGGCGTCTTCAGTAATCGCGGATATCCAGCGCAACAAAGCCACGCACGCTGTAGCCAGCCCCATCGGCAGGCCATGTCAGCGAGGCGAGCAGGCGATCGCCGGCAGGCCACGGCGCATTGTCCAGCAGGGCCTCGGCGCTGACCTGGCCATCATCACCACGACGATAGAACAGGCGCACCCAATGCAACTCGGGGCTCAGCGCTTCGCTCTGCAACGCGGTACGCAACGCAGGCACCAGATCCTCCGGCGCTTGCACATGCTCGCTGGTCGACTGCAGCGGCCCGACAAACACATCCCAGGTGCGCACGCCCATATCCCAGGCATGCAACTGCATCTGGCGTTCGTCGGTGACATACCAGCAAGCCGCCAGCAGCACATGGAACACACTGCGCTCGAAAGCATCCAGCGCATCACGACACGCGGCTTCGCCGCTGCCCTTGCCTGCAAAACTTTCCTCGATATGGCGCTCTTCGCTGAGCACCACATCCACATCCAGACGCCCGGGCTCGCTCGCGGCGCCGTCGTGCCAGATGGCGCGAACGGCAGGGAAATCGCCATCCGTCATCAGCCATTCCTCGTCGGGTTCCAGCTCCACGTCGTGGCGCTCGAACAAGCGAAGCAGATATTTCTGGAGTTCTGTGTCTTGCATCGAAAGGGTTTCCGTCTATCAACGTGCCTGCGGGCGCCAAACGAGATGACGCACGATCAGCGCCAGCACCAGTACCACCACACAACCGCCATAGCCATACAACGCCGGCAATACCTGCTGCCAGATGGCGCCGCTGCTGGGACCAAACTCGCCCGCCACCGGCACCGTCGCCGTGTCGAAAGCGGTGGTGGCGCATTGCACGGTGGCAAACGCCGCCAGCAGCAACGCCGCCACGTCAAATGTGCGGCGTGGCCGCGTGCGCGGCAGGCTCTTGGGGTAAGCCCAATACGCCCAGCTCAAAACGAGCAGCCACGGAATCAGCAACAGAATGGGGAGATAACGCATGGGTCAGATCACTCGGCGCGGGCGTTGGCAATGATCACTCTTGCGTGGCCAGCTGTTCCAGCGCGCCACGCAGGCGCACCAGCGCTTCGTCACGGGCCGGCTCACCGTCGTAGGTGGGCGTGGCAGCCACGTGCTCGCCATCGAGCTCCAGCACCAGCGCCAACGGCTGCACGTGAAGCACAGCAGCAGCGCCCAGCTCCTTGATGCGCTTCTGCAGCACACCCGCGGCCTTGGGGTCGGCAAACGACTTCGACAGCAACAGCTCTTCACCATCACCGGAGAACAGGCGGAAGCGGAAGCTGCCATCGCCGTCGCGGAAGCTTGCAAAGCGCGGCGCCTTGCCGGCCTTGGCGGCCGCCTTCGCGGCGCTGGCCTGCGGTGCAACGGAAACGCCCGAGCGCAGGCCGATGGCGTCGCGCAGTTCAGCCACCTTCGGCGCGGCGATGGCGCGTGCCTTGCGGGCGCCTTCCTGCAAAATCTCTTCAATCACGGCCGGACGTGCGATCAATGCGTCGTAGCTTTCGCGCATCGGCGCGACGTCTGCCTCGATACGCTCAAACAGCACCTGCTTGGCCTCACCCCAGCCGATGCCGTTCACCAGCGCCTGACGGAATGCGGTCGATTCGGCCTCACTGGCAAAGGCGCGGAAGATGGTGAACAGCGACGAGCTGTCCGGGTCTTTCGCTTCACCCGGCAAACGCGAATCGGTGACGATGCGCATGATGGTTTCGCGCAACTGCTTCTGCCCGCCGGCGAACAGCGGAATGGTGTTGTCGTAGCTCTTGGACATCTTGCGACCGTCCAGGCCTGGCAACGTGGCCACCTGTTCCTCGATCACCACTTCCGGCTGCACGAAAAATTCGCGGCCGTAGATATGGTTGAAACGCTGCGCGATATCGCGCGCCATTTCGATGTGCTGGATCTGGTCGCGACCCACCGGCACCTTGTTCGCGTTGAACGCCAGGATGTCGGCGGCCATCAGCACGGGATACATGTACAGACCCGCGGTAACGCCGGCATCCGGGTCTTCACCGGTTTCCGCATTCTTGTCCACCGCCGCCTTGTACGCGTGGGCGCGATTGAGCAGCCCCTTCGCCGTGACGCAGGTGAGGAACCAGGTCAGCTCCGGAATCTCGGGGATATCCGACTGACGATAGAACGTGACCTTCTGCGGATCGAGACCAGCGGCCAGCCACGTCGCGGCAATCTCCAGACGGGAGCGCTCGATACGTGCCGGATCGTCGCTCTTGATCAGCGCGTGGTAGTCGGCCATGAAATAGAACGCATCCACGTCATCACGCCAACTAGCCGCCACCGCCGGGCGGATCGCGCCGACATAGTTACCGAGATGCGGTGTGCCAGTGGTGGTGATGCCAGTGAGTACGCGGGTTTTCATGAGCTCTCGTTCTTGGTTTCGTGTCGTAAATAGTTTCAGCGGATCAGCGTGGATTTGCCGAACAGCGATTCGACCAGATCCACCGCAAGGCGTGCGGTCTGGTTCCTTTTGTCAAAAGCAGGATTGAGTTCGACGATGTCGAGCGAACCCATGCGGCCGGTGTCGGCAATCATTTCCATGCACAGCTGGGCTTCGCGGTAATTCGGGCCACCGCGCACCGTGGTGCCCACGCCCGGCGCGATGGTCGGGTCCAGAAAATCCACATCGAAGCTAATGTGCAGATGCGTGTTTTCGTCCACATCGGCCAGTGCTTCTTCCATTGAGCGCTTCATGCCCACTTCGTCGATGTGGCGCATGTCGAAGATGCTGACGCGCGATTCGCGCACCAGACGCTTCTCGCCCTCATCCACCGAACGGATGCCGATCTGACGGTACACATCCGGCGTGGTGGCGGGCACATGGCCGCCCAGTTCCACCAATGGCTTGGGGCCATTGCCACACAGGCAAGCCACCGGCATGCCGTGGATATTGCCCGACGGCGTCACATCAGCCGTATTGAAGTCGGCGTGCGCATCCAGCCACAGCACGCGCAGCTTCTTGCCCTGTTCCCGGCAATAGCGCGCCACGGCGCTGATCGAACCAATGGCCAGGCAATGGTCGCCGCCCAGCATCACCGGCAGTCGCCCATCGGTCAGCTCGGTGTAGATGGCCGTGTGCACGGCCTCGTTCCATGCCACCACTTCAGGCAAGTGCCGGTAACCATCCTGCGGCGGCTGCCAGGGGTTCAGCGGCCCCTGCAAGTTGCCGCGATCGACCACGTCCAACCCGCGTCGCTGCAGACGCGCAACCAGATTGGCCACACGCAATGCTTCGGGCCCCATCGATGCGCCGCGATGACCCGCGCCGATATCGGTGGGAACGCCGATCAGGGAAAGTGCCTTGTTGACCATGAAGACCTGTGAATGTGGGTAACGAAAAGTGCAGTGGCGTCAGTGTGTCAGGGGAAGCTGTTGCTGACGCCACGCATTGAGGCTGCCTTCGAGTACGCGTACGTGGCTGTAGCCCAGCGACTCCAGCGTTTGCTGCGCCAGCGCCGCACGACGGCCGGAAACGCAGTACACCACGATCTCGCTATCACGCGGCACGCCCAGCACACCGGCTCGACTGGCCAACTCTTCCACCGGGATATTCAGTGCGCCAGCGATGTGACCATCGAGGTACTCGTCGGAGTGGCGCACGTCGAGCAGCAGCGGCGCCTGCCCGGCCTGCTGGCGTTCCACCAACTGCCCGGCCGTGAGCGGAGGCTCCGCGGCGATGGCAGAGCACATACCCGCCAGCACCAGAAACAGGGCCATAAGGCCTTTGCGCATGCGGGACACCCTCATCCAGTGAGGCGGCAACCCAAAAGACCGCCAACACGTTGAATATGTTGAATAATTGATAGGCTAGCGTTCCAGCCGTCGCCCATAGTACCGGCAAAGCAAGCCAACTTTCCCTGTTTTCAGGCTTCGCGATCTGGCCATTCTACCCGGCAGCGGCCGTTCGTCAGCGGCGTCGTTGGCTCGACCGATAGCCCGCTTGCACCATGAAGCCGCCTGGCAGGCGAAGCGCCCAGCGGCTTGCTCTTCGCATCGAAAGTCACTGGCACAACTGGGCAGGGTGAGCACGGCGCAACGCTTCGAATCCCCTCAACGCCTCGAGCCCCCTCACCGCCTCGAACTCCCTCAACGCCTCGAGCCCCTCAACGCCTCGAACTCCCTCAACGCCTCGAACCCCTCAACGCCTCGAGCCTCTCAACGCCTCGAACCCCCTCAACGCCTCGAGCGCCTCAACGCCTCGAACCCCCTCAACGCCTCGAGCCTCTCAACGCCTCGAACTCCCTCAACGCCTCGAGCCTCTCAACGCCTCGAACCCCCTCAACGTCTCGAACTCCCTCAACGCCTCGAGCCCCTCGACGCCTCGAGCCCCCTCAACGCCTCGAACCCCTCAACGCCTCGAGCCTCTCAACGCCTCGAACCCCCTCAACGTCATCCCCGCGAAAGCGGGGATCCAGCGCCTTTAAAGCGTGCGGTGAAAACGAAAGTCACTGGATCCCCGCTTTCGCGGGGATGACGTTGAGGCAGAGGATTGAACGCTGAAAGGGCTGGATGCCCTTACGTTGCGTACCCGGCTCTAAAACCCAAACGAACTGAGTTCCGGATGCTCGTCCGGGCGACGCCCGTGAGGCCAGTGATATTTCCGTTCGGCCTCACCGATCGGCTGATCGTTGATGCTGGCGTGACGGTGAGTCATCAACCCAGCCTCGTTGAACTCCCAGTTCTCGTTTCCATAACTGCGATACCACTGCCCCGAGTCGTCATGCCACTCGTAGGCAAAGCGCACCGCGATGCGGTTTCCGCCAAACGTCCAGAGTTCCTTGATCAAACGGTAGTCGAGCTCGCGGTTCCATTTGCGAGTCAAGAAAGCCTTGGCTGCCGCGCGACCGTCGATGAATTCGGCGCGATTGCGCCAGTGGGTATGTTCCGAATACGCCAACGAGACGCGCTCTGGGTCGCGACTATTCCAGGCATCTTCCGCCAACCGCACTTTCTGCCTCGCCGTTTCGAGGGTGAACGGAGGAACGGGCTGACGGATTTCCATAAACACCTCGACGTAACCATGACCAGGGAACCAACAGAGGTGGCGAACGCAGCTGAGCGATTCAAGTGGCCGCCATGACCGGCAGCGGCGGCCGACACGCTTGCGTCTATCGCACCCAAAAACTGATCGCAAGTAATACCCGATCGAGCGTGAACATCACGCGGGTGTTGCCCTGACCAGGTCAGAGACATGCTCCGCGCCGAAGAACGTGTCTCTGACCTTGTTTCTTTCGACCGAGGAAGTACTCAGCCCTGCGGCGGGATGGCTTCCGGGTTCATCCACATCACTTCCCAGATATGACCATCCGGGTCTTCAAAGCTGCGTCCAAACATGAAGCCGTAATCCTGCACGGGCGTGGGGTCGGCCTTGCCGCCGGCGCCGCTGGCCTTGTCGACCAGACTCGATACCTCGTCGCGACTGTCCGCCGACAGGCACAGCAGCACCTGCGCGTCCGTGTGTGCATCGACAATCCGCTTGCTGGTGAACTGGCGCCACTTATCGTGCGTGAGCAACATGGCGTAAATCGTTTCGGAGAACACCATGCACGCCGCGGTGTCGTCACTGAAAGCCGGGTTGTTGACCGCGCCAACAGACTCGTAGAACGCCTTGGAACGCTTCAGGTCGGTGACAGGCAGATTGACGAAGAGCATCTTGCTCATTTTCTGGGCCTTATAGGTGTAAGCCGCAGCAGGATTGCCTCGGCTTCTTATCGACGAACAGGGCGAGGGAGAATCGACAATAGCCGCGACAGGTGAAAGATGCACGAGGTGCCCATGCCGGCCTCGATGACACGTCACGCCGCACGCTGTGTTTGACAACGGTCGAAAGCGAACATGAAGATCGGTTTCACCTCATGCGTACCAACCTCAAGGACTCAAGAATGAAATGGATCTCCATCGGAACAGCTATGGCCTTCGCTCTTGCCGCACAAGCTCTGCCGGCACAGCCCATCGACCAAGCCAGCCCGAATGATTCGACGAACCAAGAGACGCTTTACCGTACTGTCTCGGCGTTGGACTCTGAGTTCTTCGGCACATTCAATCACTGCGATGTGCCCGATCAACTGGAAAAGCACGCCACGTTCCTGGACCCGAACATCGAGTTCTATCACGACAACGGTGGCGTGAGTTGGACGAGGGAAGATTACGTCGACAAGACGCGCCGTAATGTCTGCGGCAACTATCGCCGTCAACTGACGCCAGGAAGTCTGGAGGTCTATCCGATCAAGGGATTTGGCGCCATTGAAGAGGGCAGCCAGGAGTTCTGCGATATCAAAACCGGAAAGTGCTTTGGCGCCGCCAAATTCCTGATCGTCTGGCACCAGACGCCTGATGGATGGCGCATCACTCGGGTATTTAGCTACGGCCATCACGCCATCAAGTGAGGCGGCCTCTTTAACGACCTCCGCCCCTTTTCCCGGCGGAGGAAGACGCCTCCAACGACAAGGCTTCTTCGCTAGCAACGTCAAGATAAAACCTGACAGGCGAGTGTGCTGGGGTTCTGCTACGTTCGGCAGGTCGCTCGCGCCGTTATTGTTTGGGGCTACGCGAGCGACCATGGCAGCAATGTCATGAGGCGCGGGCCGCAGGTGCTTGGAACCACCTACGACCCGCTAACCATAACCAGCTATCTGGAAGTTGATCATGGCTATCCGCGATCATACGGCACGCGCTCGCCCGTCAGATCCCCCTGACGGCACCCTCACTGCCCGACCCGGCCGCCCGCACCCAGCGGGCACCCAAGGCACCTCACGGTTGTTGGCGTTTCCTGTCGATCCTGCATTGGCGGCCTACGCCTTGATGCGTTTGCGGATCGACATTGCGCGCTATCGGGAGGCCGAGGCATCGGGCCTGCCGGTCAAACCGGTGGCATGGCCCGTTTCTGGTGAATTTATTGCCTACCTCACCACGGCCATTCATTGCCTGGACCACTACGCCGGCATGCTCGGTCCCGAGCCACCAGTGACTGTTTAACCCCGTCCGATGATCGTCCCCGTGGCGCATCGGCTCTCGGGCCGATGCGCCACACCTGGATGATCACGGACGGGCAATTAGGTCATTCCCCTACACGGATTAGCGTAGTCGCGCCTGCGCGGTTTTGCCGTGCCCAACTGGAACGCCGGCCCATGGATCTGATCAAACTCACGCCACGCATCAGCGTGGCACCCTCACTGCCCTTGCGTTGCCCGGGACAAGTGCTGCTGCATGACTATCTGCTACCGCAGATGTTGAACAACCCGCAGCTCGCTCGCCGCACCGGCATTCCGGTCGCGCACATCAGAGCATTCATTCTGGGCAGCCGCCCGGTGACTGCCAACCACGCGATACGACTGGCGACCGTTCTCGGTACCACCGGGTTCTATTGGCTGGCGCTACAAGCGCGCTACGACCTGGCGCGCGAGTGGGATAAGTGTCGCGCAGCGTCCCCGATGGCGGGCTAGGCAAATGCGACAACGCATTCGCTTGGGAAAATTTGTCAGCGCGATGCTTGGGCAGGCTTGGCGAGAGCGATGGAGCAAGAAAAGCACTCTGATCCCTTTATTGGGCAGGGGGCAATCCGGGAAAGGGCGATCATTCGATCCGTGGGGTACCCAGCAGGGGCGATGCCACGCAGACCCGGATGTTCCCTCACATTGCCGGCGCCCAAGGGGATCAGCCTTTGTTGCCTCGTGTAGCGATCTGCCAAGTGTTCCCCCAGCCGTCCCTCACCATGGCCCGCCTGTCACCGTAAGGCGTGTCGGTGGGCGCTTCCAGCGACACCGAATTGGCCGCTATCGCCCGCTCGTAGGTCGAACCGGTGTCTTCAACATAGACGTACAGAAAGGCGGGCATCATGTCGCGCTGACCGCCGCCATCGCTGATCATCAGCATGGAATCGCCGATGCGCAGTTCGGCCGGTCGTCCCGGATGAAGCTCGCCCTGCGCATTGAAGACCGTCTTGATAAAGGCGACCAGGCCTTCTGCGTCGGAGGTGACGATCCGGGGCGTGACAGTGGGCCATCCATCAGGCTGAAATCGGGCCATGTTCCGCATCCTCATTGAGGCACTGGAATGCATTGTCCTCCGGACGCAGGCTGTCCACAAAGAGTGACTGTGGGCAGCGCCTCCTCCCTGCAAAAGGAAACCAATGCTTACCGTCCACGTTGGATCGGAAGCGGACGTATTCATTATGGCGAATACGTGATCGTCACCTTGCCAACTGAAGCGTTCTGCACAGACACCCTCGCTGTCCCAAGTCCGCTGATTGCCAGCTCCCGATCCGAGACCCAGTGAAGTTGCAGAGCCACTTGCCCATTCAGAACCAAAGCGTTTCCTACTCCCCTTGGTGCATCGGTCGCCTCGGGAGCAATGGAAACCTGAGTATTGAACCCGACCGTCGCGCCGCAGTCGCGATTGAAGACAAAGGCCTTTGATTCACCTGAGGGTGAACTTACCGTCTGCTCTACCTCGTTGTCGCAACAACCAGCCAGACTGGTCGCCAGCATTAGCGCAATCAGATAAGGCGCCCGATTCATCACTCTTCTCCAACGCTTTCCGCGAGCGTGCGGTGATTACATGGAGGCGAAGTGCCCAGAATATGTCGGCTTCGGGTCGGAAGCAGACATCAGCGCGTTACAAAGTATGACCGGAACGTCTGTCTTGCCTCAGCCTCGCTGATGACCTTGGCGGAGCGCTCGCCAAACTGCCACCAGGCGCCACAGCGGTCGCAGTGATGAAGGTATGCGTGGGCCTGGAGGTTGCTTACGACTCGTTTGGGAGGAAGGTTAGTTCCACCTGTACGTGCCACTGCTTCGGGTGACCATTCCCCCGAAAGAACACCCTGCCTACATGCCTCGCAGCCCTGTTCTGCCCAGTTCATCAACGCTCCGACCTTATTGATTCGCGCAAGGTCCGCTCCGGTTTGGTGGCGGACACCACTGATCGTATCAAAGCTTCATTCCAAGCCAGATCACAGCTTCGGTAGCTCCCGCAACAATCGGGCTAAGCGCGAGATACCAAAAGCTGGTGGCGACAACGTGTGCTGAAGATCGATCGTGATGTTCCCGTTCCTCGGAGGCGATCGAAGAGATCGCGGAAACGGCCGCCTCGTCCACACCCTGCAAGATCCGCAATTGTTCTTCCAGGTGACGGAGAACCACGCTCTCGACGGCAACCGTTGTCGCAGATATTGCCGAACGTCCGGCCAATCCGGTGAAGACACCAAGTAGAAACCCACCGATTCCACACAGAGCGTAGCTCCTGCATCGCCGCTGTCCCCTGCGCTCAAGCTCAGCAGCAAAGATCGCGCGATGACCGCGTTCGTGGGATCTGAATTCGATGAGCTCTGGAACCAAGTCTCGAGCCCGAAGGTGGGCCAGCCAGATCTGACCTGTGTAAATCGAAATCGCGCCAAACTCACCGGCGTGGTCCACCTTCAAGATTCGGGTTCCCAGATCCGTCCGTGCCATCCCCAACTCCTATGCATGACCGCACGTATATCTGTTAGGTCCGCTCCGGATCGGAAGCGGACCTTTCCTCAAATGGGTCTTATGAAGCTCTCAGGGCTCGGCTCCTGGACAAGAACATCTCTCTGGCGAAAGTCTGCCGGCACATCGGCGACGCCCCACGTATGGCATTCAAGTGTGAGCTCGTGCACGCCAAGGAATACGATGAACCCGCTCACGACATCGTCGGCCGTCCCGATGATGGGCGGCACGTTCAAGGCTCGCCGTTCAGCCGGAAGTTCGGGGTCGGCAACTGTCAGGAAGTAGCCGCATCCTGTGTACTCATAGCGAGCGGGCACCTTAAGCCTTTTCAGCCCTTCAAGCTGTTCGTGCGTCAGAACCTCAGAGGCCAGTATGCGTATGGCCTCGATCTCGAAGTCGCGCAGTGCGTCAACGTATGACGTCGTCCAAGCCATTCAAGAAAGATCCTGTTGCTCTCGGTTAAAGAAAGGGGCCGGCCACCGTCTGCGGCAATGTCGGCTTTGGGTCCAGCCTGTGTGAAAACACCCCGAAAGCCAACACGCCGATCCTAGCGCCATACCAAGCCGGAGGAACAAAAGGGTCAGAGACATTTCCTAAAGCGAATCTCAGGCTGAGAATGCCTTGTCGACGCTATCAGGAGACAGAAATTGTCTCTGACCCCTTTGTTTGAAGTGCACTCTGGCCCCATTTCTCGCTGGTTCTTTTGAAGAAGAACTCCCCCCTTCTTCGGGATTGCTCTACGCACCCGTCGGCTCGGGATGTTTGGCGAGGTAGGCCTGCATTTGCGCGACCGGCTTCTGGAATCTCGGCTGATTCCCATAGTGATCGATAAAGTAGTGGATCGTTTCGTAGCGACCCGGCAAGTCGTGGTCCATCAAATAGCACGCTCGCACGATGTAGCCCTCTGGGTAATCCGGGTGCTGCGCAATCAACGTATCGGCCAGCGCCTTCGCCTTTTCCGGCTGGTGCGCTTCGTGGTTGTACAAGTCGCCCAACTGGGACATGGCTGACAAGGCGTCCGGGTATCGTTCGATCACAGCGAGGTACGTCTTCTCTGATTCCTGAAAACGACCTGCCTGTTGATAGATATTCGCTACCAGCGTGGCCAAGGTACTGTTCTCAGGAAATCGGCTGGATGCCGCTGCGACGGTATCAATGGCACCCTGCTTGTCGCCCAGTTTGATCATCAGCTGGGACCGCCACCGCAATGCGTCTTCCTCGGAGGGATCAAAGCGGAGCGCTTCAGAGTAGATCTCCACGGCCATACGCGGGTCGGTGTCGTAAACGGACGCCGCGAGGTTGACCAGGTTGCCCGAGCTGAGATTTCGATCGATGGCGTGCTCGACACGGCGATGCGTTTCATAGGCGCTGCAATTGCAATACGCCCGGTACACCTGAGGATTCTGCGCCACCATGCGCAGCAATGGATTGTGCGCCGCGTCTGCCTCGTCGTTCTCCTGCTGTCGTGCCAAGCCTCCAAACCGCCGCCCCCATTGCGGCTGTGCCTGGTTCATCATCTGGATCCGGATGCTGAAGTTGTACGGATCAGCCCTCAGGCCCGAGACAGCAGCCTGTTGCTGGTATTTCCGATCACCGATCAGGCCGCCAAGGTGGATCATCGATCCGTAAACCGCCGTCATCGAGGGAATGGTCGCTACCGCGCCATCCATATCCTCGCGGGCTAACACGAGCAGATCACGCATATCGGTCATCTGCTGCGCGCCAACGTCCGCCGCAGCGTCGTCGCCGCGGACGGACTGGGCGGCATCCACGTACTGGACACCGCTGGCGGCCATGGCAAAAGCGCTTTCCGGCGCCTGCCGCTTCCATGCATTGATAACCCTTCGCGCTTCGGCCGAAGACTCGTAGAAGCCTGCGTTGGCAAAGGCAATGTCGAGAATGCCGGGATGGCCCGGTTGCTTCAGCTGCTCATCCAGATAGCTCTGAAAGGCTCGATCGACATCGGCTGCGTGCCCCTGCTTGAGCAGTTCGTCGATCTCGGAAAGCCTCATGGTCTTGTGGGTGCGTAGCTCACAGTACGCGCGCGTGGTTTCAGCGTTCCAGTGGCTTCCGGGTAGATCCGGATATGCGAGGCAACGCTGCTGCGGGTCGGCCGTCGCATCGGCTTCGGTTACGGCCTTGAGGAAGGCGGCGTATTGCGATGGGTCCACTTGTTCAGGCTGGCCGCCATGCGCTTGGTCTTCGTGCGTCGGGATTAGCCGGGAGGCCGCAAACGGGATGGCGATAACTGCCAGCAGCGCCGCCAACAGCACGGTCTGCCGTGGGGTCTTCCCTCTTTGATTCGACGCACCTTCATTACGCACATCCGTATCGTTCATGAATCTCCCCCTGAGAAATAAGTCCTGATAACGACGTCTTGTAAACAGCGGCAAGTAGGGCTGATCGCCTGGCAGGAAACTGAGCGACCTATCGCCCGGCCGTAGTTCGCTTCGAATCGACTGCAGACCACACCAGCCCCCACACATTGCCTCGTTCGCAGCAACGATACCGGGTGCCCAGCCGACATCCCGAAGCTGACACTTCCAGCTTGCTGCGAACAAAAGGGTCAGAGACATTTCCTAAAGGGAATCTCAGGCTGAGAATGCCTTGTCGACGCTCTCAGGAGACAGAAATTGTCTCTAACCCCTTTGTTTGCAGTTGAGTCCGCCCCTAGCCAATCCAGTTGGCCACGATTCCGGCCACCAAGACAAGGGCCCATATAGCCATGAGCGTCTTTAGAAGCAGGCTGCGGAACCTGAGGCCTACAGGGGTTAAGACGCGCTCAATGAAGAGCGCATTCAAAGGATTTCCCCAAGTCAGACGAGAGTATTCGGGTTCGGACCGATCTCTGTACTTGGCGCCCCGCACGATAAAGATGGTCAAAAAGACGAAGACGCAAGCGAACGTCGCGATCAAACCGCCAAAAAGAATGTACCCAGCAATCATCGGCGCGCCTCAGGGGGTGAGTCTGCTTTGCTTCGGATGCGGACCCGAAATAGGTAAATCTCAATTATCGCCGTGACCTAGACGAACAAAAGGGTCAGAGACATTTCTTAAAGCGAATCTCAGGCTGAGAATGCCTTGTCGACGCTATCAGGAGACAGAAATTGTCTCTGACCCCTTTGTTTGGACGCAAAGTACCCGTAGACCATCAACAGCCAGCCCAGCAGGACAAGCATCAAGGCCAAGTTCGCGATGGCGCTCGCTTTCAACGGTAACCCCCTTTTTTGAAACCCGTTTTGGCTATGCCCCCTTCGGGTCGGAAGCGGACAGCGAAAGACAGAGAGACAAAGGATATGGAGGTAGTTATGGCATCGGCTCTTCCGATTTAACTACCTCCTCCCCTTGCAGGCCCCTTTGCCGATCTCGGTGGCCACCCTTCTGCTAATCGTATACATCGCTGGTCGAGAAGACAGGCACTTCAACAATGGTCACGTTGGCCCGCTTGGCCAGCACATCGACTATCTGCTTGCGGTCATAGACGTCGCCGGAAGGCAGGTTGCTGGCTACCCAGCGGCTGCCGTCCTTGAAGTGCACGACGTAGTCACGTTCGTGCCGGATTCGACCATTGGGTGCAACGAATTTTCCCGACGTGTCTATGCCGGTGATATCGCCGAAGGAATGCACCTGTTCCCGCAAGCCGAGGAACGGATGCACTGCAAGTGCAGTTTCCCGGACCTGAACATACGAATTGACGCCGAAGAACAGCAACAAGGCGACGAGAAAAAGCACGCCGTAACCCAGCCCTCGACAGAGCCGCTCGTAATCGCAGCCATACCGTCGAATAGAAGCGTAGTAGATATACCAGCGCGCATCGTCACCCAGGCGGCGACGAAAGAGGGCGCAGAAGACGATGATAGCCACACCCATCCCTGCAAACATCGCGGCCAGGACCAGAAGCACGTGTGCCGCGGCATACGTCATAAGAGCCGGCGGAAGCACCATGACCCTTACGGCGAGAAGGGCGTCAAAGAGAAGGTATGCCAGGAGTCCAAAGCCAATGGTCAATAGCACAAACCAGAGATTGGCCTTGCCATCCAGCCTTGCGAACCGCTTGTCCGCGTCGGCGCCTTGCACCTCGAACGCAGGGTTATTTACAACAGGTGCCACACGATTGAGATTGCGTATGTATCCAACAAGTATGGCGCCCAGGAGTACCAGTCCGCCCACTGCCATCAGGATGACTTTCAAAGCCTGTGCCTGCATTCCCCTCCCCTTCTACTTTCAAGATACAACGTCCAGATGTTCATCCGGGCTGCTTTTCGCCTCATTGGCTGCTTACCGGCTCGTCAATCAAAGGGGAAGGAGGTAGTCGAGACATCGGTTCTCACGATTCAGCTACCTCCGCCCCTTTTCTTACAAGGTCCGCTATGGGTCGGAAGCGGACCTATCGAGAATTCACTTTGTGAACTGCTTAGACGTCACTTGGCCTGACTTGTAGTCGATCGTGCAAGCGAAGCAAGCGAAGCAAGCGAAATTGAACGCGGACAGAGGGTCTTCGGAAGTGATGCCGGTGTACGCATCCACTTCCCCCATTCCTATGTCTTCCACCCGCCAAAGATTCTCGCCAGTGAAGCTATAACCAAAGAGATTTCTGGCTGGCTCACCTCTCGGAAAGGCCATCCAATCGCAAAGAACCACGACAACGTCCGCGACTCGACGGGCATCGAGGACCGGGTATCCGACCTCAATCGGTCCACTGGGACCGGCAACCATACTTCCCTGAAATCCGAGCTTCAAAGTCCTCTCCCGTCTAAGAGCCCCATAGCCCCTAAGGTCCGCTCTGGGTTGCGACTTCAGCCGGTCAACGCAACACACTATAGACGCGCAAGCGGAAGGAGTGTTGC